>CAYZQA010000030.1:0-28622 GCA_964480745.1 uncultured Sangeribacter sp. | reverse complement strand
CTGGTATGGTCGATTCCGCTCTTTTTATCGCATTTTTAATAATTTTTCGCGTTTCTTTTGTTATCTGAATTTTTACTTCTATCTTTGCAGTAAATCAAACACCTTGATATGAAAAACTTTCTACTAACTTGCGCGTTGCTGGGCGCCTCTATCCCGGCTTTTGCTGCTGGAAACGTGATAACATACGTTAATTGCGACGCCAACAGCTTCCAAAACTTCACAAATAATTATACCAACGACTGGAAACTAAAAAATAGTGCTGACCAGTACTGGACCGTCAAAAATTTCAACAATAACAATGGCGGCTGGGAGGATTTTATCCGCACAGGATGGCGTACGGCTGCCATTGTCGGCTCCGTGACTACAGATTTCATGATTGCCGAGCAAGTAGGCGAAATTGTCGTCGATGTCTGGCAATGCAAAACCGGTTTGAATGACAAGCTTAACAAGGCTTCCATTTATGTTGCCGATAATCTCGATTTCGAGAATGCTGCCGAATATGACTTTACGGACAAAGTGACAACGGATGAGTTTGAACAAGCTGTTTCCGTTAAAATCACTGCTCCGAAAGCCAACCAGTACTATATGGTCGCATTCGATTGCGGGAAGGCTTCAAACAATGGTTTCATACAGTTGGCCGGGATCACATACTACGAACATGAAGGTGGCGAAGTCCCTGCTCTCAAGCCCGCAGGTCTTAGCTACGACTGGACTGAGTATGAAGCTGTCCTCGGCGAAGATTTCGTAGCTCCGACCCTCAACAACCCCAACAACCTTTCGGTCGTCTACAGCTCTTCCAATACAGACGTCGCCACTGTAGACGTCAACACGGGCAAGGTGACTCTCGTAAACGCCGGGTTGGTGACGATCACAGCTACCTCTGCTGCCACGGATGAGTTCGAGGCTGGCGAAGCGTCTTACGTTATCGCTGTCCAGGGCAAGTCTGACACTGACGGAGTCCTCTTCTCGTTCAATCCTCTCAAGGAAAACCAGATTGAGTCGGTGAATTCTTACTCCGATGTCTGGACCGTGAAAGATGGTGACCTCGAATGGACCGTTGCTTATTTCAATAATAACAAGAACGGATGGGACTTTGTCCGCGCCGGTAACAAGAACGTTGATTACGTGCCTTTCATTGAAACGGACTTCGCATCAAACGGAACAGTTGCTTCTCTCGAGATTGATATGGAGATCCGAAGCGGCGGTACTCCCACTAAAGCTACCGTCTATACTTCCAGCACTGACGACTATACCAATGCAGTCGGCGTAGATTTCACTGAAAGCCTTGCAACCGGTGTCGTGAAAGTCAATCTCCCCGATCCGAAGGAGAATCAGTATATCAAGGTTGAGTTCGATTGTCCTAAGGGCACTGCAAACGGCTACCTCCAGATCAACAAGATCGACTACGTAGGCATTCCTTCCGCTACGCAGCTTCTTCCTTCCGGAATCAAGTATGAGGAAACTGAATTCAATGTCGTGCTCGGCGATGACTTCACTGCTCCCAAACTTGAAAACCCCAATGGCCTGAAGGTCTCTTACACTTCTTCTGATACAGAAGTTGCTACCGTAGCTGAAAATGGTGATGTCACAATCCTCGGTGCAGGAACAACGGTCATTACCGCTACAACCGAAGCTAATGAAACCTTCTCCGCTGGCAAGGCAAGCTATACGATCAACGTCATGGACGCTGCCAAGAACCTTGCTGAGTTCATCGAGAAGGCTCCTGCTAAGGGCGACAAGATGATGATGATGGGCGATGTGACTGTTGTCTATGTCAATGGCTCCAACGTTTATATCAAGGATGAAACTGCTTCCTCCCTTATCTATGCAAGCAACCTTGGCCTTGAAAAGGGCAATGTCCTCCCCGGCGGCTGGTCTGGCGAAGTTGACATCTACAACGGACTCTACGAAATCAAGCCGGTAGGCACTCTCCCGGCTGTTACGGAATCTGTCGACGTTACTTATCCCACTGTCTCCAGCGCCTCCGAATTGGTAATGAACGAGGTTGTCATTCTCCAGAAAGTCGTCTTCGCTGAAGAGACTCCTTCCGACAAAGTGACTTTCACAGGCGTCATGAACGGAGAAAATGTTACGTTCTACAACACATTCAAGGTTGAAGGCGTAGAAGCCGCTACATACGATGTCCTCGGTGCTGTGGCAGTCTACAAGGAGAACCTTCAGGTTTATCCCTTGGAATACACCAAAACTACCGATGACTCTGTGGCCCTCATCGAGGCTGAGAACGGCGCAGCCGTCTACTTCAACCTTCAGGGTGTAAAGGTAGCTGCTCCTGCAAACGGAGTCTACATCCGCGTTCAGGGTGGCAAGGCAACGAAGGTTATCGTTGACTGAAAATAAGCTGAAATAAAGATACCCGGGGTCGTTGCGGCCTCGGGTATCTGTACAAATAAAACAACCAATAACACATAACTAACATGAAGAAAATTCTACTTTCTCTCGCAGCTGTAGCCCTCGGCGCCGCTTCCATGCAGGCCACCAGCTACAAGCTCTTCGACCATGAGAATGGTGGCGAATGGGGAACAGAAGGCACAGGCTTTGCCCAGACCCAGAAGTTCGGCGATGTTTCTTTCAGCATCGTTACCGACCAGGCTTCCTCCAGCACGACCCTCGTCTCTCCCGTTGCCAATGCTCCCTACGCATGGCGCGTTTACAAGAGCTCTAAGTTCACGGTATCCTCCGCAGATGTCACTATGAAGGCCATCCGGATCGAGTATGATACTTACAGCGACAATAAATATGTCCTGGAGATGGGCTTGAGCGACGGCTGGACTGGAACTCTCACGGATGAAATCTATAACCTTATTTCGGCCGGGTCTAAGTCGTTCACTGGTACGGCAACTGCCGGTCAGGTCCGCATCAACTCTCTTATCGTTTCTGATGAAGAAACTATTTCTGATTCTCCTCTGACTCCGTCTGCTCTTGAGCCCAACGGTTCAACCACGCCGGTTGATCCCGACCCCGGAATCAATGGCTATACCATCTTCGACATCAGCAATGCCGGAACTTGGGAAGCAAAGGGAACAGGCTTCACGCAGACAAGCTCTGCCAGCGGCGCAACGTTCACCATCACAACTGATCTTGGCTCCTCTACGACAGAGCTTATTGCTCCCAATGCAAACACTTTTGCGTGGCGCGTATATAAGGGTTCAAACTTTACGATTGATTCAGAGACAGTAGAGATGAAGACCATCCAGATCACTTATGACGATTACGATGATGGCAAATTCATCAAGGAACTCGTTCTTTCTAATGGATGGACCGGTTCGCTCAGCGGAAATGTATACACCATCACTGGCGCTGGCAAAACAATCACTGCTACCGCTGAGGTCGCTCAGGTCCGCATCAAGAAAATCGTTGTTAGCGGCGAAGGTGGCGGGACTCCCGCTCCCTCTGACATCGTTTACCAGAACGCATTTGATTCCTCCCTTTCCGACTGGACTATCGTCAACGACATTGACAATGGTCTCAGCGGATGGCGCATCAATTCCAACCCCAAATGCGCAATTGCCAACTCCTATAAGGATGGCAAAAACCTCGAGGCAAGCGACTGGCTTCTCAAGGAATTTGACCTCACCGAGCGCAAGAACTGCACAATGAGCGTCGAACAGGCTTATGGATTTACTTTCCCCAGCCAGCAGGAAGATTACGCTACCGTCAATATCCGCGAAGTCGGTTCCGATGAATGGGAAGTGCTCGTGATGGCTAACTTCCCTGAAAAACCGTCAAGCAACTGGTCTTCTTGGGTCAGCAACGAATTCGATCTCTCCGCTTATGATGGCAGCAAGGTTGAAATCGCTTTCCACTACATCAATGATGGCGCCGGCTCGCTCGCTTGGGAGCTCAAGAACTTTGTTCTCAAAGGTGAGGTAGAAGGTGCGGTAGCCACTATCGAGGCTGAAGACGCCCCTGTCGCATTCTATACCCTCCAGGGTGTACGCGTGGCCGAACCTTCCAATGGTCTCTACATTATGGTCAAGGGCAATAAGGCTTCCAAAATTCTCGTCCGTTAAGACAGACTGAGACTGATATAATATAATGTGCCGCGGAACTTTATGTTCTGCGGCATATTTTGTTATTGCTCTATGGGAGGTTTTGAAAAAAGTATTATATTTGCACCATCTAACCGATCTAACATCCTATGGAAAATCTACCTGGCGTATTCAAAAAAGGGGCCATACGTGCCGACGAATGTCCGGGTTATAAGCCCAAGCCGGGAATTGACCCCCCGAAAATCCTTATCATCTACACCGGAGGCACTATCGGCATGACCGAGGACCCCCGGACAGGTTCTCTTGTCCCGTTTGATTTCGAGCATCTGATCGACAATGTCCCTAAGGTGAGACGCCTCGGGTATGATATAGATAATTTCCAATTCGATATTCCGATAGATTCCTCCGCAATGTGCCCCTCCCATTGGGATCACATTGCAACTGTCATTGAGCATGCTTACGACGATTATGACGGTTTTGTTGTCCTTCACGGAACAGACACCATGGCCTACACAGCCTCCGCCCTCAGTTTCATGTTGGAGAACCTGCGAAAGCCCGTCGTCATCACCGGTAGCCAACTCCCGATAGGGGAGGTTCGCACGGATGGGGAGGAGAATCTGATCACGTCTATCCAGGTCGCTGCCGCCCGCGACATCGACGGCTCCCCAATGCTTCAGGAAGTTGCCATATTGTTTGAAAACTATCTGTGGCGAGGAAACCGAAGCACGAAGTATAGCGCGGACAATTTCAACGCATTCAAATCAAACAATTTCCCCCGCCTGGCCAAAATAGGCCTCGGCATTACCTTCCGACGGGAAGCCCTCTGGCGCCCCCTGACGGATGAAGGCCTGAAGATTCATCATGGGCTCGATACGAACGTAATGTATCTGAGCCTCTTCCCCGGTATTTCGGAAACCATCCTGCGCCACATGTTCTCAATGCCCGGCTTGAAAGGCGTTGTGATGAAAACCTATGGGGCCGGAAATGCCCCGACGGATGAATGGTTTATCAATGCGATCAAGGATGCCGTCGACAAAGGGATTGTCATCGTAAATGTCACGCAATGCGATAACGGTATGGTCCTTCCTCACCGTTATGAAACCGGTCGCGTCCTGAACGATGCAGGTGTGGTATCCGGTCATGACCTGACTTCCGAAGCCGCAATCACCAAGCTGATGTTCCTTTTCGGACAAGGCCATTCGGCGGAGGAAGTGCGCAAAATGATGGAAATCCCTCTCGTCGGGGAAATGAATGACTGATGGGAAAAACAACTACGGGTAATGAGAGTATGAACGGCCGGATCTTGCGTCTGGCCGTTCCTGCAATTGTCAATAATATCACCGTCCCCCTCCTTGGCCTATGCGACACGGCGGTGGCCGGACACCTCGGAGCAGCCTCCTATATCGGGGCCATCTCCGTCGGGGCAATGATGCTCAATGTCTTCTTCTGGCTCTGCGGGTTTCTGAGAATGGGCACAACCGGACTCACGGCTAACGCTTTCGGCGCAAATTCCGCCCCCGAATGCCGCCGCGTTCTTCTGCTCTCCCTGCGTCTTGCCCTCCTGATCTCAATTCCCATCCTCATCTTCCAGGAACCGCTGCTTAAACTCCTGATTCTGATAACTTCTCCCGGAGAAAGCGTGGCCGGACTCAGCTCAGAATATTTCCGGATATGTGTCTGGGGCGTTCCGGCCCAACTCGGAATCATGGCCATCAGCGGTTGGTTCATCGGCCTTCAGACAACGGTTGTCCCCATGATCATTGCCATCGGGGTCAATGTCGTCAATATCGGGATGAGCCTGCTATTTGTGTTTCTCTTTCACTTTGGTTTCAGCGGGATAGCATTAGGCACCCTTGTCGCCAACTGGGTGGGACTCATCGTTGCCGGAATCTGGGCTATTCGCGCAATGAAAACCCTCACTTTTAAGGATTCCCCTTCCTCTTCTACAGCTTTATCGCTGAAAAGATTCTTTTCGGTCAACGGCAATCTTTTCTTTCGTTCCGCTTGCATCATGGGCGTCTCCATGACGATGACCTCAATCGGAGCCCGACTTGGAGATGTTACCCTCGCCGCTAATGCCGTGATGATGCAATTCTTCATCTTCTTCTCCTATTTCATGGATGGATTCGCCTTTGCCGGAGAGGCTCTGACGGGAAAAGCTGCCGGCGAGCATAATTTGTCGCTGCTCCACAAAGTCGTGGCCGCGTTGCTTCGTTGGGGTGCGGGAGTGGCAATGGCGTTTTTATTGATATATGTATTTGCCGCCGCTCCGATCACAGGTTTCCTCACAGATGACGTGCCGGTCCGTGAAGCGGTGGCGTCTATGCGCCTATGGATTATCTTCCTTCCCCCGCTTACAGTGGCCGCCTTTCTCTTTGACGGAATATTCATAGGCCTTACGCGGACCAGGGAGATGTTGTACGCAACGCTCGCCGCCACTGCCGTCTTTGCAATAATCCTGTTTCTCTCCCGACATTTTAATGCGCCAAGTCCGAATGCATGGCTCTGGACCGCCTTCGAAACTTATCTATTGCTGCGCGGAATACTCTTAGGACTGACCTACATATCCAAGAAAAAGAGAATGGATTCGGAAATTTAATTGGGAATTATTATTTTTGTACTAATAAAAGAGAAAAATCCGAATGACTGGAGATATTGCCGACTGGCGGTTGATTGTCCTTATGAGCCCGACAGGGATGAGTGCCTATCTGAAAAATACGGCAGATCCTTCCTTGCCGTATGAGACTGTTGTCGACGAACATTGGGAGGCCGACGACTCCACGCTCCTCAGCAAAATTGAGGCCACGGTCTATGACAATCCCCGGATTCTTGATGATTTTTCCTCCACGATTGTCATCATGACTCCCAAGGCGTTGTGGATTCCCAAGGAAAAAGCGGAAGAAGACGAGGATGCCATCGAGCATTCTTTCAATATGGTGTATTCGGCCGAAGCTGAAGATATAATGGCAGATGAAAATGGCGATCTGCTCAACGTCTATTCCCTAACGCCGGGTTTGCTTCCTTTCCTGCAACGCACTTTCCCGGGAGCCAGGATTAGCAATCATCTGACAATTCTTGCCCGACGGTTTGCAGAACGCCCTGTCGATGGCCCGGCGATCTATGCGGATATTTCCCAGAAGGAAGTCGACATCTTGCTCTTCAATGGAGGGCGGCTTTTATGCGGCGCCACCCATCCCTGGCGCGATTTCCACGATATAGAGTATAGGATTCTTAACCTTATCGACCTCTATGAGCTTGATCCCGCGAAGGTCCATGTATTCCTATCCGGACTCCGCGATGTCCGCGGCCAGTTGATGGAATCTCTACGCAACCATGTCGAATACGTCATGCTGACAATGCTCCCCGCCGTAGCGAAAGAGGGGCTCCCTCTCTCGGCCGCCTTGACCATCCATCGTTAACTTATTTCGCCCGATTATGAGAATCATCCGAGGGAAATATGGCAAACGCCGTTTTGATGTCCCCAAAAATATAACGGCCCGTCCGACAACGGATTTTGCGCGTGAAAACATCTTCAACGTCATTGAAAACCTCGAGGAAATAGAGGGGAAAACTGTCGCCGACCTCTTCGCCGGGACCGGGGCTATCAGCTGGGAATTTGTCTCAAGAGGCGCTTCCGAAGTAACTGCTGTCGAGCACGCCCGCACCCAGACTGCCTTCATCCGCTCCGTCAAGGAAAAACTCGGCGACACGGCTCTCACCCTCATCTGCGGGGATGTTTTCCGATTTATCGAAAGGGCCGACCGCTCCTACGACATCATTTTTGCTGACCCTCCATATAATCATCCCCGTTTTGGGGAGATCCCTTCCCTGATACTCGGCTCGGCTTTGGTCAAAGAGGGAACGCTCGTCATAATAGAACATAACCGGGACCATGATTTCTCCGAACTCCCCGGTTTTAGGCAGCATCGCGCTTATGGGAGCGTCAATTTCAGTATTTTCCGGGTTGCGGAGAAAAACGCGGATTCAACAGAAGAATAATATCTCATCTGGAAGAATAATATCTCATCTATATGATAAAACTCGATACAATTGAGGAAGCCCTTGAGGATTTCCGGAATGGCAAATTTGTGGTGGTGGTCGATGATGAAGACCGCGAGAACGAAGGCGATCTCATCATCGCGGCCGAAAAAATTACTCCCGAGGATGTCAATTTCATGCTCAAGAATGCAAGGGGAGTCCTCTGCGTTCCGATTACGAACCAGCGGTGTGAGGAACTGAAACTCGACCGACAGGTGGCCGATAACACATCCATGCTCGGAACCCCTTTCACAGTCACTGTCGACAAGCTGGAGGGTTGCTCAACCGGTGTGTCCATCCAGGATCGCGCCGCAACCATCCGGGCTCTTGCCGATCCGTCCTCTGTTCCTGAAACTTTTGGGCGCCCCGGGCATATCAATCCCCTTTATGCCCAGGATCGCGGCGTCTTGCAGCGCGCCGGACATACGGAAGCGGCCGTTGATCTCGCGCGTCTGGCCGGACTTCAACCTTGCGCGGCGCTGATGGAGATTATGAGTGATGACGGCTCAATGGCCCGACTCCCTGAACTCCGCAAACGTGCCGACGAATGGGGACTGAAACTGATCAGTATCCGCGACCTTATCGAATACAGACTTCGTCATGATTCCTTGGTTGAACGCGGCGAGGAAGTTCATCTCCCCACGGCTTACGGCGATTTCCGTCTCATCCCCTTCCGCCAGAAAGACAACGGTCTGGAACACATTGCCCTCATTAAGGGGGATGTCACGGGCGAAGACCCCGTCTTAGTCAGAGTCCATTCCTCTTGCATGACCGGCGACATTTTCGCCTCGAAGCGTTGCGAATGTGGCGAGCAACTTCACCTCGCGATGCAGACAATCGAAAAGGAGGGACGCGGCGCCGTCATATATCTTAATCAGGAAGGTCGCGGAATCGGCCTGATGGATAAGATCGCCGCATACAAACTCCAGGAAAATGGCCTCGACACAGTTGACGCAAACCTTCATCTCGGCCATAAGGCAGATGAACGCGACTATGGAGTCGGCGCCAATATCCTCCATTCCCTCGGAATTTCCAAGATGCGCCTGATGACCAACAACCCGGTCAAAAGAATTGGCCTCGAAGGATATGGATTGGAAATAAGTGAGATCGTTCCTCTGGAAGTCGAACCCAATCCATACAATGAGTTCTATATGGAAACTAAGAAAAAACGTATGGGTCACGACCTTCATAAAGTCTAACCTCCTCAATCACCGTATAATGAAATCCCATTTCAAAGGTTTCTTCCTTTCCTCCCTTATTGTGGCGGAGGCAGTCGGCACTCTCTGGGCCGGAAAGCCTCTCGGCCATGAGGATTTTGATGCTTGGAATAGCGTCCGCAACCAGCAGATTTCCCGAAATGGGGAATGGGCTGCTTATCTCGTCAATCCTCAGGAAGGGGACGGAGTGCTCACCCTCTACAATACCAAGACTGGCAAAAAGATCGATATTCCCCGGGGTTATCGCTCTCAGTTCACGCCCGATTCCCGCTGGGCCGTCGCTCTGGTCAAAGCCCCCTTCGCAGACACGCGAAAGGCCAAGATTGACAAGAAGAAAGACCATGAGATGCCCTCGGATTCATTGGCGATAATTGATCTGGGCAAAATGAAGGTGACCAAGGTCGCTGATGTGAAGGATTTCAAACTCCCGAAAGAACAGGGCCAATGGCTCGCATTCACCAGCCTCGACACGGCCCTGATTAAGCCCAAGTTTCTTAAGGATAAAGAATGCGGCAGGCCGATGGTTCTTGTCGATCTCCCCTCAGGAGCCCGCAAGGTTGTCAACTGGGTCAAGGATTTCTCATTTTCCGAAAATGGCGCCGCTCTCGCTCTCTCGGTCAAGAAACCCGAAGGGGACTCGATCGCCACTAACTGTGTCGGAGTGATAACCCTTCCTGATACATGCTATACAATCGTCGACCGCGACAAGCCTTTTTATGGGGTCCCGACCCTGGATAGGGAAGGCCGTCGTCTCGCTTACACGGCTTCTGAAGACACTGTGAAAACCGGCACTCTTAATGCCTCCGTCTACCTATGCGATATCGCCCGGTCATTGCATTCTCCCGAATTGCTTCCTTTGTCATTCAAAGACGCTTCCGGGAATCCCTTGAGACCTAATCAGTTTACAACAACTTCGTTCTCTTACAACGGCCGCCGGCTCATAGCCGGGGTAGCCCCTGTGATTGCGCCCGACGACACGACGATTGTGGATTTTGAGAACGGTAAACTCGACATTTGGGTCTGGAATGCCCCGTTGACCCCTCCCCAAGAGTCGCATCTGCTTGACAAAATCAAGAAAGCCAGTTTCCCCGTGGCCCTGAACCTTGACCGGGCTCCGGGTTACAATCCGGTTATGGTCGCCGACAATCTGTTTGCTGAAGTTGACGCTCCCGACCGCTGGGATGGGGAATGGGCTCTTGTCAGGGATCCCGAAGAGAACATTGTCTCCTATCAATGGGATTATTTTGCGCCTACATCAATGGCCATCGTGAATCTCAACACTGGCGAACGTCGCAAAATCGGTTCTTACCAAAGATCGAATGAGGCAACTCTTTCTCCCTGCGGAAAATACGTCGCCTGGTTTGAGGACCGGCAGTGGTTTGTCTATGACATTGCGTCAGGAAAGACATCATGCGTGACTTCCGGAATTGAATTTCCAGTGTGGGACGTAGATGACGAACATCCATCCCCTTCCTCTCCGTATGGACTTGGAGGCTGGGCAGATGGCGATGAGGCTATGCTCGTCTATGACAAATTTGATATCTGGAAAGTCGATCCGCGGGGGCATGAAAAACCGATCTGCCTCACAGCCGGGGAGGGCAGAAAGCGGAATGTCCAGTTCCGGGTGGTAAAAACCGATCCCGACCAACGGACAATTCCCTCAGGATATAAGATGCTCCTCTCTCTCTTCGATTACACAGACAAATATAACGGCCTTGCCATTCTTCCCTATGGCCGTCCCCAGAGTCCCGCGATAGAGGTTCTGGATGGTCATGCCTACACGCAAATCCGGAAGGCGAAGAATGCCGAGGTCTATTCATGGCAGCGTGCTAATTTCTCAGAACTTCCTGAGATCTGGCTGTCAAAAGGTACTAAATTCGCGGCGGCTCGTCAGCTCAGCGATGCGCATCCCAATGCGAAAGACTATTCATGGGGAACGGCACAACTCGAACGCTGGTATGCTTACGACGGCTCGCCCTCGGAGGGAGTCCTCTACGTTCCCGAAAACTATGATCCGGAAAAGAAATATCCGATGCTTTGCGTCTTCTATGAGACCGGCTCGGAAGACCTTTACCGTCACTACACAATGGAACCTTCCTGGAGCTGGGTTAACTATCCCTTCTATGTAAGCCGAGGCTACGTTGTGTTTGTTCCCGATATTCATTACACATCCGGACGCCCGGGTGAAGATGCCTACAATTTTGTATGCTCCGGAGTGGAAGAGATGTGTCGCCGTTATCCCTGGATCGATAAGGACCGCATCGGCATCGATGGTCAGAGCTGGGGAGGCTACCAGACGGCTTACCTTGTGACCCGGACCAACATGTTTGCCTGCGCCGGCTCGGGGGCTCCGGTTTCAAATATGACTTCGGCCTACGGAGGTATCCGCTGGGAATCCGGGGATTCCCGTCAGGCCCAGTATGAACAGGGCCAAAGCCGGATTGGTGGCGACCTCTGGAGTATGCGCGATTTCTATATCGCCAATTCCCCGGTGTTCCATGCTGACAAAGTCGAGACGCCGCTCCTGATTATGCATAACGATGGCGATGGGGCTGTCCCCTGGTATCAGGGAATTGAATATTTCATGGCTTTGCGCCGTCTCGGGAAGCCGGTCTGGATGCTTCAATACAACGGGGAGGCCCATAATATCAAGGCTCGTCAGAACCGTAAGGATATTACGCGCCGTCTCCAGCAATTCTTCGACCATTATCTGAAAGGCGACCCGATGCCCGAATGGATGAAGAAAGGGATTCCCATGATCCGAAAGGGTCAGGAATGGGGATTCTCCACAGATGAAAGTGAATTGACCGTGAAATAAATATGATCTATTTCGTTAACGCCAAGATCAATATCGGTCTGGAGATTGTGGCCCGTCGTCCCGACGGGTATCACAATCTCCAGACCCTGTTTTATCCGGTAGGCCTGTATGCCGGTACTCCTCAGAACCCGGTCCGGTTCTGCGACATCCTTGAAGTGACGCCGATCAGCGACCCCCGGGAATTACCCTCCGGGAGCCGATTCCGTCTGTCGCTCACCGGACGAAAGGTGGACTGTCCGTTGGAGAAGAACCTCGTATGGAAAGCCGCAGATCTTTATTTCAGGGAATGCGCATCCCCCGGGTTCTTGGCCGATATAAGGCTCGAAAAGCATCTTCCCGATGGCGCCGGAATGGGCGGGGGAAGTGCCGACGCGGCTTTCACACTTCGCGCTCTGGCAGCAGAGGACGCCCGGACTGCACCGGAAGGATTCATTCCCCCGGATGAGGATCGTCTTGAGCAGCTGGCCCTACGTCTTGGTGCTGACTGTCCCTTTTTTATCCGCAACCGTCCGGCCTTTGCAACCGGGGTAGGGGAGATCCTGACCCCTTCAGACATTGAGCTCGCAGGTTGGTGGCTGCTTGCCGTAAAACCTCGGGCCGGAGTCTCGACAAAAGAGGCCTTCTCCGGGATTGTCCCCAAGCCTGGAATGGAGGATATGCGAGGCTTTGTCGAAACCCATTCTCCCCATGAATGGAAAGGCGTGCTGAAGAACGATTTTTCTGCAGGACTTTACAGTCTTCACCCGGAATTTCAAGAAATCCACGATGTCATGGATAGGGAAGGGTCCGCTTATACTCAGATGACCGGAAGCGGATCTGTGATCTTCTCCCTATGGCCTTCACGTGAAGCGCCGGCTGCTTTGGCCCCCCGTTTTGAATCTGATCCAACTATAGAGGCCGTTTATTTGTTAAAATTGTGAGATCCTTCATGGAATTCCTTGTCGCCCGTCGCCACGGGATTCCGTCAGAAGGATTGATAGTCCATTGAACTGCCAAATTAACGTTTTTTGGCGCACTATTTGTACTATATTTAAGAATAGACGGATATGGGAAAGAATCGTAAACGGGGTTTCCGCTTCGGAAACCAAAAGAATAAAAAAGCTATGGATGAGAATACGCAGAAAGATATTAATGATATCGGAGATGTTGTGGATGTGCAGGATGTAAATCCGACTCCCGAAGAGGCTGCCACGGTTGAAGAAACTGCTGAGGCTGCCGAGCTTACGGCCGAACAGAAACTTGAAAAAGAAAACGAGCAGCTGAAAGCCGATCTGGAGAAAGAGAAGAAGGAATATATGTTCCTGATGGCTGAGTTCGACAATTTCCGTAAACGCACGCTCCGCGAGAAATCTGAGATCATCAAGAATGGCGCCGAAAGCGCATTCAAGGGTTTGCTCCCGGTCGTTGATGATTTTGAACGTGCTCTGAAGGCCGCCGGCGATACAGCCGAGACAGCCGGGCTCAAGGAAGGCATGGATCTTATCTATAAGAAGCTCAAGAAATATATGGAGCAGAACGGCGTGAAGGAAATGGATCCCGAAGACAAGACATTTGATGCCGACCGCCATGAAGCCATCTCCGTCGTGCCTGTCCCCGATGAGGAGCAGAAAGGCAAGATTCTTGACACGGTTGAGAAAGGCTATACGATTAATGATAAGGTGCTCCGCCACGCCAAGGTGGTGGTAGGCCAATAATTCCCCTGAATCATGGCTGACAAGAAAAGAGATTATTATGAAGTGCTTGGCGTCAGCAAAGACGCCACGGCAGACGAAATAAAGAAGGCTTACCGCAAGAAGGCGATCCAGTATCACCCCGACCGCAATCCTGACAATAAGGAAGCGGAGGAGAAGTTCAAGGAAGCTGCCGAGGCTTACGATGTGCTCAGCGATGCCGATAAGCGTGCGAAGTACGACCAGTTCGGCCACGCCATGGGCCCCCAGGGTTTCGGAGGCGGTGGCAGCTACGGCGGCGGATTCGGAGGTTTCGGCGGCGGAATGTCGATGGAGGATATTTTTGCTCACTTCGGAGACATCTTCGGCGGCCGCTTCTCCGGCGGCGATGAGTTTGGCGGATTCGGCGGCGCGGCCCAGGGCGGCCCGCGCAAGCATGTCAACAAGGGCACAGACCTCCGCATAACCGTCAAGGTTACCCTGAAGGATATTATGAACGGCGTTGACAAGAAGCTCAAGATTCCACGCCTCGTCGCTTGCTCCCATTGTAAGGGCACAGGCGCCAAGGATGGCACGGCGTTCCATACCTGCCCCCGCTGTCACGGCTCAGGCTATGTCACAACCGTCCAGCAGACTTTCATGGGAGCCATGCAGAGCCAGTCGGTCTGTCCGGAATGTAACGGCGAAGGAAAGGTCATCACCGAACAGTGTAGCTATTGCCATGGTTCCGGCGTTGAGAAGAAAGATGAGATTGTCAGCTTCCATATCCCCGCAGGCGTTGAGAACGATATGGTCCTCACTATGCGTGGCCAAGGGAATGCTCCCCGCAACGGCGGCGTAAACGGCGACCTTCTCATCAAGATCCAGGAGGAAAAGGATCCTGACTTGATCCGCGATGGCAACGACCTTATCTACAACCTGATGCTCGATTTCCCGACCGCAGCCCTCGGAGGCTCGGCGGAAGTGCCGACAGTTGATGGCCGCGCGCGCGTGAAGATCGCGCCGGGAACTCAGCCTGGTAAAGTGCTCCGTCTTCGTGGAAAGGGATTGCCCCAGATGAACAGTTCCGTGCGTGGCGACCTCCTTGTGAATGTGATGGTCTATGTCCCCGAACAGCTCACAGATGCTGAGAAAGCGGCGGTGGAGAGTCTGAAGGATCAGCCCAATATCGTTCCTTCAAAGTCAACAAGCGAGAGGATTTTCTCACGCCTGCGCCACATTTTTAATCGTGAAAACGAAGGCGTCCAATAAATGACAGTTATGGAAATATAGATATGACGAAGGCCTCGGGATTTCCCGGGGCCTTCGTTATGGTGGGGTTTTATTTATCTTGACGCTATCGATTACCTTCGCGCTATTGATTACCACTCGAACGACAGGTTGACGCCTAATCCATTAATGGCGGCTGTATACTGCCAGGTCGACCAGTATTCGGATGTCGTAAGGCGATAGTGCATACCGATGTCGACTGCTTGTTTCGGTCTTGTGGAGCTGATCGGAATGCGGATGCCTATGCTCGGCTGGAAGAAGAAATATTCGCGCTGCGAAAGGTAGCCATCGTGAATCTTTACATAACTGTCCGAACAGAGGAATGAGGCGCCGAGGCGAAGATTGAGGAAGAAGGAGGGGGAAGTCTGCGTCCCGGTGATGAATCTGAAGTCTGAGAAAACAGGAATCATCAGCGCCGATGTGGTGTAATTGTTGTGTTCCCATCCGGGTCGCCCTTCCTGCATGGCCTGCGACCATGTGTCGTCTGCTGTGCTCCAGAGAAGGTCTACTCCGAGCCCAGCTCCCATATAGAACCAGCTGGTGAACTTATATCCCTGCGAGGTGGTGAGGGAAGCAAAATTTGTTCGGTAAGTCCCGAAGCCCTGGGTGTAATCGGCCGTGACATAGCCTTTGTATGTGGAGGCGCCGCTGAGAGCCGGACTGAGGACGTTTTTTATTCCTTCCGCAATTCGCGACACTTGTGCATTCCCCGGCAGAACTGAAGCTGCCCCAAGCAACATAGTGGTAAGTATAGCGTTGAGTTTCATAACAGAACATCTTTTGTGGGATCAGTGGATCCCGTTCGACAGGTGTTTCTGATGAAGTGTGCGGAAGTTTAATGGAACCTTAATACATATATGTTGAGTTATTATATCTACATAACAACGGAACCCCTCCGGAGGATTGATGGTAAGCAATGTGAAAGTTGTTAAAATTAGTTTAAAGGGAGGCGAGGGTGTTTGCGTTCCCGCTTTTTTTGTTAATTTTACATTTTTCAACCATTCAAGGCGACGAACAGTGCAGAAAAACAGCCGGTATAAGGCCCCAATCGACGAAGCGCAGCTCATAGAGGATCTGCGGAATCCCGCTACGGCAAGGGACAGTTTCGCCGAGCTCGTCAGGATTTACGGGGAAAGCATGTATTGGCAAATCCGAAAGATGGTAGCCAGCCATGACGATGCCGACGACCTCCTGCAAAACTGTTTCGTAAAGGTCTGGAAAAACTTGAATAATTTCCGGGGAGATGCAAAGCTGTCGACTTGGCTTCATAAAATTGCCATCAACGAGTCAATCAATTTCATCAACAAAGAGAAACAGCGTCTCGGTCTGACCGATGATTCCCCGGATTCCTTTATCCTAAAAAATATCGAAAGCGATGAGTTCTTTGACGGCGATGCCTTGCAGGCCCTCCTTCAGGAGGCCATTGCCTCATTGCCGGAAAAGCAGCGACTCGTGTTCAACATGCGCTATTACGACGAGATGAAATATGAGGAAATGTCAGAACTGCTCGGAACATCCGTCGGCGCCCTCAAGGCTTCTTATCACCACGCAGTCAAAAAAGTGACCGCCTACGTCCAGAGCAAAGGAATCTGATCGCCAACTCCAAATTTTTCCGCGTCAGCCAAATCAACCCCCAAAAAAACATCCTTCGGAAAAGCAATTCCCACATTGAAATGGATAAAACGAATGCGGCTGATTTCACAATCAGCCGCATTCACATGTTTTCCATAATACTTTCGAACTAACCTAACATCATGAAACGATTTTCTGATAGTATAACATCCCTTCGGTTGAAATGGTTTTTGAAAATCTAAAAATTTTTTCTGCCCCTCTCAAAATTGGCTATTATACCATACACTACCATATGTTTTAAGCCCCGCTACAAGGTCCCGAAGACCTGAAATTTTATGAGCTGGGGTCTTAAACTTAACCCCCTGAATATTGTCAAGAAAATATATGGATAAGGAGACGCATTCAATCCAAACGTCTCCACGTAATTAGAAGGTTTGCCCGTCGCGGGCGCCGATAGATTTGGGAAAGCCTATGAATGAAGATAAATACTTGAAAGATAAGTTCGGGAACGAGTCGCCTTGGCTCGTCCCTGACGACTATTTCGACAACCTTCCCGAGAGGATTGTCGCCTCCCTTCCTGCTGAGGATCCGGAGCCGGCCGTCACTTTCTCGGATCTGTCGAGATGGCAGAAAATAAAGCCATACGTCTATCTGGCTGCCATGTTCGCCGGAATCTGGCTTATGGTCAATATGTTTACCCGCGTTTCCGGCCTTGAAACGCTGAGCCTTGACAATCCCCCTGAAAATATAGCAATGATAATGGCCGAGCATGACCCCTCGGATCTTATCAACGCTTCTGTGTCTTCCCTCTCGGATATTGATCTGGAGATGGAAGTCGGCAGCGAGTACGATTCGTTTGACGATTTCAAGGCGGATTTCAATTATCAGCTGAAGCCGGAATATGTCGATATGAAGATATAAGGCGGATTCTATTTTTTGATTGTAGTTTCAGGAGTTGCAATAAGTATAATCGACTTCAATATGAAGAAAACTCTACTCGTTATCATAATGTTTCTGGGAGTTCTCATTCCGATGGCCGCCCAGAAGAAGGAAGGCCCGAAGAAACTTTCGGCTGAGATGCGCAAGGAAATGCGCGATTTCAAAATCAAATTCATTGCTCAGGAAATTGACCTGAAGGAGAGCCAGAAGAAGCAATTCACAGAGGTCTATAACGAGATGAGCGACGAACGCTGGAAGCTGTTCCACGAAACCAAGAAACTCGAACGTCAGCTCAAGGACGACAAGAATGCCTCCGAAGCTGACTATGAAAACGCAGCCCGCGCATTGACTGCCGCCAAGGAGAAGGATGCAGCCATTGAGAAAAAGTATGATGCCAAGTTCGCTTCTTTCCTGACGGCAAAACAAATCTTCCAGATGAAAAATGCTGAAGAAACCTACAGGAAAAAGATGCAGGAAATCCACCAGAAAAAGCGGGATGGCAAAGACTCCAAAAAATCAAAAAAATGAAAAACGTTTAATATAGCTGTTGCAAGGGTGGCCGCAAGCCGCCCTTGTGCTTTTTGAACCGGCTTAACTTCTAATTTCACGCTGTATGGAGAAATATTTTAAGATTTTACTTTTATCTATATCTGTCTTTTTAATTCCTTCTTTTCTTATGTTTGGTAAAAAGACCTCAAACGTCCCCGATTTCGCTTTCCCGCAGCAGGTGATGGCGGAAGCCGGGAAGGCCCTCGACCGGTCGCTTAAACAAGGCAAATATGTCGATGCCTTGCGGGCTGCCATGGACCTTTCCATCTCCCGAGATCTCATCAGTAACGACAGTGTCCCCGAGAATCTGCAGCTTCTTGAATCCCTGGCTGCGACCCTTCCTGATCCCTATTCGCGCGTGGCTAAGATGATGCAGGCAACGCTCTACAAAAGCGTCTATTCCGAGATGCCATGGGTGTTTGCCGAACGTCGCCTACCTCCCGATTCTGTTCCCGAAGACGTGATGGCATGGGATTCCGACCTGTTTATCTCCAAGATTACGGATCTCGTTTCTGACGCGTCCCGAAATCTTCCCGAAGTTTCAGGTGTCTGGCTGTCTGACATGGCCTCCTTGTTTGAACCCGCTACTGATCTCTCAGAGTGGTCTCTGGCCGATTTCATTGCTTTCCAAGGGTCGGAACTCGTCAACAGTTTTTATCAGATGGGAGGAAATGCAGTGATTCCCTTTGATGGAATGGTTGCTGGGCAGACCCCATCAGAGAGGGCGTCCCAATTAAGTCGGAATCTGCGTAAGGAAATTTATGACTTAAATCTTTCTTTGGGCCGTGAGAAGGTTGCAGCCTATGCAGCAAGAGAGCTTATGTCTTCCCTTCGGGCTCCCAAATGGGCTGATTTCCTTGAACAGGCGCTTTTGCATTTCGAGCAGACGCCATATGCTGCTGAACTGCTCAGAATGTGGGTTGATAACCAGCCGGATGCAGAAAAGCTTGCGGTATACGAAAGGATTTCAACCTATATTGATAAGTTCCCCAATGCTCCCGGCATAGCGGATCTGAAGAATATGCAGGCTTCGTTTCTGACAAAGAGTGTTGCGTTTAACGTCCCCTCAACGATTTTGCCTAATCGGGAGCGGGAAATTAAGGTCAGCTGCAGGAATATGCGTAAAGGCTATATTCTTGTAGTCTCGGTGAATAGCAATGACGGCATGGTGTCAGGCAGGGATTTTAGTCGTGGCTCCCTTGTCGCCGCCATTCCTTTTGAGGGCAATAAAGAAAAGGTGGTTTTGGATACGGTGTCGGTGAATCTCCCTCCCTTATCGCCCGGGTTTTATTGTTTGGCAGCTTCAACATCTGCTAACATGAGGGGAATATTGGGAAGTGGTTACCGCGATATTCTTCAAGTGTCTGAGATTCAGCTTTTGACTCTTCCGAATCCTGATGGTTCCGTAACTGTCTACGTTGTTAATGGTGAGAATCAGAAACCTATCGCCGGTGCAGAGGTCCGGGTTTCGCCGATGAAAGATCGCAATTCGTTCCTTCCCTCCGAGAAGTTTTCTTCCGATAAGGATGGGGCTGTCATAATACCAAAATCGGTTTTTGCCAAGTCAGTCTTCTCCAATATGGTCAAGGTGGAGGCCTTATATCGTGGAAGCTGGTTAACGGAAACAGTTAATTCATCCTATTCTCGCGTAGACCCTGATAATATTGAAGGAAATGTTTTCACGGATTTGTCCGTCTATCGACCCGGAAAGGAGATGCAGTATGCCGCAGTTCTGTATTCAAGGAAAGGGAAGACGCTTGCCCCGGCTCCCGATGTGGATGTGGCGGTTGAAATCAGATTCCCAAACGGGGAGACGGTTCAAGTTGATACCCTTAGGTCAGGAAGCGATGGTAGAATCAGCGGCCGCTTCACTTTGCCTGACTCCGGAATGCTCGGCCGTTGTTCCCTGGCAATATATGCTGTCTCCTCCGATAACAATGGCAGTGGATCAAGAAATTATCTCGGCGCTGCTTCCTTCCGGGTGGAGGAATACAAGATGCCCGGCTTCCTCGTTACGCTTGAAAGAGAGGGCGAAAACGCTGATCCCTCCAAGGAAGTCGTCTTTAAAGGGCTGGCCCGCACTTACTCCGGAATGCCTGTAAGCGATGCGTCCGTTTCTTTTACGGTCAACTGGAGCCCATGGCCCAGATATTGGGGCATGGGAGGCTCCGAGTCATCATACACCTCGAATGTTCAGGCTGATTCGGAAGGAGCGTTCAGAATTGTGCTCCCGACTGCCAATCTTGCTGGAACTGTATATGAAAAAGGAATTTACACACTAAAGGCTACCGTCACCGATCAGGCAGGGGAGACACAATCTTCCTCCGAGGAAATCTTTGTCTTGGGCGACAATCCCTATAAGTTGGCTCCTTCAATCCCTGACAGGATTGACCTGAGCGGTAAAGATTCTCTCCGTATCGAGGCCCCGGTTTTGGATGTGGCCGGGCGGCCGGTTGTGAAAACCGTGTTCTATCGTCTGACAGACGATGAAGGAAAGGAAATGGCCTCAGGCAATTTCCAATCTCCTCTTCTCATCCTTCCTGCGAAAAATATTCCCTCCGGGCGTTACCATTTGGATCTCTCTTTGGAGGATAATCTCTCTGACCTCAGCAATGTTTCGGCCGACGAGAATGAAACTTCTGCGTTCATTGTTTATCGTAATTCGGATAAACGCCCTCCGGCCGAGACGGTCTTATGGGTCGAAGACTCCCGCATTGTCGTTCCTGCCGGGGAAACCAAATGTAAGGTGCGTGTCGGCAGTTCTTACCCCGATAGCTGGATTCTTGCAGTTATTAGTGATAGCAAAAAGATTATTTCTCAACAGTGGCTCGTGGTTTCTGACGGGTTTGGCAATCTCAATGTTCCCGCTCCGGACAAGAATGAACGGATATTTGTAGAATTCATAGGCTGTCATGATTTCCGCTCCGATCGGCAGCGGGTTACGCTAATTCCTGCTGCCCAGCTTGAAAGACTGTCATTTACTCAGCGTTCCTTCCGACCTTCCATCGAACCGGGAAGCGAGGAAAAATGGAGCTTCAACCTTGAAATTGACGGCAAGCCTCTTGGCAACGCTCCCGTCATGGCCGTGATGTCAAACCGGGCCCTTGATGTGATCGCTCCGTTCAGTTGGAGTTTCAATCCTTATGCATATACGCAGTGGAGTCCCTCAGCGTCTGTGAGCTTCAATTACGTCCGCAATATCTCATTCCGGGACAATAGCTCTCCAACTTATCTCAAAACAGATTCAAAGCCCTTCTATTGTCCGGATTGGCAAACGTATGGTTATCCCTGGACCGGAGGAATGAGTTATGATAAGTTTGGAGCAGACTATGCTGTTGCATTTAGTGCGGGTGGCGCCTCTGGAGATGCGGCCCCTCCGATGATGATGTCGGAATCAGCAAATTTTGCTACTATGAAGAACTCGGCGCTCAGTGGAAGCGTCAGAATCCGGGGCGGCGCCTTGAAAGAGGAAGCGTTCGATGAGGAGATGGAGTTAGATGAAGGCGCCGTAACTGGTGCAGGCGAGGCTTCCGATTCCCCGGATGTGGAAATGCGAAATGTAGATGTCCCCTTGGCGTTCTTCCAGCCCGATCTGAAGACGGATGCCGCAGGAATAGTGGACATTGATTTCACCATGCCGCAGGCAATCGGTTCCTGGCAGCTTCAGCTCTTGGGTTACGCTCCGGATATGAAAGGGACTGTCGCTACTTTCGAAATTAAGTCGGGCCGCAAGGTGATGGCTCAGCTTAATGCTCCAAGATTCCTGCGCACCGGCGACCAAGTTTCCATTGCCGCAACTCTTTATAATAATTCTACAGATTCTCTTCCCATAGCCGGGCGAATCGAACTTGTCGATGCTCTGACAGACCGCGTCATTGCTTTCAAGGATTTCCCGGCTTCCGAGGTAGATCCTTCCCGTTCCCGAGTCGTCTCGGCTGAGTTCTCGGTCGGCGACCAGACTTCTGTCGTCTATATCAGAGCGTATGCGCTTGCAGCAAATTCCTCAGACGGGGAGCAAACTCTCATTCCCGTTCTCCCGTCTTCGCAACCGGTCATTGAGGCCCGTACATTCTTCCTCGCTCCCGGCGAACAAACTCTGTCGGTTAAATTGCCTTCTTTCAATAAGGAGGCAACCGTCACGCTTCAATATTGCAGCAATCCTGCATGGACGGCCCTCACACAATTGCCTTCCCTCCTTGTCCCCTCGTCGACAAGCACTTTGGCTAATGTCTCGGCCCTCTACGGAAATGCCGTGGCTGCCGGCCTTCTTTCAAGTCGGCCCCAATTGGCCGAGGGTCTCAGGGAGTTTCTGTCGCCTGATAATTCAGGAGATTCCACACTTGTTTCCCGTCTCGAAAGAAATGGGGAACTTAAAACAGTTGCCCTGAACAATACTCCTTGGACAGACAATGCTGCCTCCCAGACTTTGCGCATGGAAAGCCTGGCGCGCTATCTCGAAAAGTGGGCAGCTGCAAAGGCCGTGGATGAGGTTGTCAGCACGCTCGTGAAGACTCAGGGCTTCGACGGAGGGTGGAGCTGGTGCCCCGGAATGAAGTCATCCCGCTATATCACGGGCCGCGCTCTGCTTTATTTCTCGATGCTCCGTCAGCTTGGTTATTTCCCTGCCTCTCTCGAAGAGCCGTCAAAAAAGGCAGTGAATTTCTTTGATTCTGAGTTAATAGCTGATTGGAAGCAGGCTAAACGGCCCCAACCCTCGGCTGCGGACGCTGCTGACATCCTTTACGTCAGAAGCGGTTTCCCCGCCGTCCCCCTCTCAAAAGAGATGAAGGAGTGGCGTTCAATGGCTATCAAGCAGATAAGGAATAACTGGAAGAGGCTTGATATTTATCATAAGGCCGTTACGGCAATTGTGCTTCATCGCGAGGGAAATGCCTCGGATGCTTACGCTGTCTTGGAAAGCCTGCGTCAGTATGCATCCGTGACGGAAGAAAGAGGGATGTGGTTTGATAATCTCCGTGATTCATGGACAGCTTTCAACCCGTTGATCACGACAACCCAGGTCTTGGAGGCTTTTGCTGAAATCTCCCCTGCGGGTAAGGAAGTCGATCTTCTTCGCCAGTCAATCCTTCTGGCGGGCGTGTCGGAAGAGTGGGGCGATGTCCGGGAAGCTGTCGAGGTTGTGAATGCAATCCTCCGTAGCGGCTCCGACTGGATTTCTGCGACGGCTATTCCGGAAATCAAGATCGGAGGAGAGACCGTTCGCCCCGATCGTATTGCCAAATTGACAGGAGAGTTCAAGATGACAATTCCGGTTAAGGAGGCTGATAAGGCCCTCCTTGAAGTGAAGAAAGATGGTGCGTCTCCTTCATGGGGCGGAATTGTGGCCAAATATGTAGCCCCCATTAAGACCATTAAGGACGACGGGGATTCGCATATCAGAATTGAAAAGGCTGTATATTTGCTCGATGGGGAGAACGGAGTGGCCAAGGCTTCCACGAATCGTCTGAAAGTTGGGGATAGAGTCCGGGTTACGCTCACGCTCCGGACAGATCGGGATATGGAGTATGTGGCTATCACGGATGCCCGGGCCGCATGTCTCGAACCCGCTGACAAGCGTTCTTCCTATTCCCTCAACGATGGTATCTGGATGTATCGCGAAATAAGGGATGCGTCGACAAATCTGTTTATTGAGTATCTCCCGAAAGGAACCCATGTGATCAGTTACGATTGTTTCATCGACCGGGTAGGGGAGTTTGCCCTCGGGATTGCTACGGCCCAGTCTCAACTCGCCCCGACTTTCTCGGCTCATTCCGCAGGAAAGGAGTTGCTTATACGGGAATAATAGCTCTCCGACTTCTTTGGGAAGCCTTTTCCCTCCAAATAAAAACTCCGCGTGGTCTCAAACCATGCGGAGTTGCTGTTTATCTATGTCTTTGGGGAATCTCGGTGATTAGTCCTTCGCGATTGAGAATTGCGTTGGGAAACACTTCCCGCGCTTCTCTTAGGATCTCTTCATCATCTTTTATCGAGGCGGAATAATGTCCTGTCAGGAGAGCCCTGGCCCCACTGTCTCGTGCCACGGTTGCCGCCTGCCGGGCAGTGGAGTGGAAGTAGGTTTTCGCTTTCTCCAGATCCTTCTCCAGATAAGTTGTTTCGTGATAAATAAGGTCCGTCGGGCCTATTCTCTCTGCCAGACCCGGGATATAGAGGGTGTCGCCGATATGGGCATATTTCCGGGGGAGGGTAGGGGGAGTGGTAAGCCGGGAGTTGGGGATGGTGAGTTCTTCAGTCACATAGTCCTCCCCGCGCTTGATGTCGCGGTATTTTGATATTGGAATCCCATACTCTTCCATCCTTTCCGGGATGATATGACGTTCCCCCTCTTTCTCGCTGATTATAAAGCCTACGGAAGGGATGCGGTGGCTCAACGCAACGGTCTCAACTTTGAGCCCTTCATCATCCAGAATCAATGCGTCTTCATGCCGAATAATATTGAATCGGAGATCGAAGGATAATTCCGGACTGAAAAAGTTGAATATCTCCCGGAGCATCCTGGCTCCCTCTTCAAAAGTATGGATTGTAAGAACTGAGCCCCGTTCGCCAAGACCGAGAGATGAAATCAGACCCGGCATGCCGAGAACATGGTCTCCGTGAAGATGGGTGAGGAAAATATCGGTTATGCGGGAAGGCTTGAGTCCCAGTTTTGTTAGAGCGAGCTGAGCCCCCTCTCCGCAATCAATCATCATCAGACGTCCTTTGATTTCAACAACGGTGCAGGAAGGGAGATGACGCAGAGTAGGCTTTGCAGAGCCGCAGCCAAGGGTATGGATTTTGAAATCACTCATAGAAGTCGTTTAAACTTATTTTTTCGTTAAGATTTCGTCACAGCTTCGAGTGGATTTTTTCTACTGAAGAAGGAGCAATGCGGGCATTGCGACTGATGAAGGAGGAAAAATACGCCGAAGATGGGGCGGAAGATTAATGAAAAAACGACTTTATTTTAATTTTGATTGTATTTTAGGAGTTGTAAATAAGTTTAAACGACTTCTCTTCTGAAAACAACAGCATCAACCCAAAAAGTTCACAATTCTATCCACTTTTCTGCATCTCTTAAAACCGAAGAATAAGTCACCGAGGATCCTCAAAAATCGGAATCGCTGTTACAATGCTGAATTTGCGGCTAAATCAGATATTTTTATTACATTTGTAAAAATTATTGAGTTGTCAGTAAACCCATATTCAAAATTAAGGGGAGGTTTGCGGAACGGAAGAAGACATTTCTCCGGGTTGCAGGGAGTCTACGAATAATGCCGGAAAGGTATCAATATTGTGTTTCGACTCTCATCTCTCTAATGCACTAATATTCAAAAGCATATTTCAGATATTGAGATGTCAATTAAGAAATGTTTCGCAATTAATACTTTTAGCAATGCCCTTCGACAGTAAATTAATACAATCATTACTTGACGATTTAGAAAGTGATCGGTCCGAACGTACGCAATCTCTTAATAATACCGATAAATTTGGACAGGCTATATGCGCCTTTGCAAATGACCTTCCAGGTCATGGTAAACCGGGTTATTTGATTATCGGGGCGGAAGACAAAACAGGGAAGGTTCTTAACCTCCCGATCACAGACCAACTTCTAAAAAATCTCTCTGGCATCCGTACTGATGGTAATATCCAACCTCAGCCTTCCATGGTTGTGGATTATGCGGACCTTGAAGGAGGCCGGGTGGCAGTAGTGGAAGTTCAACCATCTCATTTTCCGCCGTTACGTTACAAAGGCCAGATTTGGGTGAGAGTGGGCCCCAGAAAAGGAGTGGCCAACGAACAGGATGAAAAGATACTTCTGGAGCGTAGGAATAGTCAGGCCTTGACATTTGATGCCTTACCATGCTTCCGTGCCACCATTGATGACATAGATACGCAGCTTTTCAGATCTACTTATCTGCCAAAAGCGATTCCGCAAGAAGTGTTGGAAGAAGATAAGCGCGATGTCAAGCAGCAGCTTCAGGCATTAGGATTTTATGATATCCGGTTTGACTGTCCGACCAATGCCGGTATATTGATGTTCGGACACAATGTGGAAAGATTTCTTCCAGGTGCATATATCCAATATGTCAAATTCAGAGGTAAAGGCCGAGGAGGCGATATTCTTAGAGAGTATAAATTCTCTGGCAATCTTATGAAAATTCTTTATCAACTGGATTCTTTTGTGGATACGACCATCACAAACAGACGTCCAATTCCTGTGTCTGTGTTACGGGAAGAAACCATTGTTGATTATCCTCATTGGGCTACAAGAGAACTTCTGATGAATGCCATCTGTCATAGAACTTATGATTCTAATGGGCCGATCCAGTTCTATGAATATGACGACCGCATAGAAATTCAGAATCACGGAAGTCTTTATGGTAAGGCTAATCCAGAAAATTTTCCCCATGTAAACGATTATCGTAACATTGTAGTTGCAGAGGCGTTGCGTGTTTTGGGGTTTGTAAATAGATTCAGTCGTGGAGTTCAACGTGTAGTAGATGATTTGGTCGCCAATGGTAATGGCAACCCGGATTTTGACTTGTCCCTTGGCACTGCCTTCAGGGTAGTTGAGCATCGTGCGCATATGGATGAGACAGAAAAGGAGACAGAAAAGGAGACAGATAAGGTGACAGAAAAGGTGACAGAAAAGGTGACAGAAAACATTGTAGATTCTGGCTCTCTATTATCTGCCACACATCGAGATATCTATCATCTTATTTCCTTGAACCCCAAGATTCAATACTCTGAACTTCAAGAAAAAACTGGTAAATCCAGAGGGTACTTATCTCGAGTGGTAGCAGGTCTAATAGAAAAGGGATATGTGGCCAGAATAGGAAGTGACCGAAAGGGAGAATGGCAGATCCTGAAATCTTTATATCAGTAGTATTAGAAATTATCCTACCTGCAAAACCGCTGTAGCCGCAGTCATAATTGAGGGATTGACTGTTTTAGGGGTTGTTATTATAGCTTTGAGATATGAGAAAAAGTTTATATACAGTTTGCATTGCCATAATATTAATCCTGGCATCTTGTGAAAATTCATCTGTTAAAATCCAACGACTGGTCAATGAATCAGAACAATTGATGCAAACAAATGTCGATAGTGCTATGGCTATTTTGAATAACATAGACCCATCATATCTTAAAGAAGATTCCATTCAAGCAAAATATCATTACCTGCGGGCTTTTGGCCACATGCGTCAGAACCGCTCAATGATAGGCGACTCACTGATCAAGTTTGCCCATAACTACTATAGCGGGAAAGATATGGTCAGAGGTATCCGTAGCAGCGCCGCCTACGCGTGGTATAAGTTTTGGGTAGGCGATACCTCGGGAGCTATATCCATGCTTGACTCTATCGTAAGTCTGCCCAATGTGCCCGATTCCTTGATTGCTCCGACGCTCCGTATCAGAGTGCTTCTTGGAGCCTCAGAGTATCAGGGGGAGACTCTGATACCGTTTGCGCGCAGACTGATGTCTATTGAAACTGATACGCTCCGCAATGTCGAGGCGAAGTATATGCTTCTGAGCGCATATGAATATGCTGAAAAACTTGACTCGGCATTATCGTTATCAGGAGAATTGATTGATTACGCCCGCTCACACAAGTGGGGCGACAAACAGTTTATGTTTGAATTGGAGCGCGCTCAGATTTTAGGTGAGATGGGCCGTACTGCCGATAGTAACGAAGTTGTGGAGGGTATCTTTAAAAAATCCTCGCCTGATAATGGAGCGGCAGACTACCTTCACATGCAGCTCGCCATGAACGCACTCAACTCCGGCAATTTAAGTCTCGCAAGCAAAGAACTTGCCATCGCTGACAGTTTTGCTGTCAAATTCCGAAAAGAAGATGACACCTACTATCGAAGTTACAGCAATCTAATGCGTGCAATGATTGACTTTAAGCAGAATGGCAAGATGAAGCTCGTACACGTCAATGGTTTGAATAATCGTCAGCAGGAGCGGTACAACCGTGCAAAAGCCTCCCAGTGGGAGAGTGAGCGCGGTGCATTGGAGCAACAAAGCCGGGCACTGGCTCTTAAAGCAGAGAGTCAGCACAAGACGGTTATTATAATGGTAATTGCCATTTTTGCTTTCCTGATATTGGTTGGTGCCGCGTGGATTATTACACATCGGAGACAGCGTGAACGAGAAAATGAGGAACGAGCAGAAGCATTACAAAAGATGGTGGATGAGCTAAAATCTGCTCCTTCTAAGGAACAACCCGAAGTACATAACCCTTCAGCTTTGCGTCAAGCCATGCTTCAGCAGCTCGGCATAATCAAGATGGTAGCAGAGACTCCGACTGAGCAGAATCGTGAGATGCTTCGTAAGATCTCATCTATTGAGAGTGACACTAAGGGTGAACTTGTCAATTGGAACAATGTGTTTGAGGTAATCAATACACTCTATTCAGGTTTCTATAATAAACTGCATACGGCATGGGGCGACACCCTGACACCAAAGGAGGAGCAGATAATTGTGCTGATGGTTGCTGGTTTCTCCACAAAGGAAATTAGCGTCATCACCGCTCAGACTA
>CAYZQA010000029.1:13491-30523 GCA_964480745.1 uncultured Sangeribacter sp. | reverse complement strand
CTTCCCCGTCGTATCACCGGCACTTCCCTGAAGTTCCAGCGTCGTGTGGCTCAGGCCGTAAAGCGTGCCCGCCATCTCGCTCTTCTTCCCTACGTGACCGACCTCATGAAGTAATCATCGTTTAACCAGCTAAAGAAGATCGAAATGAAAATTATTCTTAAGGAAAATATCCCCGGTTTAGGTTACAAGGATGATGTTGTCGAGGTAAAAAGCGGTTATGGCCGTAACTACCTCATCCCCCAGGGGCTCGGTATCATCGCTTCCGACGCTGCTCTCAAGGAGCTGAAGGAAACTCAGAAACAGCGCGCCCATAAGATTGCGAAGCTCCACGAAGAAGCTGAGGCTGCTGCCAAGGCTCTCGAAGGAGTGGCTCTCGTAATCGCAGCCAAGACGAGCGCAAACGGCACTGTCTTCGGTTCCGTTGGCGCGGCTCAGATCGCTGCCGAGCTCCAGAAACTCGGACACGAGATCGACCGCAAGATCATCGAGGTTAAGGATGCCGTCAAGAAAGTCGGCAACTACACCGCTACTGTCCGCTTCCTCAAGGACGTTTCCGCTGAGATTCCCTTCGAGGTTGTTGCTGAAGTGGAAGAGTAATCCTCAGCTTTCTCAGAAGACAGTAGCATTATACTGACGCATACACATTGCTCCGGCGGTTCCGTTCCGCCGGAGCAATTTTTGTGGATAATTAAGACTTGAAATTCCAATTATTGCAATTTATTTTTTAACTTTGCAATGCATACTGTGTCCGCTCCGGAAGTCATCATTTCCATTCTGATCAAGGCTTGGAAGAAGGGATTTCATGAGCGCGATTAAAAAGATATTACCATGAGATTTAATGTAGATGGCAAACAATTTCAGCAGCAGCTTGCGGCTGCCAGCAAAGTGATAAATGGCAAGAACACTCTTGCAATCCTCGATAACTTCCTCCTGACGGTGGAGGGCGACCGACTTTCCATCACCGGCTCCGACCAGGAAAATGTCCTGACAGCCTATATGCCTGTCGCTGACAGCGACGGAGATGGAAGTGTTGCCGTCCCCGCAAAGCGCCTCCTGGAAATTGTTAAGGAAATTTCAAACCAGCCCATCACAATCGAGGTCAATGATGACACAAAGGCCATCGACATCCGGTTTCTTACCGGCCATTTCAATTTCATGGGCATTAACGCGGATGAATATCCCCGGATGAGGCCGCAGAGCGAAGACAGGAAGCAGATTGTCATTCCCGCATCGATGGTGCTCAAAGGTCTCGACCATACTTGTTTCGCTGTCTCTACGGAAGTTGTCCGTCCCATCATGACCGGTATCCTTTGGGACATCCAGCTTGACGGAATCACATTTGTCAGCTCCGATACCCACAAACTCGTCCGTTATATCAACACTGAGAAGGCCCCCGAGGAAGTGGCTAAGTTTATTCTCCCGGCAAAAGTGGCCAATATTATCCGCGGATTGATCAGCAGCGAAGATGTCGATGTGCGTCTCACATTCGATGAACGCGGAGGCACATTCGAATTCGGCGATTTCAATCTCTCCTGCCTCTTCATCCATGGTAACTATCCGGATTATCGTCGGGTTATCCCCGAGAATAATCCCTTTGTGCTGACCGTTGACCGCGAGACTCTCATGGCTGCAATAAGGCGTGTGAACCTATTTGCAGCAAAAGCCTCCCGTCTTGTTGTCCTTGACCTTCAGGAATCAGGGCTTACCCTTACCTCACAGGATTACGACTACGGAACTTCGGCAGAAGAACGTGTGGCCTGTTCCTATGAAGGAAATCCTATGACGATCGGCTTTAACGGAGTTTACATGGCGGAGATCCTTGCCAATATCAAAGCCGATGAAATCACTCTCCGTCTCAGCGATCCGGCGCGTCCCGGCCTCTACGCTCCCGTCGAGCAAGGCGCGGGAGAGAATATTGCAATTGTCCAGATGCCCATGCAGGTTATATGAAACTGAATCTTTCACGTCCACTCATTTTCTTCGATCTGGAAACAACGGGCACAAATGTGCTCCACGATCGGATAGTAGAAATCAGCCTCATCAAGGTTTGGCCCGACGGCTCTGAGGAAAGAAAGAGCCGAAAGATCAATCCCGAAATGCCTATTCCGGCCGAAGCGACAGCCATCCATCATATCACGGATGAGGATGTCCGGGAGGCTCCCCGTTTCCGGGAAATCGCAAAGTCTCTCGCCTCAATCTTTGAAGATGCTGACGTCGCAGGCTATAACTCCAACAAATTTGATGTTCCGCTTCTGATTGAGGAATTTGCCCGCGCTGGAGTGCGCTTTGAAATGGAGGGACGCCGCTTCATCGATGTCCAGAATATTTTCCATAAGATGGAGCAGCGGACGCTCATTGCGGCCTACCGTTTCTACTGCGGAAAGGAGCTGACGGATGCCCATTCTGCAGCGAGCGATACGCAGGCAACGTATGAGGTGCTCCGCAGCCAGCTTGACCGTTACCCAGATCTTCAGAACGACGTGCAGGCATTGGCGGATTTCTCACGCATGAATAAGTCGGTCGATCTCGCCGGACGCATAGTCATGAATGACGACAATGTGGAGGTGTTCAATTTCGGTAAGCACAAAGGCCGTCCCGTCAAGGATGTTTTCCGGAAGGAACCATCTTTCTATTTCTGGATGATGCAGGGGGAATTCGCAAAAAACACAAAGGATGTAATCACGCGTCTGTATGGGGAATCTCGAAAAGGATCTTGACATACTGAAGGGCAAACATATCGTCCTTGGGATAAGCGGCGGGATCGCCGCTTATAAAACGGTAACGCTTCTGCGCCTGCTTGTGAAAAATGGCGCGGAGGTGCAGGTTGTCATTACTCCCAACGGAAAGGAATTCATAACGCCGGTGACGCTCTCTTCTCTTAGCGGGCGTCCCGTGGTAAGCGAATTTTTTACGGCGAACACAGGGGAATGGCATAGCCATGTTGACCTTGGCCTATGGGCCGACCTGATGGTAATCGCTCCGGCAACGGCCTCCACAATCGGTAAGATGGCTTGCGGGATTGCGGACAATATGCTCGTCACAACCTACCTTTCGGCCAAGGAACATGTGATGGTCGCTCCGGCTATGGACCTTGATATGTGGGCTCATCCCTCAACGGCTCGTAACATCCGTCTTCTTCAGGAGGATGGAGTGGAGATTATCATGCCGGCAAGCGGCGAGCTGGCCAGTCATCTTGTTGGCCGTGGCCGCATGGAGGAGCCGGAAAATATTTTCCGCCGCATTGTTGAATGGTTTCACAAGGAGAAGCCTTCAACAGAGTCGCCCAAATCCATAGAGTCGATGGGCGACTTGGAGTTATTGGACTCATTAGGATCGATCGAGGGGAAGAAAGTGGTTATAACCGCTGGTCCAACCCGTGAGCGCCTCGACCCGGTCCGGTATATCGGAAATTTCTCCACAGGGAAAATGGGATTCGCATTGGCCGAAGAATTTGCTTCCCGAGGAGCAGATGTGACTTTGATCGCTGGTCCTGTCGACCTTCCGACTCCTCCCGGTGTCAGGAGAATAGATGTCGAAAGCGCAGAGGAAATGTGCGAGGTGACGCTGAGGGAGGTCGAGGATGCGAAAGTGGCAGTATTCACGGCCGCCGTAGCAGATTACCGCCCTGAAACCCGGTCTGAAACAAAGATAAAAAGGGAAAAGACGGGCGATATCCAACTTCGGCTCGTTGCCAATCCTGACATCGCCGCAGAGTGCGGGAAGCGGAAACGTCCGGATCAGGTTTTCATAGGCTTTGCACTCGAGACTGATAATGAAACTGAAAACGCAGAGACTAAGCTCAAACGCAAGAACTTTGACGCAATTGTGATGAACTCCCTGCGCGACAAGGGAGCCGGTTTCGCGGGCGACACGAACAAGGTGACCATCTTCAATAAATATGGAGGTTGCAAGGAATACCCTCTTAAATCAAAAAGGGAAGTGGCCGCAGATGTCGCGTACTATGCGGAGGGTCTGATGTTCGCGCAAGACTCCGAGAATTGATGCAGTCTAATATAGAAGATATATGAAGGGATTTGGATTTAAAGGAATATTTAAAGAAAAAAGGTATTGCGTTGCAGCCGCCTCCGTTATGGCGGCTGTCTCGTTCTTTTCAGGCAGCGCTTCCGCTCAGGAGTTCCGCGCTAATGTGGAGGTGAATTCCCAGAAAGTGGAGGGGACGAATAAGTCTGTCTACGAGACTCTGCAGGAGGCGATGAATACGTATATGAACGAGACCAAGTTCAGCGACGCGACCTTCGGACCCCAGGAGAGAATCGAATGCAGGATCTTTTTCACTGTCAGTGAATACGACGGCGAACGGATGAAAGGCGACCTCCAGCTCCAGCTCAGTCGTCCGGTCTACAATTCTACCTATACCACCACGCTTTTCAATTTCCGGGACACGAAAGTTGAATTCGATTACCGGGAAGGGGATCCTTTGAACTACAATCGGACAATGGCCGAAAATAATCTGACGGCTATCCTTGATTTCTACGCCTATCTCTTTTTGGGGATAGATTTTGACAGTTTCTCTCCCAGGGGAGGGGAGGCCTTCTATGAGCAGGCCCAGACTATTGTCCAGCAGCAACAGAGCAGCGGCGAAGTAGGCTGGCGGACATTCGAAGACACAAAGAACCGGGCGGCTGTGCTCGGAAGCTATACTGACGGCAATACTTCCGGAATCCGCGACCTCTTGTATAAATACCATCGCCGAGGCCTCGACGAAATGGTTACAAGTCCTGATAAGGGAAGGGCCTCGATCACGGAATCGCTTCAGGAGATTAAGAAAATCGGGTCGAACGCTCCGATGTCGGTCGCATTATCTATCTTCAGGGACGCCAAAATGGATGAACTCGTGAATGTCTACTCAAAGGCCCCGGACAATGAACGGACCTCTGTATATGACATCCTTCAGCCTATTTATCCTACTGAAAGCACACGCCTTGAGAAAATACGTAGGCCTGAACAATAACGGCGGTTTAGGAGTATAAGGTCAAAAGTCAAAACAGAAAGGAAATGTTAAGACGGCTAAGAATAGAAAACTATGCCCTTATCGATAAACTTGAACTTGAATTCGAGCCTGGGCTAACAATCATCACCGGCGAAACAGGCGCGGGAAAGTCAATCATGCTCGGAGCGCTCTCCCTGATACTCGGAGGGCGGGCCGACACGCGCGTCATTTCCGACGGCGGCTCCCGTTCGGTAGTCGAGGCGGCCTTCTGCAATGTGGATCCCTCTCTGAGGTCACTTCTTGAAGAAAGAGGAGTGGAGTGGGTCGCCGACGAGTCGTCCGGCTCTGACCATACGGCCGGTTCAGGCGAAATCATCATTCGCCGGGATATTGCCGCCAATGGCCGCTCGCGTGTTTTCATCAACGATCACACCGTGACTCTCGCTACGCTCTCTGTCGTTGCCGAAAGGCTTGTCGATATTCATTCCCAACATGCGAATGCAAAGATAAGCGACCCGGCTGAACAGCTTCATATCGTCGATGCTTTCGCCGACAATGACGCCGAATTGGAGGCCTATCGCCGTGAATTCACATCTTATCTCTCGCTACGCCGCAGGATAAAAACTGTCAAGGAACAGATGGCCCGATCTGCCGAAGAGGAAAGTTTTCTACGCTTCCAGTTTGAACAGCTCGACAGATTGAAGCCGCGTCATGGCGAACTGGAGGAGATCGAACGTCGTTTCGAGATTCTCAGCGATGCGGATGATATAAAGACGCGATTGTCGGAAATTGAAGGCTTCCTGGGTCCGAACCACGGAGGCGCCCTTTCGGCAATTGGGGATGCGCAGGCTCTGGCCTCCAGAATAGATTTTTCATTGTTTGCCGACCAGGAGGAGCAAGAAGCTTCCGGAGAAGGAGACAATGACGATGAAGAATCAATTGAGAATCGGTTGTCGAATGTAGCAATTGAACTCAAGGATATTTTTGAAACGCTCGTCGATATCAATGAGTCGGTCGATACAGACCCTGCTGCCCTCAGCCGCCTCTCCGACCGAATGAACAATTATTACGAGGCCATCAAGCGTTTCCGCGTCCAGGATGCAGACGCGCTGGTTGAGCTTTACCACGAGATAAGAAGAAAACTCGGGGGAGTGGGGCAGGACGGGGTGGAACTTCCCCAGCTGGAGAAGGAGGCACGCGCCCAGGCTCGCATCCTTAAGGAGAAAGCCGACAAACTGACGGAGACGCGGCGGAAAGGTGCGGAGCGCTTGTCAGCGCTGATAGCAGAGACCGCCCGCCCCCTTGGCCTTAAGAATCTGAGTTTCGAAGCCACTGTCACAGTCGGCAAGCTGAGTTCATCGGGTCAGGATAGCGTGGCTTTCCTCTGTTCGTTCAATAAAAATGGACGTCTGGAACCGCTCGCGGAAGTGGCATCGGGAGGGGAAGTGTCGCGTATGATGCTGTCGCTGAAGGAAGTCATGTCGGAAAGAATCGCCTTGCCGACAATAATCTTTGACGAAGTGGATACGGGCGTATCCGGCGAGATTGCCGATAAGATGGGCCGTATGATGCGGGAAATGGGGAAGAGGATGCAGGTTATCGTCATCACTCACTTGCCTCAGGTTGCCGCGAAAGGAAGTTCTCATTTCAAGGTATATAAACAGGATGATGAAAACCGGACCTTCACCAATGTGCGCCGTCTCTCCGACGAGGAACGCGTCCGGGAGATAGCGGCCATGATGTCGGGCAGCACAGTCGGCGAAGCGGCCCTCGACAATGCGCGCGCACTCCTTGAGGAATGAGTTCATCAATATTTTCTGATCAAAAAGTAGAAATCGTGGATAAGAATGATTACATATTCGGCATACGCGCCGTTATCGAAGCTATAGAGTCTGGGAAAAGCATTGACAAGGTGCTTGTCAAAAAAGACCTTTCCGGCGATCTTGCCCGGGAATTGTTTGAGGTCATCAAACGCCACGGCATATTGATGCAGCGCGTTCCGCAGGAGAGACTCAACCGCATCACGATGAAAAACCATCAGGGCGCGGTCGCTCTGATCTCCCCAATAGTCTATCACAAACTTGATAATCTTGTCCCCCAGCTCTACGAAGACGGGGCGAACCCTTTCTTCCTCCTGCTGGATGGTCTGACCGACACCCGGAATTTCGGGGCCATCGGAAGGACAGCCGATTGTGCAGGAGTCCAGGGCATTGTCATTCCCGAGAGAAACAGTGTCTCCGTTACTCCCGATGCAATAAAGACTTCTGCCGGAGGACTCTTCTATGTTCCGGTCTGCCGCGAGCGTGACATATTGACTGCGGTCCGCTACCTTCGCGATTGCGGAATAAAGGTAGTCGCCGCCACAGAAAAAGGGGCCCGGAATTACACCGATATTGATTTCACAGCTCCCGTCGCAATTGTCATGGGAAGCGAGGACACGGGAATTACCGATGAAGTTCTTCGGAACTGTGATGAACTCGCCGCCGTCCCTATGCTTGGCAATATCGGAAGTCTCAATGTTTCGGTTGCTGCCGGAGTGATGATCTATGAAGTGGTCCGCCAAAGGATGGATGCCCTGAACTCGGGCGAGGTCCAATAAAAAGGGCTTTCGGGGGTATTTGCAGGAATGGATGGAAAGCGTTAATTTTGTAGTAAATTTCAGAAGCAATGATCAATCGCATACTGATTAGGATAAAGGTTATTCAGATTCTTTATTCCTATCTTCTTGTTGAGAAACATTTTCACCTTGAATCGACGCCCACTCGTCCGACCAAGGAAAAGAGATATGCCTATTCGCTATATCTCGACATGCTGATTCTTCTCATTCGCGTGTCGCGCAATATCGAACGGCGCAGAAATGAATATCCCTTGGCTGATACGCGTTTTATCTCGCGACTCCTTATTGATGACCATATCAAGTCGCTGATGATGAAATATTCCTCTCAGCCTTTCCCCCTTCAGGATGCTGTAGGTCCCGTTTCGGATGCGATTGTAGAGTCAGGAGTCTATAAATCTTATCTCAAGGCGCTTGACAAGGATGATCCGACGGCCCAGGAAAATGTCTGGCAGGATCTGCTCCGGCTCGTCATCATGCCCTCCTCCAAACTCAACGAACTCTTTGCTTCCCGCGAACACCACACATTGAAGGGCGTCGCCCGCGCAGAGGAGATGCTTCTGTCGACCATCCGGGATTTCCTTTCTTCGCAGGACAATGTCGAGGAAGTTGTCCGCAGTCTTGAGAACAGTCTTGACAAGGCCCGCGAACTATATTTCCGTCTCCTTCAGCTCCCCGTCGAATTGACGGCAATGCAGGAGATTGTTATCGACCGAAACCGCAACAAGTTCCTTCGCACGGATGAGGATGTCAATCCCAATATGCGATTCATTGAGAACCGCGCCGTCCGCGTCCTCGAAAAAGATGAGATGCTTGAAGGCTATCTAAAGCAAAACAAGGTCTCCTGGCGTCAGGAATATCCCCTGATGATGGACGATCTTTTGAAACAGTTGACAAGCTCCGAACTATACCAGGAATATATGTCCGCTCCCGAACCGGAGGGGCTTACCGAAGAGGAGCGAGAGCAATATAGAATGCGTGAGGATGCCGAGTTCTGGCGTCAGGCCTTCAGAAAGGTGATCTTCCCGAATTCCTATTTTCTGGAGACCATGGAAGAGCAGTCCGTGTTCTGGAATGATGATCTCGACATTATCGGGACCTTCGTCATCAAGACCCTCAAACGCATAGAGGATGGCGATTCCCGCCCTCTCCTTGATAAATATAAGGATGAGGAGGATGCCCGTTTCGGGGCGGAATTGATGCGCGCCGTCTATCAGGGGAAAGATAAATATCGCCGCTGGATTTCGGAAGCACTTTCGGTTTCTTCCTGGGAGTCCGAACGTCTTGCGTTCATGGACGTCGTGATTATGGAGACTGCCCTTGCCGAGATAATGAATTTTCCCAAGATTCCGCTTAAAGTCAGCATTAACGAATATATCGAGTTGGCCAAAAGCTATAGCACATCCGGAAGCGGCAGCTTCATCCATGGTATTCTTGGAGGAATTGTCTCCCGTCTTCAGAAAGAGGGATTGCTTTTGAAGTAATCCCGGAACAACGAAGGCATCCTATGTCAATCAGGATAACACTGACAAATTAAACAAAGCAAACAATAACACTTAATAATATGACACTCAATTCAATCCTTTTGCAGTCCGGTCAGGCCGGAGGCGGCTGGAGCGGCATGCTGATGATTGTCGCCATGATAGCGATTTTCTATTTCATGATGATTCGCCCCCAGTCAAAGAAACAGAAAGAACTCAAGCGTCAGCGTGAGGCTATGAAGAGCGGCGACAAGGTCGTGACAGCCGGAGGCATTCATGGTCGTCTCAAGGAAGTGGCCGACGCCTTCGTTATCGTGGAGATTGCTCCCGGCACGTCCATCAAGGTCGACAAGGGTTCTGTCTATCCCCTCGGCTCGCCTGAACTCGCTGAAAAGAAATAACAATCCCCGCAGGGACTGACGGCCATAGGGATGGGACGCAGATGGAAAGCAATTGGCAATAAGTGGAGGACGGTCAGGAAATCGTCCTGGTTCCATGATGCGCTCTTTTATCTCATCTTCGTCGCTGTGGCAGCCGTTTTTTGGTTTATCATCGCTCTGAACGACAATGTTTCGCGAACATTCCGGGTCGCTTTGCGATTTGAGAATGTCCCCGATTCAGTGACCTTTATATCCGATCCACCGGAATATATGTCTGTCACGGTCCGCGACAAGGGTTCCAATATCCTTCGGAGCGGCGTTCTTAAACATCCCTCCGTCAGTTTCAATTTCCGCGACTTCGCAACCAACGGGACGTTGAGGCTCTCTCAAGCCGACATCAATACCGCGTTGAAGAATTCCTTCGGAAGCTCCATGCAGGTTGCCGCGGTCTCTCTGGACTCCCTTCGTCTTTCCTATACGACCGACCGCGGACGCCGCGTCCCGGTTGTCGTGAGGGTAGACGTCTCTGCTGCCTCAGGATATATCATTTCCGGACCCCCCATTGCCAAGGAGAAGTCTGTCCTTCTATATTCGATCGGCTCACAGGCCGATTCGGTGCGTCATGTCTATACCCAGGTTCTGACGAGAAGCGACCTTTCCTCCACGGCTTCTTATAAGGTCTCCCTGAAAGCCATTCCGAATGTGAAGATGGTTCCGGATGTGATTGATGTGGAGATTCCCGTGGAGCCTATTGTCCGCAAGGAGGGATTTGCGGATGTGGAAGTGCTGAATCTGCCGAAAGGGGAGAGCTTGCTGCTTTTCCCGAATAAGGTCCCGGTCGAATATTATATCCCGATGAGTCAGTTTAGCCGAGATGACATCGAGCTATCCGCAACGGTCGACTATTATGACATTTTGCGGACCTCCGGTTCGCGTCTTCCTCTGTCGATGGGTGCATCCCCGGCTTATGTGCTCAATCCGGCTCTTAAGCTGGATAGCGTGGAATATACAATCGTCAAATGAGACCGATAATTGGCATAACAGGAGGCATTGGAGCCGGCAAGAGTGTCGTTTCAAGGATTCTCCGGTTAAAGGGTTTTGAAGTTTTCGACTGCGATTATGAGGCCAAGGCCATAATGGATGCCGACATTCACATTCTTTCTTCTCTAAAGGAAAGATATGGGGATGCGGTTATAGCGGACAAGACGACTATCAACAGGAAGAATCTCGCGAAAATTGTTTTTGCAGATCGCGCGGAGCTGGATTGGCTCAATGGATTGGTCCATTCCGCTGTCAGAGAGGCTATATCCGATCTTGCCGAGGAAAGCGAGCCAGATGATAGTCCTTTGTTTGTGGAATCGGCCATCATGGTGACTTCAGGTCTTGACCGTCTCTGTAAAGAGATATGGGTGGTGGATGCCGAACCCGAGGTTAGAATTGCCCGAGCTGTTGCAAGAGAGGGATCGAGTCCGGAAGCCATAACCGACCGCATGCGACACCAGCTAAATGAATTCGACTTCGCGCCCGAAAGAATTGTTAAGAGGATTGACAATTCCGGAACAGAGGGTCTCCTTGTGCAAGTGGATTATTTTTTAAGCACCATGGCCTGACCCCTGCGGTAAACTCCAAGGTTGCAAATATTGTAAACATAAAAAAGAAACAAGATAAAATGTTAAGGGAAATATTGAACGTGACCGGCAAGCCCGGTCTCTACAAACTGATCAGCCAGGGAAAAGGTTCCCTGATTGTTGAAAATCTCGGCGATGGCCACCGTTTTCCGGTGCATTCTCGCGACAAAGTTGTCTCGCTTGGTGATATAGCTATGTACACTGAGTCCGGCGACACTCCCCTTGGAATCATCCTCGACAAGGTCTACGCTGTCCATGAAGGGAAGCCCGTAGATTTCAAAAAAATGGATGGAGCTGCCCTCCGCCAGGCTTTCGCGGATGTGGTGGAAGATTTTGACCGTGACCGCGTGCACAACTCCGATATCAAGAAACTTTTCAGCTGGTATAACCTTCTTCTTGAAGCTGGTTTCACCAAATTTGCCGAAGAGGAAGAGCAGGATGCAAAAGACGCCGAAGAAAATAAGGAAGAAAGCAACGCGTAATACGTTCCGATCCGAAGTTTTTCCCGGGAGATGATTGAACGACCAATCATCTCCCGGGATTCTTTTATCCTTGGGGTCTAACTTCTTCGTATAAACGGGGGGCATCTTGAAGCATGACCGGTTCAAACCGACTTTGAGGTTCATTTGTTAAAATAACGATGGCACGCTATTTGCACGCTACCAATCGTAGGCCAATCGAGGCCTACTCGAATCAAAATAGACATTGAAGAAAAACTAAATATTTATGGCAACCGGTAAAATCGGGGTTACAACTGAAAATATTTTCCCCGTTATCAAGAAATTTCTTTATTCAGATCATGAAATCTTCCTGCGCGAGCTCGTCTCGAACGCGATAGATGCCACCCAGAAGATCAAGACCCTCGCTTCCTTTGGCGAATATAAAGGGGAGTTGGGCAAACTCGATGTCAAGGTTTCCATTGACAAGGAAGCTGGCACGCTGACCATTTCCGACCATGGAATCGGAATGGATGCCGAGGATATTGAAAAATATATTAATCAGATTGCTTTCTCCGGCGCCGAGGAATTCCTGGAAAAATACAAGGATACAGCCAATTCCATTATCGGCCACTTTGGCCTTGGTTTCTATTCCGCATTCATGGTGGCCAAAAAGGTCACAATCCGTTCCCTCTCTTACAAAGAAGGAGCGAAGGCTGTGGAATGGACTTGCGACGGCAGTCCTGAATTTGAAATGAAGGAGATAGAGAAGGCTGAACGAGGCACAGACGTCATCCTCTATATCGATGATGACAACAAGGAATTCCTTGAACCCTCCCGCGACATTGCCCTTCTTAAGAAGTACTGCCGCTTCCTTCCCGTCCCGGTAATATGTGGCAAGGAACAGGAATGGAAAGATGGGAAATATGTCGATACGGACAAGGATCTCGTGGTTAACGCCACAGAACCCCTCTGGACAAAGAAACCGTCTGAATTGACGGATGAGAATTATCTTGAGTTCTATCATGAGCTCCACCCCGGAGAGGAAGATCCCCTTTTCTGGATTCACCTCAATGTTGACTATCCCTTCAACCTGACCGGTATTCTTTATTTCCCGAAGGTTAAGAATAATATAGATATCCGTCATAACAGGATTCAGCTCTATTGCAATCAGGTCTATGTTACGGATCAGGTGGAAGGCGTTGTGCCCGAATTCATGATGCTGATGCAAGGCGTGATTGACTCCCCTGACATTCCTCTGAATGTCAGCCGAAGCTACCTTCAGGCAGATTCTCAGGTGAAGAAAATTTCCGGTTACATTTCCAAGAAGGTGGCCGAAAAGCTCAACTCAATGTTCCGCGATGACCGTAAGGAATTCGAGAAGAAGTGGAACGATATCGAGGTCTTCATCAAATATGGTATGCTGACCGATGAGAAGTTCTATGACGCCGCCAAGAAGTTCTTCCTGCTGCGCGATGTGAATGATAACTATTATACGCTTGAGGAATACCGGACTCTTGTCGAGGCCACTCAGACAGACAAGGAAGGAACCGTCATCTACATCTACGCCACCGACAAGACTTCTCAGTATGGCTATATCAAGGCTGCGGAGGAGAAGGGCTATAACGTCCTGTTGATGGATGGTCAGCTTGACAGTCACCTTATCCAGTTCCTTGAAAGCAAACTTGAGAAGACCCGTTTCGTTCGCGTCGATTCCGATACGCCCGAACGCCTGATCAACACCGGGTCTGAGACAGCTTCCGGCCTCTCTTCGCTCGATGTCGAGTTGCTGACCGGGATTTTCCGCAGTCAGCTTCCGGAAATGAAGGATACGAACTTCATTGTCGAATATGCCTCTCTTGGTAGCTCTGCCGCGCCGGCAACAATTACGCAGAACGAGATGATGCGTCGAATGAAGGATATGGCGGCCATGCAGCCGGGTATGAACTTCTACGGGTCTATGCCGACAATGTATGCCTTTGTTGTCAATACGGATCAGCAGGCGGTAAAGAAAATTGTCGATGATGCGCGCGAGGCGCTCGAAGTTGAGGTTGCCCCCCTGAATACCGCTGTCGAAAACGGCAATAAGGAGGTCGCCGAACTTCGCGGAAAACTTACTTCTATGAATGAGGAGGAGAAGGCCGCAGCCAACAAGGAGATTGCCGAGAAAGAAAAGAGTGTCTCTGAGGCCCGCAGCAAAGAGGAGGAGATTGTGAAAAACTATGCCTCCGGCGTAGCGACAGTCAAGCAGCTCATCGACCTCGCCCTCCTTCAGAGTCATCTTCTGAAAGGGGAAGCCCTCGAAGCCTTCATTCGCAGAAGCGTAAGTCTGCTCTAATGTAAAATTCTAAACCTATAGAATGGGGATGCATCATTTCGGTGCATCCCCATTTGCTTTTTGTATCTTATTCGGTAGATTATTTCAGACTCAGAAGGCTCTCCCTCACCTTCGCTTGAAAGGACTGTCCTATGGCTACATCTTTTCCTCCGATTTCCACTGACTTCGAATCAAACGAGGTTATTTTCCCTATATTGACAATATAGGATTTATGAATCCTCATAAATCTGTCTTTCGGGAGCATTCCCTCGATTCCTTTTATTGTGAGGCGCGTGATGACCTTTCTGTCCTCCAAATGGATTTTTATATAATCCTTCACGCCCTCCACATAGACTATCTTCCCAATTGGAAGCCTGACAAATTTTCTGTCGGCCTTGATGGTCAAGGTTTCTTTCTCCTCTTCTTGTATCTTGAGAGATAATCTGGTTATCGCGCGTTGGAATCTATCGGGGTCTATTGGCTTCACGAGATAATCGGCCGCCTCGACTTCGTAACTTTCGGATACATATTCCGTATAGGCCGTTGTGAAGACAAGGGCAGGGCCCTCTTTCATGGTTTGAGCAAACCGCATTCCGTTCATCCCCGGCATCTCAATGTCCAGCAAAATGAGGTCAACCCGGTTATGAGAGATGTAGTCATACGCTTCCGTCGCGTCCGGGAACACTCCGACCAGTTCGAGTCTTGAATCTGTTTCCACAAGTCGCTGCATTCCCCGGCGCGCAATCGGCTCGTCATCCACAATTATGGTTTTAATCTTTTGCATCGCAGCTACAAATTTACTCCAATTTTTTCTTTCTCCCTTACGTTGAGCCCGTCAAGTGGCGTGATAAGGATGGGAAATGCCCGAAAAGCGACAAACCAAGAGTCCTTTGCGACAAACCGACAGCCGTAGCATAATTATTATGCGTAACTTTGCAACCGAAAATATGCAACAGCTGATGAGCGACAAGACGCTTCCAACATTCTCCCGTTCCGAGAGACGGACTTTCCTTTGGATTGGGCTTGCTTTTGCGATTTTGCAATGTGGGCCCGCGCTGACCGCAGTGGAATATTCCCCCGTCTTCGGCAATGCCTCAGATTTCTGGTTGACTATTCCCTTTATCTTTCTCGCTCTCTTGTGTGTCTGGCTTACGTGGCATCTTGCTGTGCCTCGGTTCATCCCTTCCGGAAAGACAACTCCATTTATTCTGGCCCTCTTCGGCATGTCATATATTGTGTCGCTGGTGGAACTTCTGCTCGTAGAGTATATCTGGACCAGATGGGGGATCATCCCTTCCGGAACTCCGATTCATGTGGGCTGGCTGTTGCTGAACGCATTTTCCAATTCGCTGATGTTCTTCTTCACGTTGCTTGTGTTGGGATTTTGGCGATTGTATCGGCTCTGGACTGCTCAGCTCAATCAGGAAGCTCAGGTCTCGGCCAGTCTTAGACATTATATGGATGAGGTAAGAGACCTTCTTCACCCGGATCAAATTTGCCAATGGTTGCGCGACACGATTGCCATTCTTGATACGGATAACTTCCGGGCTACCCGGATGCTGAACGACTTGTCTTCCGCGCTGAGAAAAAGTCTTTATAACCTCCCAGAGCCCCCACAGGTTAAATTGGATACCCTTCCGGTCGATACGGAATCGGGCCTTAATCTATTTCTGAGCGCGAAGCGTTACAGATGGGCAAGATTTTTTCTCTTTCAGTTGGTGTTGTTTGCAATATGCTTCGGAGCTTTCTTTGCTGCCCCCGATAGACCTGAATTTGGCCCACGTATACCAGGGACCCTCAGTCTGTTGTTTCTTTTCGAGATTGTCGCGGCGGCCGATTATTTCATTGTCTTCCGTCGGTTTCGAAAGAAAAGAAATCCAAAGGGTCTCCTCTGGGGGTCGGTCATACTTGCTCTCGTGGTGGTTTTGCCCCTGCTTGGAGGGAGGATTCAAGCCTTTTTGGTTCATCCTTACGACAGCTGGCTGTTTATCCTGACAACCTCCCTGGCAACCCTTGCATCTCTTATAATGATGTCGTTCTTTATCGGAGGTTTCTCAGCTCTTCTCCTTTATGGCGATTGGTTGAAGGAACATAGGCGGACAGTCCTCCTTCAGGCTGCCAATGTCCGCCTTGAATTTGCCCATCTCCGGCGTCAGATCAATCCTCACTTCCTTTTCAATGTGCTGAACAATGCCGGAATCCTCGCATATGAAGATCCGCAGCTGGCAAAAAGGATGCTCTCGCGCCTCATAACGCTCATGGAATATCAGTTCACAGAATCCTCACGAGCAGAGGTTTCGCTTGAAGAGACGATAGACTTCCTGCAATCCTATCTCGCACTTGAAACGACCCGCAAGGACAATCTGGACTATTCATTTGATGTTGTCGGGGATGTCGAAGGGATCATGGTGCCTTCGCTTATGTATATCCCTTTTGTGGAAAATGCCGTGAAGTTTGCCGCTCCTATCGATGGCCTAAGGAAGATTGCCATCCAATTTCAGGTGTGTCAAAATGAATTGACCTTCTTGTGCCGGAACGCTTTCGGGGAAGACGTGGAGTGCCATGGAGCCTCGGGACGGGAGGGTGGTCTCGGAATTTCAAACACGCTTCGTCGACTGCAGCTTCTTTATGAAGGCCGCTTTTCTTATCATGTGGACGCTGCCGATGGCCTTTACTCCGTCAGGCTCTCCATTCCTATACATCCTAAAATCCATTAAAAACTATATCATTATGAAAATCAGATTGATCATTTCGGCGGCTTGTGTCGCTATGGCTGGCGTGTCTTTCGCGGCGGATTATTCCGATTCGAATTTCAACTACAAGTATAACAAATCCCAGAAATTCGCCCGCGTGGAGAGCGCCAAGAAGAAAAATGCAACGTCGCTCGAAGTCCCGTCCAAAATCACGGTGGATGGCGTCTCCTATCCCGTCACTCAGATTGGAGATTGCGCTTTTTCCGATATGGATAAGCTAAAGAGCATTTCCCTTCCCTCTTCCATTACGGAAATCCGCACCCTGGCTTTCAGCAACTGCTTCGAACTGACTTCGATCACAATCCCATCGAAAGTGACTGCCATTGCGGCCGATTGCTTTTCGATGTGTCTGAAGCTTAAGGAAGTCAATCTCCCAAAGAACCTTGAATCTATTGAGGAGGGGGCTTTCATGTATTGCGAGAGTCTTTATTATATCAACTGGCCCTCGACCTTAAAGAAAGTGGGAGACTA
>CAYZQA010000029.1:0-13391 GCA_964480745.1 uncultured Sangeribacter sp. | reverse complement strand
CCAACGTCACGGCCATAGGCGAGGAGGCTTTCGGAGACTGTTGGGAACTGAAATATTTCGAGTTCCCGGCCTCGTTGAAGACCATCGGTAGACGAGCTTTCGATGGATGCTGGTTTGATGAAATCAAGCTTCCCAAAGGGCTTGTTTCCATTGGGGAGAAGGCCTTTACAAGCAACCATGCCGTCACTGACATATTCATCCCCTCAACCGTTTCTTCAATCGGCGCAGAGGCATTTAATTATTCTCAGCATATTGAAAATGTCACGGTCGACCGCGTCACGCCTCCAATCCTCGGACAGGATGGATTCCATCAGTATACATACTTTTCAGCCTGCCTCCGCGTGCCGGAAGAGGCCAAGGAAGTCTATAAAAAAACTCCGGAATGGAGCAATTTCTACTATATAAATGAAAATCCTGAAGTAGGCGCTCCCTCCCCGGTTTCCGAACCTTCTGCTGAAGAAGTGGAATACTATGATTTGCAGGGACGGAAACTCTCTGCACCCGCCGGATTCTGTATCCGCCGCTCTTCTGCATCCGGCTCGAAAGTTGAGCTCCATTAAGAGATTTTCCTGACAATGACAGGTCCGACATTCTGCCTTGATGGCTGAGTGTCGGACTCTCTTTTTTTGTCCTTGGTTTTTATTCGTAGCGCATTGTTTCTGCCGGAGAGATTTTGGCAACGAATCTTGAGGGCAGGATTAACGATACATACATAAGCAGGATGATTCCCAGATTAAGCGCAGCGAACCATCCCCAGGATAATTCGACCGGGACGTAGTCAATATAATAGGCTTCAGGATCGAGCGGAAGGAAATGCCATCTGTCCTCTGCGTAAAGGAAACCGATCATCAGCAAATTGCCTATTGCCAATCCTACAACTCCAACCCGGATTGCGAGATAAATGAACACCCGGCGCGTGGACGAGACCGAAGCTCCCAAAGCCCGGATAAGTCCTATGAATCGTTTCTTGTCAAGAATAATGATCAACATTCCGGAAATGAGCGTGGCGATCGAGACGAGCAACATCAGCGTCAGGATAACCACCACGTTCGTGTCCAGAAGATCGAGCCATTGGAAATAGGCCGCTCCCTGATTAAGAGCATTGTCAACGCGATAATAGCGATATAAAAGACCCTCTGCTGTGGCGCGTCCCAACGCTTGCTGAAGCGCATTGGAGTTCTCTTCGATAGAGTTGAAATTATCTGTGGTGACGACTATTGATGTCCCTTCTTCCGGACCGACTTCCCCAAGTTTTTGGATCAAGGGAAGCGAACCATAAATATAAATGTCGTCATAATATTCGAAATGCGTGTCGAATACTCCGGCAACCAAGAGGGGACGAACGCGAATTTCCCCCGTCATGAAGTAAGTGTCGATACGGTCGCCGGCTTTAAGCCCAAGTTGCGAAGCGGCCTTTTGGGATATGAGGATTTCCAAATCGGCTGCTATGGTTACCCCGGCTTTCCGAGAAGCCGGCGTGACAGTATCCGTTAAATAAGACGGAAGCTTTCCCTCGACAAGGCTGTTGCGAAGGAATTCCTTGATGGCCTCCCCGGAAAGGCTTTTCATATAGACTCCCTTGAATTCCGTTGGAGTTTTCATAATGGCCGGGATGGAGGCCTCCAGCGAAAAGTCCGTTATATATGGTTGCTGATTGAGAAGTTCCCGTAGGGAAGGGGAGAGGCTGACCAGATTGCTCTCCCCGGGATTGGCGGCAACGGCATAAAGCGTGATGTGGGGATTGAACCCGAGCACCTTCGACCGGATTTCCCTCTTGAATCCCAGCACGATGGCTATCGCGCCGAGCATGACGGCAACAGAAAGCGCTACGGCCGTGATTGCAACCTTCACAGCCGGGGATGCTTTTCGTCCTTCGGCGCCCGGAGAAAGTCTTCTTGCCAGATAAAATGAGTAGTTCATAAGAAGTGACAAATTTAATCTTTTCCTTTTTATCGGGCAAATTAGCTGCGTGACCATGAACCAAACAGCTGAGTTTTTAATTATTAAAATAAGTAAAATAGGTTAAATATTCAACTTTTTTTTGAGTTATGAGACTTGACGGACGCCGCCGTAGCGGCAATATCGAAGACCGGCGAAGTTCCGGCTCCGGACGCGCTATAGGAATCGGAGGCGGTATTCTCGGCCTCATCATTGTTGCCGGACTGACTCTCCTTCAGGGCGGTTCGCTCGGGGATGTGATCTCGAATGTGATGAACCAGCAGCAATCCTCTGCCGTGACCTCCGATTATAAGGAAACCGAGGAAGACCGTCAGCTTGCGGATTTCTGCTCTGTCATCCTCGCCGGAACGGAAGACGTCTGGTCGAAGATATTTAAGGAAAAGGGTTGGGGAGATTACCGGCCTCCGAAGATGGTGCTCTTTCATGGGGCGGTCCAGTCAGGATGCGGCAATGCCACATCTCAGGTCGGGCCTTTTTACTGTTCTGCAGACCAAACGGTCTATCTTGACCTTGATTTCTTGAAAGACATGCAGAATACAATAGGAGGGAGCGGAGATTTCGCATACGCCTATGTGATCGCCCATGAGGTCGGTCACCATGTCCAGAACCTGCTTGGAATCCTTCCCGAGGTCCATTCCAATATGTCGAAGGTCTCCGAAAAGGAAGCCAATAAAATGAGTGTCCGACTCGAATTGCAGGCTGACTATTTTGCAGGAGTATGGGGTTGCACGGACAACCGCATGTTCTCCTCTCTGGAGCCCGGGGATATGGAGGAAGCCTTGGATGTGGCCGGAAAGATAGGCGATGACTATCTTCAGAAAAAAGCATATGGTCGCGAAATGCCGGACAGCTTTAACCATGGGCGTTCGGAATGGCGTGTCCGTTGGCTCAAAAAAGGGTTGCAAAGTTGCGACGCCTCGGCAGGAGATACATTCTCCGTTCCATATGAAAGCCTCTGAATATTAAATTTCCAAAGACCGGGAAGAATCCCGGTCTTTTTTCATTGTTGAGGGATGGCGTATGAAAGGGCTTCTCAACATACTCAAAAAAAATCGGAAAAATTTGTGAGATACTTCGCCAAATATTAATTTTGGGAGAAAATCTAAAACCTGACCAAAACACATGGAAGAAATGATTAAAACCACGTGTCTGCACGATCGCCACGTGGATCTGGGCGCCTTGATGTCGCCCTTTGCAGGCTATGACATGCCTATCCAGTATAAGGGTATCACGGAAGAACATAACGCTGTCCGCCAGCATGTGGGCGTTTTCGACGTCAGCCACATGGGCGAAGTGAGAGTTAAAGGTCCCGATGCTTGCCGTTTCGTCAACCATATTTTCGTTAATGATGTGACCGGAGCTCCCGACGGCCAGATTTTCTACGGCATGATGTGTCGCGAAGATGGAGGCACAGTCGATGACCTTCTCGTCTATAAAGTTAACGATAACGAGTATTTCCTCGTCATCAATGCCTCCAACATTGACAAGGATGTTGCCTGGATCATGCAGAATGCCGAAGGCTTCGATGTGGAGATCGCTGATGAAAGCCTTTACTACGGAGAAGTCGCTGTCCAGGGGCCCGAAGCTGAAGCAACGGTTGAAAAAGTTCTCGGAATCCCGGTTGCCGATATTAAGTTCTATAACTTCAAGACATTTGACATTGACGGCGAGCAGGTGATCGTCAGCCGCACGGGTTACACTGGCGAAGATGGCTTTGAAATCTATGGCAGCCATGACTTCACGCGTCGCGTTTGGGATAAGCTGATGGATGCCGGCGTTCAGCCTTGCGGCCTCGGTTGCCGCGATACGCTCCGTTTTGAAGTCGGCCTTCCTCTTTATGGGGATGAACTGACAGATGAAATTTCTCCCATCGAGGCGAGCCTCAGCATGTTTGTCAAGCTTGACAAGCCTGAGTTCATTGGTAAGGAAGCTCTTGCCCGTCAGAAGGCAGAAGGCGTGAAACGTCGTATCGTAGGACTCGAATTGGAAGGGAACGCTATCCCGCGTCATGGTTACCCCGTGGAAGTGAACGGCGAAGTTGTCGGCGAGATCACAACCGGTTATCGTTCTATTTCGACCGGCAAGTCCGTCGCCATGGCCATGATCAACAAGCCCTACGACAAACTTGGCACAGAGGTGGAGGTCCGTATCCGCAAAAAGACTTTCCCGGCTAAGGTTGTCAAGAAACGCTTCTACGACAAAAGTTATAAGAAAGACTAATTGGAGAATTCCAATTGGGACTTCCCATCAACAATTCTTCTCTTCTTCTCTCCTTCCCAACATCTAAACAACTAAAAAACACAATAACAATGAGCACAGTTAAGGATGATCTGCGTTACGCGGAATCTCACGAATGGGTAAAGATTGAAGGCGACATCGCCACAGTTGGTATCACCGATTATGCACAGCACGCCCTTGGCGACATCGTATATGTTGACATGCCCGAGGTTGGCGATGAGGTGACTGCCGGCGAAGAGTTCGGCGCAGTCGAGTCTGTAAAGGCTGCTTCCGACCTTATTTCTCCCGTCAGTGGCGAGGTTATCGAAATCAATGAGGATCTTGAGGATGCGCCTGAAAAAATCAACGCTGATGCCTATGGCGCTTGGATTATGAAGGTGAAAGTGGCAGACGCCGGTGAAGTTGACGCTCTCCTGGATGCAGCCGCTTATGCAAAGCTTTGCGAAAATGAGTAATCGTTTCATCCCTCACACCGACGAGGATGTGGCCCGTATGCTTGAACGCATCGGTGTCGGAAGCGTCGACGATCTCTACGCCGACGTTCCCGCCGAAGTGATTTTCAAGGATGAGTATGCCCTTCCTGAGTCTATGTCGGAAACGGAACTGCGGGAGTGGTTCGGCCGTCTGGCTGAGAAAAACCGTCTGCTGAAGGTTTTTGCCGGTGGCGGCGTTTACGACCATTATTCCCCTTCCGTCATTCCTCATCTTCTATCGCGCAGCGAGTTTTACACGGCCTATACTCCCTATCAGCCGGAAATTTCACAGGGCACGCTTCAGTATATCTTCGAATATCAGAGCATGATCAGCGAGCTGACCGGACTGGAGGCTACCAACGCTTCGATGTATGACGGCGCAACTGCCGCTGCAGAGGCTGCCTTCATGATGGTCGCTTCTGCCCGCAAGCGCAACCGCGTGCTTGTCAGCGAGACCCTCCTTCCCCGCGTTGCAGAGGTTGTCCGGACATACGCCCGTTTCCATGGCGTTGACATCACGATGATTCCGGAAAAAGATGGCGTGACGGATCTTTCCGCCATTCCCGCTCTTCTTGAAGCCGGGGATGTTGCCGGAGTTATCGTTCCCCAGCCAAACCGCTACGGTATCATCGAAGATTTCTCCGGGCTTGCAGAAATGGTCCATGGCGCTAAAGCTCTCTTGACTATGTATGCAGATCCTTCCGCACTCGCCGTTCTCCGCTCTCCTGCGGAGTGGGGCGCTGACATTGCCTGTGGGGATGGCCAGACGTTGGGAATGCCGATGCAGTTCGGAGGTCCATATCTCGGGTTCATGTCATGTTCGAAGGCGCAGCTCCGCAAAATGCCGGGACGAATCGTCGGCGCAACCCGTGACGCTTCAGGAAAGCGCTGCTTTGTCCTCACGCTTCAGGCACGCGAGCAGCATATCCGCCGCGAGAAAGCGACAAGCAACATCTGCTCCAACCAGAGTCTGATGGCTTTGTATGCCACCATTTATATAGCTCTCATGGGCGACGAAGGTCTTCGCGAGGTCAATCGCCTGAGTTGCGACGGGGCTCACAGCCTTTGCGAGAAGCTGGTTGCAACCGGCAAGTTCTCACTCGCATTTGACAAACCTTTCCTGAAAGAGTTCACCCTCCGCACTGACCTTGATGTCGCCGAGCTCAACCGCCGGCTTGCCGAGGAAGGTTTCATGGGAGGTCTCGATCTCGGGAATGGTCTCGTCTCTTTTGCCGTCACCGAACAGCGCACGCCCGAAGAGATCGACCGCTTCGTATCGTTAATCACTAAGGAATGAGGAAGCCATGAAAGAATACGATAAAATCATATTTGAACTTTCCCGCCCGGGCCGCAAGGGCTATCAGCTCCCGGCTAACCGCTTTGGAAACGACGCTTTCGCTTCCCTCCCCGCCGACCTTATGCGTAAGGAGCCCGCGGATCTCCCCGAAGTTAGCGAACTCGAAGTTGTCCGCCATTACACCAATCTCTCGAATAAGAATTTCGGAGTCGATACGGGTTTCTATCCCCTCGGGTCTTGCACGATGAAATATAATCCCAAGATCAATGAGGAAATTGCAGCCATGCCTCAGTTCTCCGGACTTCATCCCCTTCAGGATCCCAAAACCGCCCAGGGTGCCCTCGAGCTTTATTATAATCTTCAGCAGGCTCTTGCGTCGTTGGCAGGTTTGGCTGAGTTTACACTCAATCCCTACGCCGGAGCGCATGGCGAGTTGACGGGCTTGATGGTGATGCGGCAGTATCACATTTCCCGTGGCGATACGAAACGCACTAAGGTGATCGTCCCCGACACGGCTCACGGAACAAACCCGGCCTCAGCAATGGTGGCCGGTCTCGAAGTGGTCGAGGTCAAGTCGAAGCCGAACGGATCTATCGATGTCGAGGATCTCAAGCCTCTCCTTGACGACACGGTGGCCGGCATCATGATGACCAACCCCAACACGCTCGGCATGTTTGAGACGGAGATTCTTGAAATCGCACGCCTTGTCCATGAAGCCGGGGGATTGCTCTATTACGATGGTGCGAACCTCAACCCGCTGCTCGGGAAGGTTCGTCCCGGAGACATGGGCTTCGACATCATGCACATTAACCTGCATAAGACTTTCTCCACCCCTCACGGGGGAGGAGGTCCCGGCTCAGGTCCAGTCGGAGTGGCTGCCCACCTTACCCATCTTCTTCCCAATCCCCGCATCGTGAAGAAGGAGGACGGCTCGTTCGCAGTCGAGACCGGCGAGGATAGCCTCGGTTCAGTTTCAACCTTCTTTGGCAATTTCGGAGTCATGATGAAGGCTTATGCCTACATCCTTTCGCTTGGACGCGATCAGATCCGTAACGTCGGCCCGATGGCTACGCTGAACGCTAACTATATCAAGGAATCTCTCCGCGACCTGTATAAACTCCCCGTGGAGGGTCCCTGCAAGCATGAGTTTGTATTTGACGGTTTGGCCGATAAGTCGACTGGCGTGACGACTCTCAATGTAGCGAAACGCCTTCTCGATTTCGGATTCCATGCCCCGACCATCTATTTCCCGCTCCTTTTCCACGAGTCAATGATGATCGAGCCTACCGAAACCGAAAGCCTTGAGACCCTCGACGAGTTTATCGATGTCATGCGTCGAGTAGCCAAGGAGGCTGCCGAGGATCCCGAAACAGTGAAGGGGGCTCCCCACACCACTCTCATCTCTCACCCCGATGAGACTGGCGCTGCGAAGAATCCCATCCTCACTTACAAAGCTCTCCGTGATGCACAGTGATCTGATTATTATCGGAGCAGGGCCGGGCGGTTATGAAACCGCCCTGGCCGCTGCCCGTCGCGGTTTGACTGTCACGCTCTTTGACGGGCGCGGCGACCTCGGTGGGACTTGTCTAAACGAGGGTTGCATTCCAACCAAGTGTCTCTGCCGGAACGCTGAAGTTGTTGAAAATCTTCAGGAAGATGGCCGGTTTGGCATTGAAAACCTGTCTTGGACTCTTGATTTCGCAAAGGTTCAAAGCCGGAAAGATGAGGTTGTTTCCCAGCTTCGCGCCGGAATTGAGCAGCTGATGAAGATGGCCAAGGTGAATGTGGTCCGTGAATTCGCTTCCTTTAAGGATGCAAAGACCGTTGTGGCGGCTGGGGAAGAATATACAGCCGATAATATCATCATCGCGACCGGCTCGCTTCCCAAATCTTTGCCTATTCCCGGGCATGACCTCGATTGCGTCATGGATTCAACCGACCTGCTTTCGATCGAGCGTGTGCCGGAGAGTCTGACAGTGATCGGGGGCGGTGTGATCGGAATGGAATTTGCCTCCGTCTTCGCTGCGTTCGGCTCGAAGGTGACGGTCATAGAGTTCTTGAAGCAGATCCTTCCTCCTTTTGATTCCGACATTGCAAAACGCCTGAAACAGGCATTGACGAAGAAGGGCGTTAAGATTATCACATCCGCTGCGGCACGCGAGATCACTCGCAATGAAGATGGTCTTATCTCTGTAAGCTATGAGACAAAAGGGAAGACCGAGTCAGTCGAGTCAACCCATTTGCTGATGGCCGTTGGTAGGGCTCCCCGTGTGGATGGCCTTAATCTTGAAGCAGCCGGGGTTGAGTATTCCCCTAAGGGTATTCCCGTTGACGACATGATGCGGACCAATGTGCCCGGTATCTATGCGATTGGTGATGTAAATGCCCGGATGATGCTGGCCCATGTGGCCACTTTCCAGGGCCTGCGTGTACTAAATTCCATAGCGGGTAAAGAAGACTCCATCGACTTCTCGCTTGTCCCCTCAGCTGTGTTCACCCGTCCCGAATGTGGGATGGTCGGAATGACCGAGGAACAGTGCAAGGACGCAGGATTGGCTATCCGAATAGGGCAGAGCTTCTTCCGTGCGAATGGAAAATCTTTGGCAATGGGGGAGAGCGAAGGGCTCGTCAAACTCATTTTTGAGGCTGAATCAGGAAAACTCATTGGCGCGCACATCATGGGTATTGAGGCTGCTGACCTTGCTCAGCAGTGTTGCGACATGATGAACGCAGGAATGACTCTTGACAGGATGGAGGATATTATCTTCTCGCATCCCTCAGTCAGTGAGGTCCTTCTCGCGGCAGCTCATGCCGTCAAATAAATTCCGATAGAAGAAAAAATCAGGGTCGCGGTTTGTCTCCGCGACCCTGATTCTTTTCTCGAGATTTATCCCGAAAATCCTTTATCGAAGGAAAGGATTGAATTTCCGCTCATGCCCGATAGTGGTAGCCGGGCCATGGCCGGGATAGACCGTCACTTCGTCCGGGAGCTGCATCAATTTTCCATTGATTGAATCGAGAAGTTGCTGCGTGTTACCTCCCGGAAGGTCTGTGCGGCCGATAGATTCCGCAAAGAGTGCATCGCCGGAGAAGAGCACTCCGTCAGCCTCGTCGTAAAGGGCGATGCTTCCGGGAGAATGCCCCGGAACATGAACCACTTTCAACCGTCCCTCGCCGATCTCGATAACGTCCCCGTCTTTCAGGTAAGTCGATATTGAAACGTTGTCAATTCTTTCCCCAATACCGAACATCTGGGCCTGCTCCTGCATTCTATCCCCTAAAATCTTGTCAGATTCGTGGGCATAAATAGGCGCGTTGAATAATTGCGAAGCGAATTTGGCCCCCACGGCATGGTCGATATGGAGATGGGTGTTGATGATATGGGTAACAGTCAGTCCATTCTTTTCAATATATCCCTTCATGGCCTCCTCTTCCCGCTCATTGATCATGCCCGGGTCTATGATGGCACACTTTTTTGTCGCCGGGTCCGAGACCACATAGGTGTTGATCCCGAATAAGGAGAATTCAAATTTTGCTATTTTCATATTCTGAAGATTTTTTCGGCCCGTTGTCCGAATGGTTCGGGAGAACGGCCCGTTTTCTCTATAAAACGTATTCTCGGCCTATCGGGTTGTCCGACTTCGTTCAAACTGGAGTGTAGACAATCCGCTTTTCCTCAAAGAAGGGGAGGGGGAAATAGGAGTGGATATCTATAATTTCACTGACCGGCCGAAGTTTCCCTAACTCCGAATCGAGGTCGCCACCCTTTAATGTGATCAGACCGTTGGGGATAGCATTCTTCTGATCCGAAGAGATGTTCTTCCTGCAAATCTTCAGAAGGTCAGGCTGGGGCATCACGGCGCGGCTAACCACGAAATCAAATTTCTCCTTGCATTCCGCGACATCCCCATGCATGAAGCGGACATTCTTTATGCCCGCTTCCTCAGCAATGGCGGAAGCAACTTTAAGTTTTTTCCCCGTTCGGTCCACAAGCAGAAACTCCGTGTCGGGAAACATTATTGCCAATGGAAGACCCGGCAGGCCGCCTCCCGTGCCGAAGTCAAGGACCCGGCTTCCGGGAGTGAAGCTTATGAATCGGGCAATTGCAAGGGAATGAAGCAGATGGTTGCTCTCCAGGTTTTCAATATCTTTTCGGGAAATGACGTTTATCTTGTCGTTCCATTCCGGATACGCGCGCATGAGTACATCAAATTGTTCTCGTTGCCGCTCCGTCAGAGAGGGGAAGAATTTGTCTATCAGTTCAGCCATATTCAGCCGCTGCGGGATAAGGGGGTGATAAAAGGGAGGATAAATTCCTGTAAGAGTCCGCAGCATTGCAAATTTAACAAAAATGTTTTGTATAGCCGTTGAAAATTGGTAACTTTGCTTTTAATTGGTCAAAAGGAGAGCCTTGAAATCGGAGGGTCTCTCTGGCTATCAAACTTGAAATCACTAAAACAGAAAGAAATATAATGGAAATAGAAGGAAGACTTATCCTTGATCTTGGTGAGCAGTCCGGAACTGCGAAATCATCCGGCAATGCCTGGAAAAAGCACGAATATGTGATGGAAACCCCCGGAGAATATCCCCGGAAAGTAAAGTTCACCATCTTTGGCACTGACCGTTGCGACGCGTTGTGTCCCAAACTGCGGTTGGGTGAAGTGGTTCGTATTTCTGCTGATCTCGATAGCCGTGAGTACAATGGCCGTTGGTATACGGACGTTATGGTATTCCGCGTGTCCGAGCCTATGGGTGCTGCTCCGGCTGCTCCTGCCGCTGGCGGCTACGCCCAGCCTGCTCCCGCCGATCCGTTTGCCGCTCCCGCTGCGCCCTTCGGAGCCGCCCCGGCCGCCCCTGACTTCGGCCCCACGGATAACTCCGACGATCTTCCTTTCTAAGGCAATATAGACCCTATTTTCTATATCATGTTGCAAGATAGAAACTTATAGGGTATTTTGCCTCCGCCAGGTCATCTCGACACATCGTATTTTACCCCCGGATTCCACTCCCTCACAGGGCTCCAAGATGGATTCGGGGGTATGTTGTGCCCCAAAGAGAGCAGGGTCGAGGGTCGGGATAATTGTAAATGTGCATTATCATGCACAAAAGTGCGACATGATGCACATTGATATAAAATTTAACATAAAAAAGTCGTAGAATCTTTTGGAGAGAGAGAGGATTTTAGTAATTTTGTGCCGTCAAACGAACTCATAAGTGAAAATGACAGCGAAAAAGACAAGCGCAGGCGCCAAGTCTGTCGCTAAACAACCCGAAGTTGCAGGTAAGATCGACCTCCTCTTCGAGACGAGTTGGGAGGTCTGCAACAAAGTCGGCGGCATTTATGCAGTGCTATCCACAAAGGCCAGAGTCCTTGGAGAGCAATTTGGAGACAAGCTTGTCTTCATTGGCCCCGATTTCTGGACCGAGCAGAACCCCTCGCCTTATTTTAAAGAACGCAAGTCGCTTCTTAAGTCGGCTGCCACAAAACTCAATCTGCCATGGGGGATTACGATCCGTGTCGGCAGATGGGATATTCCCGGCGCTCCCCAGGTGGTGCTTGTGAATCCGGGTCAGACTGAAAGCCATCTCCCTTCCGTTTACGGCAAGATGTGGGAGAATTTTGGCGTTGATTCCCTTCATTCTTACGGCGACTATTCCGAAGGCTGCGCGTTTGCTGTGGCCTCAGCAATCGTCATTGCTGCTCTCGGCGAGCATCTCGGCGTTTCGCAGGGCAGGACGGTTGCGCATTTCGATGAATGGACAACAGGAATGGGGCTTCTTTACCTTAGGCTCAACGCCCCCGGCATATCGACCCTCTTCACGACTCACGCAACGAGCATCGGACGTAGCATTTGCGGCAACGGCAAGCCCCTATACGATTATTTCCATCGTTATAATGGCGACCAGATGGCGGGCGAGCTCAACATGCAATCAAAGCATTCCCTTGAGAAAGCCGCTGCTCATAATGCCGATTGCTTCACGACAGTGAGCGAAGTGACGGCCCGCGAATGCGAACAGCTTCTCGAGATTAGGCCGCAGGTTGTGACCCCGAATGGTTTTGAGCCCGATTTTGTCCCCAAGACTGTCCGTTACAATCGTCTTCGCAAGGAGGGTCGGCAGGCTCTCTTGAATGTTGCCTCCCTTTTGACCGGTAAGGAATACAGCGACCAGACTTTCCTTATCGCCACTTCGGGACGCCACGAGTATCGCAACAAAGGGCTCGACCTGATGCTTGATACAGTCGCAAAGATCAACGAACAGCTTCCCCAGGGAAGAACGGCTCTTGCCTTCATCCTCGTTCCGGGCTGGGTCAAAGCTCCGGAATCGACTCTCGCAGATGCTTTGCGCGATGGCAAGACTTCAGTTGCGAGCGACTTCCTCACTCATCGTCTCCACAATGAAGACTCGGATGAAGTGTGCGTCCGTATCCGTCAGCTTGAGGCTTCCGGCGCGCTCAGCCGGGTAAAGGTCATCTATATGCCCTGTTATCTCGATGGAAACGACGGGATCGTCAACATCTCCTATTACGATCTCCTCCCGGCCTTCGACCTCACCTTGTTCCCATCCTATTACGAACCTTGGGGCTATACTCCCCTTGAGAGCGTGGCTTTCGGCGTTCCGACCGTCACAGACGACAAGGCAGGTTTCGGACAATGGGTGCTGGATAATTTCGAGAATGAAATTGCCTCATGCGGAGTCAAGGTTGTCGAACGGACAGATTCCAACTATCTTCAGGTACGCGATGAGATTGCAGCCGCTTCAATAGCCTACGAGGAATCCGATTCCAATCTCAGGGTCCACGCCCGCAATATGGCCTTCCTTACGGCAGCCCGGGCAGACTGGAAGTTCTTTATGGAGCATTATTACCGCGCTTTCGAGATTGCCCTGAAGAGAAATCTCCGGAAGTAACCCTTTTTCAGGCCAAAGGAGTATTTCTTTTGGCCATCTCACCAATATTAAAGAATACAACTAACAAAATCATATTTAGATATTTATGAAACTTAAAGTCAGCAACACCAATAATCCCAACTGGCGCAACATCACCGTCAGCGCAGAGATTCCCAAGGAGCTCAAGGCTCTTGAAGAAATGTCAAAGAATCTTTGGTGGGTTTGGAACAGCCATGGCAAACGCCTTTTCAGAGACCTCGATCATGACCTTTGGCGTGCAACCGGGGAGAACCCCGTCATGCTTCTCCAGCAGCTCAGCTATGAACGTTACAAAGAGATCGTAGCCGACAAGGCCTTCATGAAGAGAATTAAGGAAACCTATGCTGAATTCAAGGATTACATGAAGCAGCCTATGGATTCCAAGATTCCCTCTGTAGCATATTTCTCTATGGAGTATGGCCTCTGCAACTGTCTGAAAATCTATTCCGGCGGTCTTGGTGTGCTCGCCGGCGACTATATCAAGCAGGCTTCCGACA
>CAYZQA010000028.1:0-30733 GCA_964480745.1 uncultured Sangeribacter sp. | reverse complement strand
CGAAAGCGGGGTCGGCAAGGCGTTCGCGGATGATGGAGTCGCGGACCCAGAAGACGAACTGTTTGTATTTGGAGTTGGTTATTTCCGTCTCGTCCATCCAGAAGGAATCAATGCTGACGCCCCGGTTGTTCTTGCGGATTCCGGCGACAGAATCATCCGCCGACGGACCCATGGCTATCGATCCGCGGTCGATGAGCACCATCCCGTAGGGGGTGGGTTCGGCAAAAGAGGAGCCGCCGACCCCGGTCACTTCGCCGCCGGCACTGCTGCGGCGCATCCCTGCGCATGAATTCAGCGCGATGAGGAGAGCGATCAGCGTCACGCCCCGGAAAATGGCCGGGAATATACGGGAGGAAAATATTTTTATTGTCTGTTTCATATCTATCGTTGTCGCTGTGATGTGTAGGAGGTCCGGGTCGCTACATTATCCGGATCGATTTATGCTTGTTCTTGTTTTTGTCGCCCAGATTCAGCTTGATGATGTATCCGGCGACTATTTCATGGCTTCCCGAGGAGGCCCGCGCAATCGCGGTCAGGGGGTAGTCGTATGCATACCCGAGGAAGAAGTTCTTGAACTCGGCCGAGATCATTGCGCTGATGGCGTCCCGGTATCGGTAACCTACCCCGAATGAGAGGAATCGGTTGTAGGTTGCCCTCATGGTGACCTCCGCCGAAAAGTTGAGGAAATCAGTGCGCACGAGCATCGAGGGCTGCAATGAAAATAACGAGTTCCGGAGGGGAATATTGCCGTCGGCAGTAAAATATAGCTGCCTCGGGAGAGTCGTCATAAACTGGGCCGTTTCCGTTTCCGAGGCTGATTCCTTGGTCAGCTCGATGCTCGGTTCGAGGATATGGAGACAGGATATTCCGACATTGAAATATTTATGGGAGTAGGAAACTCCGGCAGAGAGATCGAAGGCGTTTCCTGCGACATCAGTTGTCGGAATCGCCTCGTCTGAGGGTTGATGGAAGTCATCTCCATCGGGGACGATGACGTCTGTGCCCCGGAATTTGGAATTGTAGTAGGCGGGTTGCAGACCGATTGAGAAAACTCCTTTCAGGAGATTGAGTTTGTAGCTGACCTGGGCTCCGAGAAGAAGGTTGTTGAAGAGTCCGATCGATTCCTGCTGGAAATTGACGCCGACTCCAAGACGTTGCTTCTTGTTGAGCTTGATTGGCATGTCGGCTGTCCCGAGGAAGGAACGGGGCGCGTTGGAGATCCCGATCCATTGCATCCTGGCCGCGCCGCGGATCCGGATATAGTCGATCTGGCCCGAATAGGCCGGGTTGTAATATGTCGGCATGGCCCAATATTGGGTCAGCTGAGCGTCACCTTGTGCGTGAAGCGAGACTGGACGCAACAGCGCGACCATCGCTAATAGGCCCGCGAGAAGGCGTCCCGGGGTGAAAATTGCAGTTCGGAGGAGATTTCTCATCGGATGGTCATTCGAAATAGAAGGTGATCATCACCATGTTAGACTTCACTTTCTTCAGCGATTGCGTGATCTTGATTGTCTGCAAATCATCTTCGAGGTCGGGGCGCTTATGCTGAAGGATGTCGGCGAGCCCGAAACAGAATTTTATTTCCGGGATAAATTTGAAGTAGGGGAGATAGAAATCGCAGCCGAGGCCGACGGTCAGGTAGGCGTCGGAGGTTGTGAATTTCAGGTAGTCGTTCGGCTTTTTGCCGACGTCGAAAGCTCCCATTGCGCCGACAGTGACGTATGGACGCGAGTTGTAATATCGCTCCCCGGAGATCTTCAGGTCAAGCGGGAGAAGGACGTAGACGCTCTTTACATCCTGGGTTCTTGTCTCTCCGAGCTGGGGGGAGAAGAAATGGACATTCTTGGAGCCGAACGACATGCCGGGAGAGAAACGCAGGTTGAAATGTTTATGGAGTCTGAGGTCAGCGAGCACCGACACGTTGATGCCCGGCGACATGGCCGGAACTTCCGCAAACCATTGTTCGCCGTCGCCGAAGTCATGGCCGTTGTGGATAAACCTGAAATCTTGGAGACTCATGCCGACGGAGAAACCGAGATGCCAGCGTTTGAGGTCGGCATAAGGGCGGTTGAGAATCTTGTCTCCGGGCTTGGCACAGGCCGGGGAGGCCGCCACAAGAAGCATGGCGGCAAATAAAAAAAGCGCTCCGGCGCGGCGCAGGGCGATGCGGATTACGGTTTGGATTTTATCGTTAGAAAACACGTTTATTTAACGAACTCCGTCGGTTTATTATTGCAATTTATTATCTTTGCCGCAAAACAATCCGGATATGGCAGAAACAATGGAATGGCAGAATTTGATCTGCGACAAGCGTCTCGGCATGGAGGAATACCATGACCCAAGGAAGCATACCCGCTCGGATTTCCAGCGCGATTACGACCGTCTGATTTTTTCATCCCCGTTCCGTCGGCTGCAGAACAAGACGCAGGTCTTCCCGCTTCCCGGCAGCATTTTTGTCCATAATCGTCTGACCCATAGTCTGGAGGTTTCATCGGTTGGCCGTTCGATGGCCCATGAGGTGGCGCTGGGCCTGAGAAACAAGTATGGCGATCGCGATCTCGCTTCCCGGTTTGATGATTTCCGCGACATTGTCGCAGCTTCCTGTCTTTGCCATGACTTGGGGAATCCCCCCTTCGGCCATTCGGGGGAGAAGACAATCTCGACTTTCTTCAGCGAGGGCCGCGGTCAGCGGTTCGAGTCGCTACTCTCTAAAGAAGAATGGGATGATTTCATTAATTTTGAGGGGAATGCCAATTCTTTTCGTTTGCTGACCCATCAGTTTGCTGGGCGCCGGCAGGGAGGGATGGCGATGACATATTCGACTCTGGCGTCAATCGTCAAGTATCCTTACGCTTCTTCTTATGCCGGGAAAATAGGGAAGGAGGGGAAGTTTGGCTTTTTTCGTTCGGAAGAGGATATTTTCCGGAAGGTGGCCGAGGAGTTGGGTATTCCAGAGGTAGAGCCGGGGCGGTTTGTGCGTCATCCCCTGGTGTTCATCACTGAGGCGGCCGACGACATTTGCTATCAGATTATGGATATCGAGGATGCCCATAAGCTGAAGATTTTGCCAGGCGAGGAGGTGCGCCGTCTGTTGTTGGGGTTTCTCGGGCCAGAGGATCGGGCGAGGGCGGAGAGGTCGATGTCCCGGCTGACTGATCCCAATGAGAAGGTCGGTTATTTGCGATCGATCGCCATAAATGCTCTTGTGAAGAGTTGCGCGGATGCCTTCCTCGCCAATGAGGAGGCGATCCTTGCCGGGGAGTTTTGCGGTCCGTTGCTAAACCATGCGGCGCCTCTGCTTCGCGATGCCTACAAGGATTGTTCGAAGGTTGCCTATGCGCATATCTATAATGCTCCAGATGTGGTTGACATAGAGTTGGCGGGCCATAGGATCATCACGTCGTTGCTCGACAGCCTGACTGAGGCCGTGATGAATCCGGAAAAGAATTATTCGCGGTTATTGTTGAGCATAGTGCCGGGACAGTACGACACGCGTGCCGCCACTCCCTACGAACGTCTGCAGAGCGTTCTTGACCACGTATCGGGGATGACGGACGTCTACGCCCTCGACCTCTACCGCAAACTTAACGGTAACTCCCTCCCCGCGGTCTGAAAAGTATCGAAAAGATATTCCCGAGCGTAGGATAAACAAAAATAATTCGGCCTGTGTTACTAATTTAGAGGCTTGTATCCTGCATATTTTCAGCGGTATGAGCCGAGAGATGAAAAACATGGTTTCACATGTCTGATTTCTTGGTTTCGATGGTAGGTTTTACTGAATCAGGGAATCTGGCTTTAAAATCTACTGCTATGAGTTACAAAATTGAAGAAATCGAAGGAATCGGTGCAGCGTATGCTGAGAAATTGGAAGCTGTCGGAGTGAAGACCACAGAGGAATTGCTTGACCGTGCGGCAACGCCGAAAGGGCGTGAGAAACTGGCTGAAGAAACTGGAATCTCAGAAAAACTTATTCTGAAATGGGCTAACCATGCCGATCTTTTCCGGATCAAAGGGATTGCCGGACAGTTTGCCGAGCTCTTGGAGGCAGGGGGAGTTGACACTGTCAAGGAACTACGCCACCGCGTACCGGCCAATCTTCATGCAAAGTTAGTGGAGGTCAATGAGGAAAAGCATCTATGCCACCGCGTGCCGGCAGAATCAGAAATCGCCAAGATGGTTGAGCAAGCCAAAGAGCTCGAACCCCGCCTGACCTACTAACCCGTTCCGAGAAAAAATAGAGTTAAAAACGAAATTGGGGTGCATTCGTCATGGATGCGCCCCATATTTGTTTGCAGGTGCATAATAGATTAAGGGTAACAATAGGAATCAGGCGATTTTCCCTGTTTCGATCTCATTTTGGAGAAAGGAGAATAGGTACACTGCCCCTTGATAATACATCTCACATTCAGGGTCAGAGATTTTTCGATATGTTTCGGAATTATAGAGCACATCTAATGCGGTTGGTATCTCCCAACCATATTTCTCCACGATCATCTCGGTCAATTCCCCGGTCAGGCATTCAAGTTGGAACTGAATCCCTTTTTCATCAATGTTAATTAAATTTTTGTCGCTCATTTCTTCTTCAAGAATTGAAGAGACCGTTCGGTAGAGGGGACGTTAGAGCCGTGGTAAAGTTGGATCATTGGACTCTCCCTCCTCTCTTGAAACAAGCAATCTGAAGATTTTCGACACTCTCATCAATTGATAAAGTGTGCATTACATCATAATGCTTGAGCAGCAACTCAACGCCTTTAAATCTACGCAGATAGTTGTAAGCCTCTTTTACTGAAAGATGGTAACGGGAGGCAAATTCATTTACGCATGCAACAACGTATCCAATTCGGTTTTTGACATCTCTTTTATCCATATTGGCAAAGATACAAACAAAATCACGTATCGCAAAAACTAACGTAGATTTTGACTCACATTAATTTTTATAATCTGAAGGAATTTGAGGATTCGCGGGGAATTAGGTATATTTGTAAAAAATTACTTAAACGTGGTCAATCGGTTTTATCTACATACTTGTTTTCGGTTTGGGGTTGCTGCCAAAGATCTTCTCCGCTCAACGACTATTCTGGTCATTTTGCTTTTGACAGTCTGTTTGCCGCTGCGGGGTGAAGTCTATACACCGGCAATGATGCCTAATGTCCAGGTGACCGACAGGACTCAGTATGTCTCCGATCCCGGCAACCTGCTTTCTGCTTCTGCCAAGGCTGAGGCAAACCGGCTGCTTGCCGGTGTGCGTCAGCAGACCACATGCGAAGTGGTCGTCGCCATCCCACCTGAAATCGGGGACGAAGCAGCCGCCGACTGGACCGAACAGCTTTTCTCCCTCTGGAAGATCGGCAAGAAAGATAAGGACAACGGCGTGTTGATGATGATATCGCCTGGTTCGCGATGCACATTCATCATGCCCGGTTACGGCGTCGAGGGTGTTTTGACCGACATAGCCTGCTCCAACATAGTACATCGCGCCATCATCCCGGCCATGCGGGAAGATGACCTTGACAAAGCCGTTATAGACGGCGTGTCATTGATCTGTCAAGCTCTTGAAGATCCCGCTGTAGCCGAGGAACTGCGTTCCGCCCAGCCGGACTCTGCCGGCGAAACGTTCAGCGCAATCGATTCCGGCGTGCTCTGGGGGCTCGTCCAATGGGTCGCCATCCTCGCCTTTTTGATTGGGGGCGCTCTTTTCATAGTAGAGATTGTGCGTGGACGCAAACTCGACCGTTATCATCGAGCCCTCCGCTGGCGTCAATCCCTACCTGCGTTCCTTCTGATCGCCATCTTTACCTTTGGCGTTGGCCTCATATTCCTCATCCCGGCATGGCTCATCTATCGCGGGAACCGAAATCGCACCAGACGATGCAGCAACTGCGGAACGAAAATGCATCGTCTCTCTGAAGCCGAAGACAACGCGCGTCTCTCCGCCTCCCAGGATCTGGAAGAGCGGCTGAAGACTGTGGACTATGACGTCTGGGAATGTCCTAAATGTCATAATACGGAGACGCTTGCCTACCGCGAACGCCAACATAAGTATACGGAATGTCCCAACTGCGGGACGGTTGCCATGAGCCTCGTGCGCGATTCAGTCGTCCGCCCGGCAACCACCCGGAGCGAAGGAATGGGCACGCGGGAATATGAATGCCAGTTTTGCCATCATATCAAGCGGGAAAACTATCGCATCCCGAAAAAAGAAGACGCAGCTGCGCTGGCTGCCGCCGCAGGAGTGGCCGCCGCTGCCTCACGCCGCCGCCGTGGTGGAGGAGGTGGCTTCGGTGGCTTCGGTGGGGGAGGTTTCGGCGGCGGTTTTGGGGGCGGATCGACTGGCGGTGGCGGGGCTGGCGGAAGCTGGTGATAATAACGCTCAGCTGAATGATGAGCTGATAGAACCTTAATAAAATCACTTTTGTTTTGGAATTATAAGCAAGCGTGGTTAATTTTGTCAAAGAAACATAATAGTGTCATGAAAAATCGCGAACGTGTGTTGGCTGAGAAACTTCTCCAGATCAACGCGATAAAGCTTCAGCCGGATATGCCTTTTGTTTGGGGATCGGGTTGGAATTCACCGATCTACAACGATAACCGGCGACTGTTGTCATATCCTGATGTCCGCAACCATATCAAAGTGGAAGCGGCTCGGGCCATTCTTGAGAACTTCCCGGAAGCCGAGGTTGTGGCGAGTGTCTCGACCGTTGCGATTCCGATGGGAGCGATTGTGGCCGATGTGCTCGGCATTCCTTTCATTTTTGTGCGTGACACTCCCAAGGATCATGGCCTTGAAAACCAGATCGAGGGGAATCTCCGTCCGGGTCAGCATGTTGTCCTCTTTGAGGATGTTGTCTCGACCGGAGGCAGCAGCATTAAAGCGGCCGAGGCTATCCGCATGGCCGGCGCCGAAGTGGCCGGCGGGGTGGCAGTCTTCAATTATGAGTTCCCGGCCGCTGTCAAACGTCTGCACGATGACAATATCAATATGGTCAGTCTTACAACCTTCAGCCGCATGACCGAAGCCGCAGCCGAACTTGATTATGTCGCCGCAGCTGATCTTGCTACTCTTGAGGAATGGAGGCGTGACCCAGCCAACTGGATTCCCGAAAAACTTTAAAAAAAGGATCTCTCCGGATAATCACTATACTCTCTCCATAGATAAAAATGGCAAATTTCAAGAGCAATGAAGAGATGATGGCGGCCTCTGCTGAAGCCGTCTTCAATAAGTTTTCTAATCTGGAGGCCCTCGGACAACTTATCAAAGGGGCTCCGGCTGATGCCGTTCCCGAAGATAAACGCGAACTGCTCGACCAGGTGAAAGTCACTCCCGATACAATTTCCTTCCCGGGAGGCCCTGCCGGAGAGGTGACGATGAAATTGGCAGAGCTGGAAATGCCGACCTTGATTCGCATGGAAGGTGTAGGCACGCCGGTCCCCATGTCGATGGCGCTCCATATCCGTCCCGTTGATGAAACGCAATGTGGCGTGACTGTTGAGGTTGATCTCAAGGTCCCTGCCCTGGTGGCGCCGATGATCAGCGGTCCGATGAAACAGCTTGTGGCCCAGATAGCCTCCATGTTGCGAACGATTCCGATGAATTGATCTGCGGCTGATGAATAAAGGTCGACGGACATTCCTGAAAATATTATCCGTAATCGCGCTCCTGACGGCTGTTCTCGCGTCTTGCAACACGGTAGATGACGACCGTATTCCCTCATTGCCGGTCAATATCAATCTGTCGCCGATATCAATGTGGGACGCTTTCGGCGTAGCCGGAATTGGCGACTCCCGGAGGTTTGTGCCTCAGCTTAGGGAACCGTCCGGATTTGCCTGGCTCGATAGGGCAGCTGCCGGCTTTGGAGGCGTCCTTCTCGTAAGGGGCAACAATCCCTACACGCTCGAAGCGGACGTCCCTTTGGCCTATGACTTGGCATGCCCGGTGGAACGACAACCCGACGTCCGGGTCCGTATGGAACCGGGAGAGATATTCCCTGTGGCAGTATGTCCGGTTTGCGGCTCGACTTACAATGTCGTCGAGCGCGGTGGCGTCCCGCTCAGCGGACCTGCTTTCGATGACCGGTATGCCCTTCGTCGATACGAGGTTGTCCCGGCTGCTGTGGGGGGATTCCTAATAATCAATTAGAACGAGGAACAATGGGTCTGCTCGAAGGAATATTCTACATGCTATGGCGTGGGTTTGCAATCGGAGTGATCATTTCCGCTCCGATGGGCCCTGTCGGTATCCTTTGTGTGCAACGGACTCTGGAGAAAGGACGTCGGACAGGGTTTTACACGGGTGTGGGCGCCGCTTTGTCAGATCTCATCTATTGTCTGATCACAGGTTTCGGCCTCTCTTTTGTTGAAGAGTTCCTGAAGAGCAATCAGGATGTCATCCAGCTTATCGGGAGTGTGGTGCTTGCTGTTTTCGGCGTCTACCTTTTCCGTTCGAATCCTTCAAAAACACTTCGAAAGCCAGACAGTAATGATTCGTCGCCTCAGAAAGATATTTTGAGCGGCTTTCTGTTCACATTCTCCAATCCGCTTATAGTCTTCCTCATCATAGGCCTTTTTGCCCGCTTCAATTTCCTCTTGCCTGAGATAACCTGGTATGATTACATTATCGGATTTCTTTCGGTGATTGTCGGTGCGCTCAGTTGGTGGTGGATTGTTACGTTTGCCATCAATAAGGTCCGGGCTCACTTCAATCTCCGGTCGATGTGGCTTATCAACAAGATTATTGGGGGCGTCATCATGATTTTTGCGATTGTCGGAGCGTTCACGGCCATCAGCGGAATGGCAACTGCCAAAGCCGAGAACCTGCAGCCCCTGTTTCTCAACTCCACCCGTGGATTCGGTTCGCTCGCGCCCGCCGGCGAAAAGTTGCGGATAGAGAATAAAACTCTGGATACGCTAAAAGTTACCCTTCCCGGTGCCGGCGCAGGTCTTTCAAGCCTGACATTCCGCTGCCGGAATCTTAACAATATGGCCGGAAGGAGATATTCTTTCGAGGATGAACAGGGTAGGCGACATTCCGTAAGTCATCCCGGATGGGGAATATGGTTCGCGGGAGAGGACAGAGACACCGTGAATTTGTTTTTCAACACTGCGGATGATGTCAGAGATGCGTTTGCCAATCCCTCATTGGAAATAACTACTGTTCCCTACATAGCCGACCCGAAATCAATTGATTCGGGTCTTGATTTTTTCACAGACCCGAATTCATTCCAGATCGATTTCTCGCCCACTGGCTTCATGTTGAATGGAGGAAACCGTGAACATCGCCCCCTGCTCGGGCCCGTAGATCTTGATTTTGAAATAGCCTCGGCAGGCTTTGCCGTCGAACCGGGAGGCGCCATAGAGATAGATCATATTGTCATGAAAGTTGCCGGAAGTTCTGATATTCCTGCTTATGAGGATATTATCGGACTCATGGAAAGGCTTCGCCAATCAGCCGACCCGCATGAAGGAGTATGGGAGGAATTCGACCGGATGATAGATGAATCCAAACTCAGGAGCGGAGGCCGCTACCGGCTCGCTATCGCAGAGCGTCCCGGAGGCTACGACATAATCTACCTGAGCGGAGCGGTCAAGAATTCCGGGGAATGGGAGGAAGGAGCCTTGAAAGGCAAGCTGGAGTCAACGTCATTCAAGGGAATTTATAGTCTAACATGGCTTGATTCGGAGGGAAAACCGCTTCCGGGGGAAGGGAAAGCCCAGTTTGATTCCGATATGCTGACGATGAATTTTCCTTACCTCGATTCGCAAATCCGGCTCCGAAGGGTGCGCTAATATAATAGACCCCTAAAATGTGCAGGCAACGGTATAGAATGAGATGGTGCAGGATGGGACGGCCGCAAGCAGCGTCTCTCCGGCTGAAATGAGGGTGCTTCCCGTTGTGCAGACATCGTCTATGATGAGGATATGGCGTCCGGCTAATTCGGCCGGGTTCTTGATGCTGAAAATCCCGGAAGTGTTTTTCTGCCGCTGGGCCATTGAGAGGGAAGTTTGGGTGCGGTGAGGCTTTGATGCTCGTAACGCAAGTGTAACAGGAATCCCGGTAGCTTCCGACAGTCCGGCCGCGAGTTCTTCCGTCTGATTGTATCCTCGTTTGGCTCGTTTCATGAAATGCAAAGGGATAGGCATGATGAGGTCGATGCCATCCAGAAACGGCGTCCCGTTCAACTCCTCCCCGATCAGGCGTCCGATTCGGCGTCCGAGAGCGGGGAATTTCCGATATTTTAGGTCATGGAGGAGGGTTGCCGTCTCTGAAGTGCGCGAATAGAAGAAATGGGAAGCCGCCGCTCTGAAGGGGATGATTCCTGCAAGGCGTGTCTCTACGGCATTCATCCTGCGGCGATGGAAATGCGTGCGGGGAAGGTGGGAGATGCAGGGATTGCATATAAAGCTTTCCTCATCCGTTAATCTTGTGCCGCAGATATGGCAAACCGGAGGGAACAAAACTCCCAAAATATCCTTGCAAATCCCTTTTAAAAACTTCATTACTTGTCCCTCAGAATTTCTTTTTTGAAAAGCCCCAAGCTTCAGCGCCGGGGTTATTCCTAACTCCTCACTCCTAACTTACTCCTCCTCCTCCTGGAGTCGTTTCATCCGGGCCACAGCCTTGGACGCCAATTGGCTCTCGAAGCCTCGGCTCAGGATATGCCGATATAGTTTCGCGCGGTCCTCATAGTCGGAAAGGTCCAGACTCCGGGATTTGGCCGAGGCTACCCTTAGCAAGGCGTCGATATAATCTTTGCGCGGGATGCTGTCCAACGCCTGGCTTATCGCCTCTCCGGAAATCCTTTTCTGGAAGAGTCCCAACCTTATCTTGTTTTTCCCCCATGCCGAAAAGCGAACTTTGTCGCGGGCAAAGCTTCCGGCAAACCTCTCCTCATTGATGAAATTTTCCTCCCGGAGTTGATCAAGTATTCTATCAATTTCATGCGCAGGGAGTTTCATGCGGAAGAGCTTTGTGCGGATATCGGCCTCGCATTGTTCGGATCGGGCGCAAAGATCCGCCATGCGAATCATAGCCGCCTCGGGCGTTATCGGTTTCCGCTCTTTTTTCTTTCTCTCCATTATTAAATCCCCAAGGCTTATTCATCCCTTATTGATTCCGATTGCAAACCTGTCTTTCCCGAAGGAGTCCTTCTCAATCCGGACTTCCTCGAATCCTTCAGATTCCATTGCGGATTTCACATCGTTTGCAAAGCGCGGGTTGAGTTCAAAATATAATTTCCCCCCCGGACGGAGTGTTCGCTTGCCGAAAGCCGAGATGGCGATGTAGAACCGGACAGGATCAGAATCGGGAACAAACAATGCTGAGGCAGGTTCGTGGTCAACGACATGTGTCTCCATATTCTTTTTCTCCTCCTCGGCGATATAGGGGGGGTTACTCACGATGATGTCCAGGCTATCGGGCTCCATTTCATAATTGAATATGTCGGCCTTAATGAAACGGATTTTTGCCTTCAGGCGGTCGGCATTTTCTTCTGCGACCCGCAGAGCCTCCTCTGAGAGATCGATTGCCGTAATCTCCGGGAACCGAAGGTTTCGGGAAAGTGCGATGGCAATTGCTCCGCTTCCGGTCCCGATGTCGAGGACACGGAGATCTGGTTCCGGATTCCCCCGGACGATAATATCCACAAGTTCGGCTGTTTCCGGTCGGGGAATAAGCGTGGCCGGAGAGACCTTCAGATCCATGCCATAGAACCGGGCCTCGCCAAGAACATATTGGATAGGTTCCCCTTCCACAACTCTTTTCCGGAGATCATTCAACTTTGCCGCCAACCACTCGGAGATCGGCCAGTCGGAACGAATTATAACTTCCGAAGGAGTCCAGCCCTTGAGCGTCTGGAATGCGAGCCCGGCAATGGCAGCCGCCTCCCTTTCCCCATAGCGAGGGAGAAGGGCCGCACGCAACATCCTTCGCGCTTCCCCCACAGTCATTCCGGCAGTTAACATTGATTGAGAATCCATATCCTAACAACGAAAAAAAGGATGCATCAATTGCCTTGCGCAAGATGCATCCCAATAACTTATCTTTTATAACTTGTCACTAATAACTTGTCACTTGTCACTAGTCACTAGTCCCTCTGACTTATTTCGAGAGTTTGAGCGAATAGTTCAGGTCGGGATTTGCTGAACGTTCGAGATTAGAATTCACGAGAGTGAGCGTCGAATCGTTGTCAGCAATGAAATAGAGCGGAGTAACAGTGCTCCCTGCCTGACTGTCCTTTACATCAGGCACGAGTTTATACACCTTCTGGCCCGCATTGTCAGTCACTGTGAAATCGCCCTCAGACTTGAAACTCTTATCGTCGCGATAGCCGGTTGTTGCCGTTGAGTCGGCCTTGAGATATGTTTCAACGAGATCGTAATCCCCGTCCGTATAGTTATGATCGTCGTCATAATCCAGCTGGAGGACGTAACGGACTCCATCGGCATCTGCCGCAGGAAGGACGCCTGTATAAATTTCATTACGGTCTCCCTTGTCTCCGCAGCTGTTCCCATTGCAGCTCTTGTTTCCGCATGAGGCGAGGGAGAGGAGGGCCAAAGCAGAGGCTGCAACATACAATGTCTTCTTCATAATCGTAATCTTTTTAATTTCTGACAATTTAATTTTCTAATGATAACAACGCCAATATCAAATAAGTTTTTAAAAATCAGTTTTTTTGATGTTTTGTTTATTGGCAATTCTTAATGGCTACCTTCCGTCTCTTTCGTAGGACTTGATCTTATACAAGGAGGAGTCGCCGGATATCCGACGACTCCTCTTTTGAGAATTAGCGTTTATCAGAATGTCACGCTTGCTCCGAAATTTACGGAAGCGTTTGAATTCAAGGGAATTGCCTGCTTCGACAGTTTGCCAAGCGTGTTGTCCATGCCGAGGAATATCGTGAAACCGCGTGCATAGTAGTTAAGGAGCCAGCCGAATCCGGCCCCGAATGTGCCGAACGTACCGTTGACAGAAGCCGAGAAGCAATCGACAGGATTGACATTGGCCGAGATGCGCACCTCGCTCCATGTGTAGTCACCCTGGAATCGGGTTGAGCTGAGAAGGCCGAAGTGGAGACGACGGTAATAGGGAAGTTTGTAGTCGATGCCGATGTTCATGGTCGTTCCCATGGCCACGCTGCGGGTTCCTATGTTGCCGTTGTTCTTCAAGTCGTAGAGCTTGGAGAGGTCGTCGGAAAGACGATCCCATTCAGCCTGCGCGTTGTTGGGGATATCCTTATCGTCAGAAACGTTGAAGATATAGTCGTTGGAGCTGATCGTCTGCTTGCCGTTGGTGGAGGCATGCTGGGTGTCAAAATATGAAATCCAGCCTATGTCGTTGAACGCAAGCGAGAAGTTGAAGTCGTTCCATTCGTATGTCGCTCCGAGGTCGAGAGCCATACCGAAACCATTGACGCCGACCGAGCCGGGTCCGTCGAGATTCACTGAAGAGACATATTCCTCCCCGAGGTCGTTGACATCGGTCTCGAACTGGAAGCCTCCGACATTGGCATATACATCCGCGCGGGTTGTGGCGGTCCAGTTATCTTCGCCGAGCGACACTTTCGTGCTGGGAGCCATAGCCTGGAAATTGGCCACACCGAGAAGGAACTTCACGGCTGCGCCGGCCCGCAGACCCGGCACCTGGGGAATGTCGCGAGAATGGCCGAACGCGATCTCTCCGAATGCCTGGGCGCTCCCGCTCAGGTCGGAGAAGGAGTAGTCGCGGTTGGTCACTCCCTCTTTCAGCATCACGAACAACGAGCGGGGAATGCCGATGTGCATATCTGCCCGGGCATTGATCGAAACCGTGTTGTAGCCACCCCAGGCATTGAAACCGCCAGAAAGGAGGTTGATGTTGGCATTGACCTCAAGGCTCGGATGAGAAGGAAGGGCATTGAGGAAAGAAGATGTGCTTACGGCCGGGTCCGTGAAGAGGACCGTCTTCCCATCGACGATGTGGAAAAGATCGGTCATGTGGAGCGTTCCGCGCATCGCGAGGTTGATGTTGCCGATTCCGGGAATGGAAACAAAGTTATGCTTGTTCCCGAACGCCGGGTTCATCTTGTAGCGATAGTTGTAGTTATCGAGGAAATATCCTGAGGTTGTCTGCTGAGCGACGGCAGTAGATGCAAAAGCCATCATGCCGCCAAGCATAAGAATAGAAACCTTATTTTTCATTGTTGTAAGCGTCAGAATGGTTGTTAGTCATCAAGTTTTGCATTATAATATCCGCTGACAGTCACGCGCAGGTCTTCGAGGACAAGCGTTTGGTCGGGGCTCAGAGGATTGGAGTCGGAGCCTCCGTTGAGGACAGCGTTCAGACGGATGCCGTCAAGGTTGGTGACCTCCACGTTGTCGTTGACGAATTCGATGACGAGATCGGAAGTCGATCCGGCAGCGATCACATTCGAGGTCAGTTCGGCGCCCGGGATGACAACCGGATCAGGATCGCCGGGCGAGAGCGGACGGACGCTGAGGCTGATCGCTACGGGGGTATTGTTGGTGGCACGGGCTGTGACGCGAAGTTTCGTTACCGTAAGATCGGCAAGGTCGTTTTCTCCCCAGCCGGTCACATCTTCCTGATAGATGATATGGGAATCGTCAAGAAGGCCGAGAGGCGCGATGAGCTCATAGTCTCCCTTGACGCCGGTCAGGGTGCGACCGAGGGCAAAATCGGTTACGTGAGTTTCGGGAACGTTGAAATGGATGCCGATTTGATCCGGAAGACCGTGTTCGCCCGAAGCGGGAACAAGCAATGAGCTGAGCGAGGGGAAGGGGATGAACTCCATGTTCTTCGTGTAGTCCACCATATTGTTGGCCGGGTTTCCGGGAGTCGGAACATTCAGATTATTCCGGTTGGGGGCCAACGCAAAAGAATAGGGGCCGGCGATTCCATGATTATTGCCGAGCACGATATCCTCTTCGGGAGTGAACGTCAGCGGATCGGCCTCTCCACGAATTGCGTCGAGGCTCAGCTGCCCCCTCAGCTGTATAGGATCGTTGGCAACCGGGTTGTTGAGCTGAAGATAGATCTGGGGGTTGGAAAGCTTGATGACTGTCTCATCGCCCTGAAGGAACTCAGGAATATCGCTGAGGGAAACGGGGTCGATGTTGATTCCGTCGACATACTGGATGTCGCCCGTGAAGGCGATGATGTCAAACGACTGCAGAGTGTAGTCAATGAATACTTTGGCCATTTCCGGAAGGACAGAAGGAACTTCGTTCTTGATAACCGGAGTTGCATGGACAACGCCATACTTTATCGTGAAATCGCCATTAAAGATGAACTGGTTATTCTCATTGATTTCGACGCCAGCCTCCTTGATGTCGATGGCTGTGGCCGTAATGCTGAGCGTAACGTGCTTCTCTCCGGCGGGAAGCTCAATCTCGTCAACGTGCCAGATACCGGTGGTCGGACTGTAAGTCGAATTTCCGAGATCCTGCACGGTAAGTCCTTTCGGAATCTGGATATTGATATCTTCAAAGGTCAGCGTGTTGATGACATCCGATGGGTCCGCTACGCGCAGGTCAAGAACGAACTTGAAGGGATCCGTTCCGACTGCCTCGATAGATTTCAGCTCCTTGGGGAGTGCATCTTCCGACGAATAGTTGAATTGGCCGTTGATGTCTTCAAGAATATACGTTACGCCATCTTCAGGCGCACGGCGACCTTTTGAGGCATTCTGTCCGAAACGGGGCAGATCGGCCTCCGTGGAGGAGATGTCGGCTTTGGGCACGTTGACAACCGGCAGTTCGATGTCATCAGTGTTGAAGTCTCCAGATTCGCAAAGGGCGTAGAAATTCTTCCCTCCGATTGTGACGGGTTGGATTTTGCTCTCGCTGTCAAACTGGATAACGTCGTTCAATGTGATAGGGTCGAGATTCACGGGAAGCGTGAGATCCTTAACCTCCACGCGCACGTCCTTGACATCTTCAAGGTTGTAGCTTGAATCCACACATCCTGATAACAGGACGGGCGTCAGGAGCGTCATGGCTCCTGCAAGGTGTTTGTAAGACATGTTGTTGGTTATTATTGTTGTTGGATTGTTTATCGGTAATTCGGGAACAGCTTTGGCATTTTCCGCTCCTTCATCAGGCAGATTATTACCTCTTCTTCCTCTCTCGGAGCAGCAGAGCGCAAGTCATCATGTTTGCAAAGTTAACAAAAAATCACATTTACTCAAAGAATTTATCTTTTTCTGTCGTTTTATAAATGGTATAAAATTAGAAGTTATGATTGAACCCATTCTTTCGCGACGTCATTTCGTTTCTGCCGGCGATACGGATGCTGAGGGGCGCCTTGCATTGCCGCGTCTCGCCTCCGCGATCATAGATATAGCCACCGCCCATGCTAATTCCCTCGGTATAGGCAACCCCTCCATGACGGGTTGCGGCTGGGTCCTCTCGCGTCTGGCAATTGAAATGGAGGAATATCCTATGGTCAATACGGATTTCACCCTCTCGACATGGGTCGAGCTCTGGAACCGTCATTTCTCAGAACGCTGTTTCCGTATCGAGGATTGCGAGGGACGCCCCCTCGGATATGCCCGCTCAATATGGATGGTCCTCTCGACAACGACCCGGGAAAGTATCGGCCTTGATCATCTGATATTGCCGGAAGGGATTCTGGCCCCTTGCGAATGCCCTATCCCCCGACAGGGGAAGCATGTTCCGCTTTTTGTTGAAACCCCGGAGCAGGGGCTGCCGCGTGGCGCGCGTTTGGCTACTGAAGCCCCGGCCTATCATACATTCCGCTATGCCGACCTTGACTTTTATCGCCATGTCAATACGGTCAAGTATATCGATTTGCTGTTGAACCAATTCTCTCTCGATGAGATGGATCATTCGGCAGTCAGACGTCTTGAACTGTCCTTCATGAAGGAAATAACTTATGGACAGACTGTGACCATCCTCAGAGCCGATGACGGGGAGGATTCCCTCTTTTCATTTGCCAATTCCGAAACCTCCGAGCCCCTCCTTTTTGCACGCATCGCGCGACGGGGGAAGGACTGATAAACGGTTGGGGGAGTGAACCCCGGCATGTTATTTCCCGTTAATAATGTGTTAAAAGGTTTATTCCACTATGAAATCCACCCATATTGCGCCTATTCTGGTTGCCCTTATGATTGCGGGAGCCGAGAAGGAAATGCACGCCGAATGGCATCCAGGCGATCCGGTTGTGCTCAGACCAGATTCTGTGTCTTCCCCCCTCCCTTCTGATAGCATCGAGACCTCTCTCGGAAAGCCACTCGATTGGCAGATGTCTCCCTCCTCAGAGCAGCCCTCCCCGAAAAGCGACCGATGGTGGGAATCTTTCAATGATCCCATTCTTCTCAATCTTATTTCCCGGGGTGTCGATGCGAATTACAATCTTTTGGCAGCCGCCAAGCGGATTGAGGCTTCGAAAGCCGTGTTGCGCCAGACGCAAGCCGGATATTGGCCAACCATTTCAGTGGCGGCCGACTATTCGCGTCAGCGTTCCGCCGGCGCTTCCTTGGGCAACGCCACTCCCTCTTCGGATTTTAATATGTATTCCCTCGGTCTCTCAATGAATTGGGAGCTCGATGTCTTCGGGCGTATCGCCGCCCAGGCGAAGGCCGACAAGGCCGACATCAAGGCCAATGCGGCCGATTATGATGCCGTGATGGTCAGCATGGCGTCCCAGATAGCTCAAAATTACATCTCCCTCCGCACTTATCAGGCGCAATTGGAAGTTGCCCTCCGGCATATCGAGAGCCAGAAAGAGATCCTGCGCATCACGGAGACACGCTTCGATTGCGGACTCGTTTCGAAACTCGATGTGGTGCAGGCAAGGATGGTGGTCAATTCCACATTGAGCACTCTCCCGGGCCTCCATTCCCTGATCGACAGCTCTATTAACGCCTTGGCGCTTCTCACCGCCTCTACACCGGCAGAGATGGAATTTCTCCGGACGCCGGCTCCCCTGCCTGAAATACCGGCCTCCCATCCTGCGGAACTGAACATTTCGCTTCTACGCCGCCGTCCGGACGTCGTTGAGGCCGAGATGCAGCTTGCCTCCATAGCCGCCCAGCTTGGAATAGCCAAGAAGGATTTCCTCCCTGTTTTATCGGTGAGCGGCTCGATTGCAACGGAGGGTCGCCGCGCAGATAACCTTTTCGGTTCGCGGTCGTTGTCGTTCAACATAGCCCCCACGCTTTCATGGACAATCTTCGACGGGCTCGCCAGAAATTATCGTGTCGCCGAGGCCCGATATAACCTTGAAGCGCAGACAGAGGCGTATAATCTCACACTTCACACAGCCTTTCAGGAGGCCGCAAACGCGTTGTCGTCTTACAATGCCGCCACCGTGGAGGCCGGTCTTGATGCCAAAGTCGCTGCCGACAGTGAGGAGGCTGTGGAGCTTTCCGTCGACCGTTACCGTCAGGGACTCTCGGATTTCACAAGCGTGGCCCAGGCCCAGATGTCTTATCTTGAATATATGAATTCCTCCATATCCGCCCAGGGGAAGGCTCTCACTTCCCTCGTGGCCCTTTACGCGGCGATGGGCGGCGGCTGGACCGATCCCTCGGCCCGGTGATAATCCTAATCCATTCCACTAAAAAAATCTCAATCAACTATGAAAACATATACGCTCATTACGCGCGGTTTGCTTTTTGCGGCTGCTTCCCTGATATTATTGTCGGCCGGATGCAAGAAGAAGGATAAGGATGCTTCCAAGACGGAGACAGTCCCTTCAGTCAGTGTTGCGGAGGCCACGACTGATTCTGTCGTCCTGCACAAGGATTACCCCGGGATGCTCTCAGCCGGCGCAACGGCCCAGGTTGTCAGCGAAGTCAACGGGCGTCTGCTGGCAAAACATTATGAATCCGGGGCATATGTGAAGAAGGGTCAGCTGCTGTTTACGATTGATCCGACTACATACCGGGATGCCGCAACTCAGGCCGCCGCCTCCCTCGAATCGGCGAAGAGTCAGGAGAAATATTATGAGACGCAGACTGCGGCCTTGAAAAAGGCGTTGGCTTCCAATGCAGTTTCGAAGATGGAAGTGGCCCAGGCGGAAAGTAACCTTGAGGCTGCCCGAGCCTCGGTCCGTAACGCGGCGGCAGCCTTGTCTACGGCCCAGACCCGTCTAGCCAAATGTTCGGTCACGGCCCCAATATCCGGATATATCTCCGATTCGGAAATGTCGGCCGGGAATTATCTTTCAGGAGAAGGCTCCCCGGTCCTTATGGCAACAATCTATGAGACCGGATCAATATCGCTCGATTTTGATATCGAGGATTCCCAATATGAAAAAATGATTGCAGCCGATCCGGCGGTCCGTAAACTTCTGACGGCTGTGCCGCTCTCTTTCCGGGAGACACTGCCTCATTCCTACACAGCGGCTTTGGATTATCTCTCTCCGGCAGTCAGCACATCGACCGGGACGCTGACGATGAAGGGAACTGTAGAAAATCCCTACAATGAATTGCGTCCGGGAATGTATGTGACGGTCAGCCTGCCTTACGGCGTGAATCCCCGGGCAGTGGTTGTGCAGGATGCTGCCCTCGGCACAGACCAGCTTGGCAAATACCTTTATGTTGTCAATGATTCCAACCGGGTTGTCTACACCCCGGTCACGGTTGGGGAGACTTATCAGGACACTCTCCGGATTGTGGAAAAAGGGATAAAGCCGGGACAGCGATATGTGACAAAGGCTCTTCTTACTGTCCGCAACGGAATGGAGGTCCATCCCGTCAAATGATCCGTCGATACGAGAGAGAAGCTGATTAACCAACCCTGAAAGCTGATTCCGATGTTCTCAGAATTCTTTATAAAGCGCCCGATATTCGCTACGGTTATAGCCATAGTGATGATAATTGCCGGGCTTATATGTATGACCACGTTGCCCGTGGCTCAATATCCCGATATCACTCCTCCGACCGTGCGAGTGAACGCTTCCTATGCGGGAGCGGATGCGCAGACGGTGGCCCAGACGATAGCCGCCCCGATCGAGGCGCAGCTCAATGGCGTGGAGAATCTTCTCTATATGAGTTCGACTTCCGCGGAGGGAAGCTATTCTCTGACCCTAACCTTTAAGAACGGGACGGACCTTGATCAGGCTGCAGTCAACGTCCAAAATAAGATCTCGCTTGTCGAGGCGCAACTTCCTTCGGCCGTGACGCGACAGGGGGTCTCGGTCAGCAAGGAGTCGACAAATCAGGTGTTGTTCTGCGCTCTGTTGAGCAAGTATCCTGATCGGTATGATGCGCTTTATCTGACGAATTATGCCCAGTTGCATATCACGGATCCGTTGTCGCGTGTGGATGGTGTCGGAGGCGTTTCGGCTTTCGGATCGGGAGATTATAGCATGCGGGTCTGGCTCGATCCCGAGGCCATGCGTATCCGTGGGATTTCTCCCTCGGATGTTTCGGCGGCCATTGAAGCCCAGAACATAGCCGTGTCGGCCGGTTCGGTTGGCACATCTCCCGGAGCAGGCAACACCCAGTTTTCATATACTCTCAGTAGTCAAGGGCGTCTGACGTCGGCCGATGAGTTCGGAAACATTGTGATCCGTTCCGACGGAACGGGGATTCTCCGGCTTCGTGACATAGCGAGGGTCGAGTTGGGATCCGACTCCTATTCTGTCGTGTCGCGTGTGAATGGCCAGGAATGCGCCCTGATCGGTGTCCAGCAGCTTCCCGGCGCAAATGCCCTTGATGTCGCGGACGGCGCAATCAAGGAACTCGACCGGCTGAGTCAGTATTTCCCGGACGGGGTCTACTATCAGGTTGTGATGAACACATCGGATTATGTCCATGAATCAATTTCCGACTTGCTGACGACCTTCGCCCTGACATCGCTAATCGTAATGATTGTAATCCTGATATTCCTTCAGAACTGGCGAGCCGTGATTATCCCGATGATTACGATTCCTGTTTCGCTTATCGCGACGCTGGCCGTGATGAAGGCAATGGGCTTTACGCTCAACACGCTTACGTTGTTCGGTCTTGTGCTGGCAATCGCGATTGTGGTCGATGATGCGATTGTCGTTGTCGAGGATTGTTCCCGAATCGTGGACGAAGGGAAGATGAATCGCCAGCAGGCTGCAATCCAGACTATGAAAGAATTGACGGGCCCGGTGGTCGGCGAGGTGTTGGTGCTGATGTCGGTGTTCATCCCGACGGCCTTTGTCAGCGGTATCACGGGAGAGTTATATAAGCAGTTTGCCTTGACGATTGCTGTCTCCACGGCTTTCTCCGGTTTCAATGCGCTGACGCTTACTCCGGCATTGTGTGCGCTTTTCCTTACTCCGCGAAAACCCCCACGCAATTTTATCTATAAAGGTTTCAATAAAGGATATGCCGCAACATTGAATCTCTACAAACGCCTTATTGCAAAGATTCTTGCTCATCCCCGAATTGCGATGTGCGCTTACATCGCTCTCGCTCTGGTTGCATTCTGGGGCTATGAGAAATGGCCGTCGAGCTACCTCCCCGAGGAGGATATGGGATATTTCATGAGTTCTGTGGAGCTTCCGAGCGGGGCAAGCCTTGAACGGACCACGGCCGTTGTCGATTCCTTCAGCGCCAGAATCCTCCGGGAGGTTCCGCAGGTGAAGGATGTGATGACGATTTCCGGGTTCTCTATGATGGGAGGCGGGGAGTCAACCAATATGGGTTCGCTCAACATTATCCTGAAGCCATGGAAGGAACGTGGTCGCAAGGGAGGTATCAATGAGGTTATGGCCCATGTTCAGGAAATTGCGTCTCAGTTCCAGGAGGCTGTCATCTTCAGCGTCAATCCCCCGGCGATCTCCGGCCTTGGAATGTCTTCGGGGCTGCAGATGCAGCTTCTCGATATATCCGGTCTCGGTGCTGCCGAAATTGAGAAGGCGATCAGCGCATTGGAGGATGCGGCCGCCAAGGATCCAAGGATCGCATCCCTGACAACGCTCTATCAGGGCCGCGTCCCGCAATATTCGATAGAGATTGACCGAAACCGGGCCCAGATGCAAGGCCTCAACATCGAGCAGATATATTCGACCCTTTCCCAGTTTATGGGAAGTTCCTATGTAAACGACTTCGTTGATTTTGACAGGATTTTTCAGGTGACGATGCAGGCCACGGGATCTGCGCGTCAGAACGTAAATGATATTCTTGCGCTGAGCGTTCCGAACTCGAAGGGGGAGATGGTGCCTTTCTCCGCGTTCGCATCGGTCAAGGAGACAATGGGGGAGCCGAGCGTCGACCGCTATAACATGTATCAGACTGCCGGCGTGACGGCGACTCCGGCTTCGGGCGTCAGTTCGTCGGAGGGAATCCAGGCGATGGAGGAGTTGGTCAGCAACACGCTCGGAAAGAATTTCTCTTATGCCTGGACAGGCATGGCTTATCAGGAGACTCAGGCCGGGACCACAGTCAGCCTTGTCTTCATATTCGCCATCATCATGACTCTGCTTGTGTTGGCTGCGCAATATGAGAGCTGGACAGACCCGATGGCCGTGGTGCTTGCGATGCCGGTGGCGGTGATGGGAGTTGTCACGGGCGTGCTGCTCATGAGCCAGAGCATCAGTATCTACACGCAGATCGGACTTATTCTTTTGCTCGGTATGTCGGCCAAGAATGCAATCCTGATTGTCGAATACGCGATGGATTTCCGCAAGACGGGCGTTCCGATCCGGAAGGCAGCCTTCGATGCGGGTGTTATCCGCTTCCGTCCGATCCTGATGACTGCGCTGGCATTTATCTTCGGCGTGCTTCCGATGATGTTCTCGACCGGTGCGGGAGCTAACAGCCGAATCGAGCTCGGCACAGCCATTGTGTTCGGTATGTTGCTCAACGCCATCCTTGGGACGCTATTTGTCCCAACGTTCTGGGAAGTCATGCAGACATTCCAGGAGAAATGGCTTGTCAAGCTTAATCCCTCGGTCACTGCCGGCCAACTCCCTGGAAGCACGAAGTCTCCGTCGGCAGAAGGAGAGACGCCTTCCGGCACATCGTCCTCAGGCTCGACGTCGAACGCTGACACGATCGACAGTATCTGATAGCATGATTGAATAACGAAAAGCGGCCTCCGGCACCAATCGCCGGAGGCCGCTCTGTATTTGCGTAGCCTAAGTTTACATCTGGACGTAGTCCTTGGCAAGGCCTCCTGTGCCGGTTTCCTTGTAAAGCGATGGAAGGTCGTGGCCCGTTTCTTTCATGACCTTGACGAGTTTGTCGAAGCTGACGCGATGCTGCCCGTCGGTGAATGAAGCGTAGATATTGGCGTCCAATGCGCGTGCCGCTGCGTAGGCGTTGCGTTCGATACAGGGTATCTGGACGAGACCGCAGACGGGGTCGCAGGTCATCCCGAGGTGATGTTCGAGACCCATCTCTGCTGCATATTCGATCTGGGCGGGGCTGCCGCCGAATAGCTGACTGGCTGCGGCCGCTGCCATGGCGCATGCGACCCCCACTTCTCCCTGACAGCCGACATCGGCGCCGGAGATGGAGGCATTATGCTTGACGAGGTTGCCGACAAGCCCTGCGGTTGCCAATGCGTTGAGCATCTGCTTTTCCGTGAAATTGCGGCTCTTCCAGAGGTGGTAGAGAACCCCGGGGAGCACTCCGCTTGACCCGCACGTCGGGGCCGTCACGATAACCCCGCCGGAGGCGTTTTCTTCGCTGACGGCAAGGGCGTAGGCGAACACGAGTCCACGGCTCCGGAGATTATCGCGATAACCTCCCGCCTTGACGTAATAATTGTGGGCCTTGCGCTTCAGGTTGAGTGGACCGGGAAGGCGCCCTTCTTCATTTAGGCCTCTTTCGACAGAGGCTTTCATCGCTTCCCAGACTTCGCGGAGGTGATCGTAGATTTTCTCTCCTTCGCATTGGACCACATATTCCCAGTAGCTCCGTCCGGTCCGTTCGCAATATTCCTTAATCTCCGTCATGGAGTTCATGTTGTAGATTTCGCCTCCTCCTTCATGGGTCATCCCTTCATATTCAAGGGCGCCCCCGCCAACGGAAAATACGATCCATTCATCCTCGGGAAATCCCACCGAATTGAGGGCAGCGAATTTCATTCCATTCGGATGCTGGGGAAGGAACACATCCGGTTTCCAAACGATGTTGACAGGCATGTTCAGCCGGGAGAGGACGTCTGTTATCGCAACGTCTGTCATGTGGCCCTGTCCTGTGGCGGCGAGGCTCCCATAAAGAGTGACTTCGAAGCCTTGGGCTCCATGATGTTTGGAAAGATAAATTTCGGCTGCTTTGCGCGGGCCCATTGTGTGGGAAGAAGATGGGCCTGTGCCGATTCGGTATAATTCGGTTAGAGATTTCATTTCTGGAGATAATGGAACGGGGTCTAAGACAAGGCCGCGCCATCTTGATGGACGCGGCCCTGGCAATATAGTTTTATGGTCGTTTATTTCCCGGTTGTGATGCGGATGCTGATGCCTCCGTCGGGATTGACGTTGATTTCAAGAGTTGTGCCTTCGGCGAGACGGAGCGTAGGGGCGTTGCTTCCCTTTGCGTTGGAGTGGGGCAGCGTGTAACGTCCTGAGGTTCCTCCTTCGACGGGAGCGAGTGCGCGGGCCGTGTCGACAGGTTTTACGGGTTCGGGAGCGGCCTGGGCTTCAGCCTTGGGAGCTGCGGGCTTGGGAGCGGGAGCAGGCTTGGGAGCAACCGGTTTCGGAGCGGGCTTGGCGGCCTTTGCGGCGTTGCCGAATTCGAAGATGGGCTGGTCGGTTGCCATCACGTCGCCTTCCTCAACGAGGGCGCGGGCAATCACTCCGGCGCGGTCGGAGACGAGGTTGTTCTCCATCTTCATTGCCTCATAGACAAGAAGCGTATCGCCGACAGCGACTGCATCCCCGGGTTTGACCTTAATCTCAAGGACTGTTCCACCCATCGGGGCAAGCATCGTCTCTCCATTCCCTTCAACTGCTTCTTCAGCTGCAGGCGCCGGAGCGGCTGCGCCTTCACCAACGAATTCAATCAGCGGCTGGCCAGTTGACATGACATCGCCTTCCCCTACGAGAACCTGCTTGACAACCCCTGAGAGGTCGCATGCAAGGTCGTTCTCCATCTTCATGGCTTCGTAGACGAGGACCACATCCCCTTTCTTGACAGTGTCTCCGGCTTTAACGCGGATGTCAAGGACAGTTCCGCCCATGGGAGCGTTGAAGACTTCCCCGGTCACTGCCTCTGTTGCAACTGCCTTGGGCGCATCGGCCTTGGGCGCGGCTGCTTTGCCGGCTTCATATTCTGCTTTGCGGAGGTTGGTGAGGAACGTCTTGGCCACAGCGGGAAGAAGTTCGAGAAGGAGATATTCCTCTTCATTCTGAGCCAGCTTGACGCCACCGAATTTGTCGAGTTCGGGGTTTGCGGGAGCTTTGTAGGAGGACACATCGTAGGGTTTCTCCTCGGGGCTGCCCGTGATCTGTTCGCGGAACTTGGGATCGACCGGCACGGGGGTTGTGCCATATTCGCCCTTTACGAGGGAGATGAACTGGTTGTTCTTGTTGGTATAGTCAGGCTTTCCGGCGCGACGGTCCATTGCGAGGTTGACGGCCTGCGAGCCGACAATCTGACTGGTCGGAGTCACGAGGGGCACCAGACCTGCATCGCGGCGAACCTTCGGGATAAGGGCCATTGCTTCCTCAAGCACATCCTCTGCGCCGAGCGCACGAAGGTTGGCAACCATATTGGAATACATTCCGCCGGGAACTTCGGCATTCTTTACAAGCTCGTTGGGCTTCGGCAGACCGAAGTAGGCCTCAATCTTATGGCAGGCATCAAGAAGCTCTTCCTCCTTGTTTGCTTTGGCAGCCTCGATTGCACGGTCGAATTCGGCGTCAATCTCAGCCGGCATCTCCTTGAGAGCCTCGTCGAAGTCGCGGGGCCATTTGTCTTTGTTGAGGTCAAAGTCTGCAAGCGCCTTGCGGGCATCCTTGAGTTCATGGCGAATCTTGGCCACAGCCTCCATGTCGGCGTCAACCTCTACGCCCATCTTGCGGCAGAAGATGTCGATCAGCTCAATAGAAGGAGCCGCCGAACCGCCACCGAACCACCATATATTGGTGTCGACGATGTCAACTCCCTGGATGATGGAAGTCAGCACGGCTGCAAGGCCATATCCGGGCGTACAGTGGGTGTGGAAGTCAACAGGCACGCTGAGCGCAGCCTTGAGTTTGGGCATGAGGGTATATATTCTGGAGGGACTGACCAGACCGGCCATATCCTTGAGCGTAACCATTTTCGCTCCGAGGGCTTCCATCTCCTTGGCCTTGTTGACGAAATACTCGTCTGTGAAGATCTTCTCTTCTTCCGGAGTCCCCTTGGGGTCGACCGTATAGCAGACTGCCGTGTCAGCGATTCCGCCGAGTTCATTGATCATGCGGATCGAACCCTTGATATTGTTGATGTCGTTGAGGGCATCAAAGATTCGCATCACATTCAGACCGTTCTCGATAGCCTTCTTGTAGAAGCCTTCGAGCACGCTGTCGGGATAAGGAACATAGCCGAAGAGGTTGCGGCCGCGCGATAGAGCGGAAAGAAGGGAAATGCCCTTCATCGCCTTGGAGCATTCGCGCAGACGGTTCCATGGGCTTTCTCCGAGATAACGCATCACGGAGTCGGGCACAGCGCCGCCCCATACTTCCATGATGTAGAAGTGTGCGTCACGATAGAGGGGGAGAAGTTTGTCGACATTCTCCTGTTTCATGCGGGTAGCGAAGAGTGACTGCTGTCCGTCGCGCAGAGTCAAATCTCTGATTTTAAGTTTCTTAACCACGATAAAATGTTTTATTGGTTGTGTTTAATGGTATTTCGATTAGTATCGTGCCCCAAATTTAGAAATATTTCCTTAATTGAAAAAATAAATCCGTCCAAATTGAGAAAATTTTCCTCAATCCGGACGGATTTTTCTATCTTCAAAGATGGGGTCTTATTTCTTTTTCGATTCCTGATATTCGGCGTTGTAGGCTTCCATGATCTGATGGATCGCTTCGCCGATTCGGACATAGTCGTCGCGCGTCAGGTTGGCAAGCGAGGCGCGGATGCTCCAGTCGGGTCCGGCGAAGCCGCTGCCGTTAAGCAGCACGACGGAGGTCTCCTTGGCCAGACGAAGCACAATGTCGAGAGGTTCATGGTTTTCTTTCATCCATTTGCAGAAGTCGTCGCCATAGAATTTCTTTCCCCAGACCATGATGTCGATCTCCGAGTAATAGCCAACGCGGTCAGGATCGGGCTTGAGGGTGAATCCGGCAGATTCCCAGAGCGCATCGAGACGGGCATGAATCATTTCCTGCATCGTCTTCTTATAGACATCTTCCTTGTCGACGAGACACATCAGCGCAAACAGCGCCATCTGGATCTGCTGGGGCGTCGAGAGTCCGGCCGTATGGTTGAGTGCCACGGATCGGGAGTCGGCTACAAGGCGGTCGATGAAGGGGATTGCATCCGGATCGGGAGTCAGCGAACGGTAACGGTGGAACAGGTCCTTGCGCTGGATTTCGGGAAGTTCAGAAATCAGCTTGTCGTAGATATTTTCCTTGGCCAGGCCTATGACGGCCAGACGCCAGCCTGTGGCTCCGAAATATTTGGAGAATGAGTATACGCAAAGCGTGTTGGCCGGAAGTTCATACATCAGCGAGCGGAAGTCGTTGGCGAATGTGCCGTAGACGTCGTCCGTGACGATCATCAGGTTCGGATTGTCGTTGCGGACAATCTCGACAATGCGGTCCATGCAGCGTTTAGACAGCTTGTAGGAAGGCGGGTTGGAGGGGTTGACCAGGCATAACAGCTTGATCGCTGGGTCGCGCAGCTTGTCGAGTTCCGAGTCGGGATATTGCCAGAGATGAAGCCCGTCTTCATCCATTTCTGACGCCTTTATCTCTTCGACCTCAAATTCGTAACGGTCCAGTCCCGGGATTTCAAGATAAGGGGTGAAGATCGGCGTCATGAGGGCGATTTTGTCGTGCTGGTTGACAAGGTGGTTCGCCTGGAGGGAGTCGAAGATATAACACATCGCGGCCGTTCCTCCTTCTGTGGCGAACAGATCGTATTCTTTCCCGAAGCCCTTGGCGTTGTCGCCCATTTCCTTGGCCATATAGGCGCGGATGATCTCCTGGGTATATTCAAGGATGCGCACGGGCGTTGGGTATTCATCGCCGATAATCCCCTCGGCCCATTCATAGGCAAGCTGATCAGGGTCGAGTCCGAGCGTGTCGATGCAATATCCGATGGCTTCGTGGAGCAGAAGCGCACCGGGAAGGGTCGAATTGACCATCACGAAATGCTTCAGCCGATCCATGGCCCCCTTGCTTTCAGGAAGCCCTGCAATCCCGGGGTCGGTCTTGAAAGTACGGGTGCATTCGCTGAGGGCCCATTGGCCGAGTAGGAAGAAAGCCTCACGCGGTGCCGTCGCCACCCAGTCCGGGTTTCCGCGTCCGGCGTTGAGGTATTGCCCCGTTGCCTTGCGGGCATCCTGCTTGGCGAGCTTGATGAGCTCATTCTTAATCTCAAACGGACTCATCTTTTCGAGTTCGCGTTCTTTCTTCCTTAGTGTCTGGTTCATAGTATATTCGGTTTTTATATTTTTCGTGTTTTATATTTTCGCTTGATTATCTGCTACATCACGAAGACCATCACGAGGCCGCAGAGGATAAGCAGCGTGTTGCCGATGGCGTATGTGATCGTATAACCCATCGCCGGGACGGTCGACTGGAGAGAATCCTGAATCGCACCGAGGGCTGCCGTTGTCACGCGGCTTCCGGCTACGCAGCCGAGATTGATCGCAGGGTGGAATTTGAAGATCTTGTCGCCGATTATTATTCCCAGAATGAGCGGAATGGTGGTGGCGATCGCTCCCGCAAGGAGAAGTTGCCAGCCGACCTGCTGCAATCCGGAGATGAATGTCGGTCCGGCCGATATGCCGATCACGGCGATGAACATATTGAGACCCACATTATTGAAAATCCATACCGCCGAGTCGGGGATGCGACCGAATGTAGGATGCTTCGACCGCAACCAGCCCAAGACGAGACCAGCAATCAGTGCGCCGCCGCTTGTCGACAGGCTTATCGGAATTCCCCCGAGATGCAGGGTGATGGCTCCGATCAATGCGCCCACTGCAATGCCCAACCCAACGAACACCATGTCGGAAGCAGTAGTCGGTTTGTCAGCATATCCGATGTAGGCGGCGGTTGCGTTGACATCGGCCACAGGCCCGCTCAATGTCAAGATGTCGCCCCGTTCGAGACGCGTCTGGGCGAGAACCGGAATCTCGACTCCACCGCGACGGATGTTGTCAATGATTACGCCGTGAGTCGCCTGGGCCGAGCGGAAGTCTCCGACCGTGGTTCCGACGACGTGCTTGGAAGCGACCATGACCGGAATCTGTTCAACGGGGAATGACAACAATTCCGGATCCGAAATTTCGCTGCCGATCCATGACTCATCCTTGATCACGAACTCGCGGCGACCGGAAATCACTATCTCATCTCCCTGGCTGATTGTCGCGGCGGCAGCAGGCTGGGAAGTGATCGTCTTTCCCGAGCGAATGCGCTCAACAAATAGCCGTCTTCCCTGCGAGAGGAAATATTCCTCCAGTTCCTTGACGCTGCGGGCGGTCTTGAAATAATCGTTTTCAGCCGTGTAGGCACGGTAGACCACGGGATGCCAGGCGTTGACAAATGCGGGGTCGGAGTCCGTCGGGTCGGCGTTCATGCTCCGTTCGAGATCTTCGGTCTGCTGACGCACTTTTTTCAATCCTCCCAACATGATCGGTCCGAGGGAGCCAAGGATCCATGCGGAACCTATTGTTCCGAAAATGTAGGTCACCGCGTAAGCCACAGGGATCACATTTGTCCAAGAAGTCTTGTCTGCCTGGGAGACCCCGAGGGTCTGGATCGTGTCGTCCGCCACGCCGATCACGGCCGAAACGGTCTGGGCGCCGGCGAAAAGTCCGGCAGCCTCCCCGGCATTGTAGTGGAACAGTTTGGCGACGCCGATTGTCGTTCCCAACACTATGGCGCACATCACCACGGCAAATATCACCTGCTTGATTCCCGACCCGCGAAGCGAAGCGAAGAACTGCGGGCCGACGCTATAACCGATCGCGAAAAGGAAGAGCAGGAAGAACACCTGCTTCAGTGGACCCGGAACCGGGATGTCGAGCTGGCCGACGAGTACGCCGACGAGCAGAACGGATGTGACTGTTCCCAATGAGAAGGATTTATACTTGAAGCGGCCGATCCAGAATCCTATTCCGAGGGTAAGGAAAATGGCGATTGCCGGGTTGTCGCGGAGTGTGTCCACGAGCCAATGAATGATTTCCATAGAATTGAGATATAGTTTAGGCGGAGGGAGAGGGGGAGTGAGTAGTGACAAGTGACGAGTGACAAGTTACTCGTGACGAGTTACTAATGAGGAGATGGGGGTGAGGGGAGAAATATGGGCTTTCAATAAATAAACGAGTTGGAGGGGGGAATGGTTGAGGGAAGTCAGAAGGAATAGTTATGAGTGACGAAGGGTGAGAAATAGTGAGGAGTGAGGAATTATGAGTGAGGAGTGGGGGCGAGGGGGGAGGGGATGGGGAGAGATTAGTTAAGATGGGGAGAGATTAGTTAAGAGGAAAAGGAGAAAAAAATTGGAAGGAAAGAAAAAAAATAGTAACTTTGCAGGGAAAAGCGGAGACTATTGGCGCGATAAACGCGCGAAAGAGCCTCAAGGTCCTATAGCTCAGTTGGTTAGAGCACCTGACTCATAATCAGGGAGTCCTT
>CAYZQA010000027.1:0-31153 GCA_964480745.1 uncultured Sangeribacter sp. | reverse complement strand
TGATTTTTCAATGTTCACAAAGAGCGATCCGTCCGGGAGGATAGGTCGCTCGCCTATTATGATCGAGACGAAACCGACCACTGAAACAAGCCCATCCCCCGATTTGCCCCAGCCGAAATAAAACTGTATATTTGCAGGAGGAAACAGCCTCAAAGCCGCGATTTTTTCATTTTTGTTGTTACTTTGTTACTCGTTGCAAATCACACCCCACACAACGCCTTATTCCACAATAAAATACATCAATCACTTCACTTCCTCGAGCGGGAGTATCAGGCGGAGGAAGGCAAGAAGTAATTTTATTTTGTCAGCCTGAGAATCCCTTCTTTTACTATCTCGGCCAATTCATGTCCAACTTTGCGCAGGTCGTAACGCTTGCCTGTCTCGCGTTCCATGGAAGTCACTCCCTTGTCGGCAAAGCCGCAGGGATTGATTCGGCCGAAGGCTGCAAGGTCAGTTATGACATTCAAGGCCAAGCCATGCATTGTCACGCCATGGCGGACCTTGACTCCTATCGCGCAGATTTTGCGTTCCGTGTTCGAGCCCCATTCTATCCACACCCCAATCGCATCATTATTGCTGGTGGCTTTTATTCCATAGCGTGTCAGAAGGGAAATCACAGATTCCTCCAGCATCTCGATATATTTCTTCACTCCGATTCCGCGGCCCGCAATATCTATGATGGGATACATGACCAGCTGCCCGGGACCATGGTAAGTGATGTCGCCACCTCTTTCAATCCGGATGCACTCAATCCCTTCAGCTTTAAGCGAGGATTCTGACGCGAGGAGATTGTCGGCGTTCCCATGGAAGCCGAGTGTGTAGACCGGGTCATGTTCAAGAAAGGCTATAGTTTCTCCATCTGAAACTCCCGAATCTCGCCCGGAGAGTACTTTCTCGACCCATTCCTTCTGAAACCTCCAGGCCGAGCGATAGTCCAAGCGGCCCAGATCCTTGATTTCCGGAATATGGTCAGGTCTTTTCGTCTGTTGGGCGCTCATTACGAAAGATGTTTCTCAGCATGATAACTCGACCTCACCATCGGGGCGCTTTCAATATGCCGGAATCCTTTCTCCTTACCGATACGGCCATATTCTGCAAACTGATCGGGATGAATATAATCCTTCACTTGATAATGCTCCTTTGAGGGTTGCAGGTATTGTCCCAGAGTCATTATCGAGCACCCAACTGCGATGAGATCATCCATTGTCTGAAGTATTTCATCCCTGGTTTCCCCCAGGCCTAACATAATTCCGGACTTTGTCCGAATTCCTTTGGAGGCCACGTAGCGAAGCACATCAAGGGATCTGCGGTAAGTCGCCACGCTCCTGACGGAAGGAGTAAGTCGCTCCACAGTCTCAAGATTATGGGAGATGATGTCAGGTTTTTCGGCGATAACAATATCCAAAAGTTCCGTTCGGCCCATAAAATCGGGGACAAGGACTTCCATCGTCACTCCCGGACAACGGTTCTTAATTGCCCTGATGGTGGCAGCCCAATGAGCTGCGCCCCCGTCCGGCAGATCGTCGCGAGTGACGGAAGTTATCACAATATGCCGCAGGCCAAGCGTTCTAATAGACTCGACTATGTTGTCGATTTCCTTTTCATCCAAGGGCGTAGGTTTCCCGGGAGTCACATTGCAAAAACGGCAATTCCGGCTGCAAACGCTACCACCGATCATAAAAGTGGCTGTTCCATTGCCCCAGCATTCAGCCCTATTGGGACACATCCCGGAGGAACAGATTGTGTGGAGATGATGTTCGTTAAGCAGACCGATCACCTGCTTTGTCTTGAATCCGCGGGGGAGACGCACTTTCAGCCATTCCGGCTTGCGGCGAAAAGACACTTCCTCCGCTGTCTCAGATTTAAGGTTATTTGTATTGTTCATAAATTTTTCCTTATTCTAACGTCCTTTCCTGTGATCCGGCAATAGCCGGGGAAGAGACTTACCATCATATCCACTCACAAAATTAGCAAAACTTAGAGAAAAAATCACTAAATTTGTAGTCAAATGAAAAAGCCAAATTCACTATTCAAATATAGCTTACATGCGATTCTCATGGCTACTGTCGCCATCCCATCCTATGGCTGGGGGCAGAAAGGGCATGACACAGTCGCATTAATCGCGCAAGAACATCTGACCCCTACTGCCCGGCTGAAAGCGGAGGAGCTCTTCGGCGGCAAATCAATCGTCTACTATTCCAACTGGCTTGACAACGCCTCTCACACACAGGAATATGAATACTCTCTCCCCTGGCATTATAAGAACGTAGATGCCGACGAGACATACCGGAGTGCCCGAATTGCCCCGGAAGGGGATATAGTGACCGCTGTGACTCAACAGATAGAAATCCTTGCGTGTGACACGGTGTCGCATGATAAAAAAGCATTGGCCCTGAAGATGGTTGTCCACTTCTTGGGGGATATTCATCAGCCGATGCACCTCGGACATCGCTCCGACTTGGGAGGGAATCGGGTGCCTGTTAAATTCTTTGGACAGAAATCAAACCTGCACAAAGTCTGGGATAGCCGCATCTTGGAAGCCGGCCATTCGTGGAGCCACACGGAATGGCAAAGGGAGATCGACAGGCTGAGTCCGGAAGAGGAGCAACAGATCCTTTCAAAGGTTAACGCTCACGAATGGGCAAACGAGACTTACGATCTGGTCAAGCAGATTTATAAGGAAACTCCGGCCGAGACCAACATTTCTTTCGACTATATTTCCCGCTGGACGCCTGCGATTGAACTTCAGCTTCTACGCGGAGGCATAAGATTAGCCGACGTGCTCAACTATGCATTCGATCCGGAATATGAAGCCTCCTATAAACCGAGAGCCAAATAATCATGTCTGACTCCAATCGTGATGCAGGAGAATCCTCTTCCCAGGAACAGGGACCGCCACTGAATCTCCCTCCCGTAAATCTCAAAATAATCTCCGAGGATGGCGTCCGGAAAGTTTTTGACCCTCTCCGTTCAAAATACGTAGTCCTCACGCCGGAAGAATATGTCCGGCAAAACTTCAGTTCCTGGCTCCGCAACGAACTTCATTATCCCGCTTCTCTGATGGCCAATGAAATTGGAATTGAAGTGAACGGGACGAAGAAGCGCTGCGATACAGTCATTTTTGGCCGGGACGGACAGCCGATGATTATCGTTGAATATAAAGCTCCCGAGGTCAATATCACCCAGAGAGTGTTCGACCAGATAGTCAGATATAACATGGCGTTACGAGCCCGATATCTCGTAGTGTCAAACGGCGTGAATCATTACTGTTGCTCGATCGATTACAACACAGGAAAATACAACTTCATTCCCCGAATCCCGGACTATAGGGAGCTTGGCGCAAATTAAATTTGACCTGATCATGGGAACTCTTAACAATACTAATCCCCCGACGACTGATGCCGGGGCAGAAATGCCTGATTATCTCTCCAGCCTGAATCCGCAGCAACGGGATGCCGTGGCTTACAACGACGGACCGACTCTGGTGATTGCCGGCGCCGGATCCGGCAAAACTCGCGTCCTGACCCATAAAATTGTCCATCTTCTTAACAATGGATATGAACCATACAGGATAATGGCCTTAACCTTCACCAATAAAGCTGCCCGGGAGATGAAGGAGCGTATTGGTAAGATGGTAGCTCCTGGAATCGCACAGCGACTTTGGATGGGCACATTCCACTCTATCTTTCTTAGGATTCTGAGGAAGCATTCAGAGTTACTTGGATTCAAGCCGGGATTCACGATTTATGACACCAACGACTCCCGCTCGCTTATCAAATATATCATTCGCGAACTCGCTCTTGACGAGAAAATCTATAAGCCCTCTTCAGTGGCGGCAACGATTTCCAACGCCAAGAACGCCATGATGACCCCCCTCCAATATCAACGGGAATATTTTGACCTTGACAGGAAGGCTCGCCGGCCGATGGTCGGTAAGATTTTTGAGCTGTATGTGGAACGGTGCAAGATAGCGAACGCGATGGATTTTGACGACATCCTGTTCTATACCAATCTGCTCCTTCGCGATAATCCTGACATCCTCCATCATTATCAGGAGTTTTTCCGGTATGTGCTCGTTGATGAGTATCAGGACACGAACTTTGCCCAGCATCTGATCGTCTCGCAACTTGTGAGACCCGATAACCGGTTTTGTGTCGTCGGCGACGATGCACAGAGCATCTACTCCTTCCGTGGAGCCAATATCTCGAACATCATAAATCTGAAAAAGCATTATCCGGATCTGAGGACTTTCCGTCTTGAACGCAACTACCGGTCGACACAGAATATCGTCAATGCAGCCGGAAGCCTGATTCAGAAAAATACTCAGCAGCTGAAAAAGGATGTCTACAGCGAGAATGAAAAGGGTGCTCCCGTGGATGTCCTTCAGACATACAGCGACATCGAGGAGGCTTACGTTGTCTCAACCCATATCTCGGCGTCCAAACTAACCGAACATGACACATACGATGATTACGCGGTCCTTTATCGGACGAACGCTCAATCCCGTGTGCTTGAGGAGGCGCTGAGAAAACGTAACATCCCCTACCGCCTCGTCGGAGGAACGGCATTCTATCAGCGAAAGGAAGTGAAGGATGCCATTGCATATTTCCGGATGGCGGTCAATCCTGATGATGACGAGGCTCTGAGGAGAATCATCAATTATCCTGCGCGAGGAATCGGGGAAACAACCGTAAAGAAACTTCAGGCTGCCGCAACTCAGGCGAAGGTCAGTATATGGACAATCCTGTCTGATCCGGAGCAGTATCAGACGGGGTTAAACTCCGGAACCAAAAAGAAACTGGCGGCCTTCCATGACATGATATCCGAGTTTATCGAGGACAACAGGGAATCGGACGCTTTTGAACTGGGTCAGTTGATATTCAACCGGACCGGAATGCTGACCATGCTCGCCCATGATTCCGCTCCCGAAAGCATAGCTCGCAAGGAAAACCTGGATGAGTTGCTTGTCGGCCTCAAAGATTTCGTGGATTCCCGTCTTGAGACTGGCGAAAACGATGTCAGGATGCAACATTTCCTCTCCGAAGTAATGCTTGCGACGGACCAGGACGAAAAGGAGGATAACAACGAACCGAAGGTGACCCTGATGACCGTCCATGCTGCCAAGGGACTCGAATTCCGCCATGTCTATATTGTTGGGGCTGAGGAAGAATTGTTCCCGTCTGCAATGGCAATGAACACATTGTCGGAAGTCGAGGAAGAAAGACGATTGTTGTATGTGGCAATCACACGGGCTGAAAAAACGTGTGTCATAACGTATGCTAAAACCCGCTTCCGTAATGGCCAGACAAAACTGACATCCCCTTCCCGATTCCTTTCGGAGATTGACCCCAAGTATCTCCGATTGTCTTCTTCCGGCAAAACAGGGGGTGATGACGCTCCTTTCTTTACCAATCCATTGGCAAACTACAAGGATAATAATTCAAGGGGCGAGTTTTCCCATTCTCCCGACTCCCATCAAAATGAGGGTTCCTATTCCGGGACTTACAAAAAATATTCAGGCCCTGAATTTTCGCGAACAAGCAGGTCGGCCGGTTATTGCCGTCCCGGCAATCTTCGTCCCGCCTCTGCCCCTTCATCAGCGAAGGCTCAATTCTCCCAGGAGGAACTTCCGGTCAACACCAGGATCCGACACGACAAGTTCGGGGAAGGGGTCATCATCGGTCATGGGGCCATTGCCGGAGATCCGAGCATAACGGTGGATTTCGGAGTGCTCGGAATCAAGAAACTAATGTTGAAATTTGCTCGATTTGCTAAACTATGAAACAAGATAATGCCGCCCTCTCCCCTTCCTCGGAGCGCGAGGTCCCCACTCCTTATTATATTGTATACGAAGATAAATTAAGGAGCAATCTGGAGAAACTTAAACGTGTTGCGGATGAAAGCGGGGTCAAGATAATCATGGCCTTCAAGGCCAATGCGCTTTGGAAGACCTTCCCGATAATATCGGAATATTTCCAATCGTCGACCGCAAGTTCGCTCAACGAAATGAGATTGTCGCTCGACTATCTCGGCCATGATGTGCACGCATATTGCCCGGTCTACACAGAGGCGACCTTCCCCGAGTTTGCAGACAATTGCAGCCACATAACATTCAATTCTCTTGCCCAATTCAACAAATTTTATCCGCAACTAAAAAAGATGGGTAAGGACGTGACTTGCGGGCTGAGAGTCAACCCTCATTGCTCAGTCATCGACACGGACATTTATAATCCATGCGTGCCGGGCTCCCGGTTTGGGGAAAACCCCGAAAAACTACGTGAAGGGCTGCCGGAAGGAATCGAAGGGTTGCATTTCCATGCCCTCTGCGAATCCTCCAGCTATGACCTTGAGGAAGTGCTCAAAGCTTTCAAAGCCGAGTATGGCCATCTGCTTCCCAATATAAAATGGCTCAATATGGGAGGGGGACATCTGATAACAAGGAAAGATTACGACACGGCCCATTTCATCCGGCTGATGAAAGAACTGAAGGCTGAATATCCTAATCTGGAACTGATAATCGAGCCAGGGAGTGCCTTCACGTGGCAGACCGGTGACCTTGTTACGGAGGTTCTCGATGTGGTGGAAGACAGTGGGGTAAAGACTGCGATTATTGACGCTTCCTTTGCCTGCCACATGCCGGACACTCTTGAGATGCCCTACCGTCCTTATATTGAGGAAGCGATTGAGGAAGATGAGGAGAGAAAACCTATCAAAGAAGGGATACCCTATCGATTGGGAGGCAATTCCTGTCTGAGCGGGGATTATGTCGGGGATTGGTGGTTTGAAAAGCCCCTGGAGGTTGGCCAACGGCTAAGGTTGAAGGATATGAACCATTACACAACCGTCAAGACCACCATGTTCAACGGTCTTCAACATCCTTCAATCTGGTTAAAACCATCAGGGTCTTCCTCCCCGGTCCTGTTAAGAAAATTCGAATATGAAGATTATCGGGACAGGATGGATTAATCGCGATTAGCAAACAGACTGTTTTTTGTTCTTAGAAATGTTAAATTATTTACAAATCTTGTCGATATAAAAAATCGACAAGATTTTAATTTTCAGGCATTATCAAACAATCCAATTATCCAAATGTTTCCCGAAATATTTTTCAATTATCTGTTAATCAGATTTATAAAATTTTTGAAGCAGTAGAATGTTTTCCAAAACAAATTTTAAATGTTTTGTTTGGAAAAATTATTTGCACTATATTTGCGTCTGCAAACGGAAGATTGCTTTCCGAGATGTTATCTCGTTTCTCCCAATAATTAACCTTAAACTGAAATCCCTAATGATTCAGATTGTAGAAAAAAGAGATGGTCGCATAGTCGGCTACAACGAAGAAAAAATTAAGGCTGCCATCCGCAAGGCTATGTTGACCACAGAAGCCGGCGAAGATGAAACCTTGATTCAGAAAATCTGCGACCGGATCGGAATGGGAGGTCAGGAAAGGATGACCGTTGAGGCAATTCAGGACAGGGTTGAAATAGAGCTGATGAAATCTTCCCGCAAGGATGTTGCCAAACGTTATATCGCCTATCGTGATCAGCGCTCCATTGCAAGGCGCGCCAAGACAAGGGATGTCTTTCTGGAAATAATCGAAGCCAAGAATAACGACATCACGCGGGAGAACGCCAACATGAACACGGATTCCCCCGCAGGCATGATGATGAAGTTTGCCTCCGAAACAACAAAACCGTTTGTCGACGATTATCTCCTGTCGGCCGAAGCGAAACAGGCGGTCAAGAATAACTACATCCATATACACGACAAGGACTACTACCCTACCAAGAGCCTGACCTGTGTGCAGCATCCGCTCGACAAGATTCTTCAGAACGGGTTCATTGCAGGCCATGGCGAGTCGCGTCCGGCCAAAAGGATAGAGACAGCCGGGACAATCGCATGTATTTCACTTGAGACAGCACAAAACGAGATGCATGGAGGTCAGGCCATTCCAGCCTTCGATTTTTATCTGGCTCCTTTTGTAAGGAATTCCTTCATTGAAGAGCTCAAGAATCTTGAGGTGCTCTCGGGAGAAGATCTTTCTGACCTATATGGCAAGGAATTGGAAGATTATGTCAAAAAGCCTTTGGAAGGCTTGGAAGGCAGGGAGAGGATGTTGCAACATGCCGTGAACCGGACAGTCGAACGTGTCCACCAGGCAATGGAGGCTTTCATCCATAATATGAACACAATCCATTCGCGTGGAGGGAATCAGGTTGTCTTCTCTTCCATCAATTATGGAACCGACACATCCGCTGAGGGACGCTGCGTGATTCGCGAACTGCTCAATTCCACTTACGAAGGTGTTGGCAATGGCGCCACTGCAATCTTCCCTATCCAAATCTGGAAGAAAAAGCGCGGAGTCAGCTATCTTCCGACCGACCGCAACTACGACCTATATCAACTTGCATGCAAAGTCACAGCTCGGAGGTTCTTCCCCAATTTCCTTAATCTTGACGCATCCTACAATCAGAGTGAGGAATGGCGCGAAGACGACCCCAAGCGGTACGAGCATGAAGTGGCCACAATGGGTTGTCGGACAAGGGTGTTTGAAAACCGATATGGAGCAAAGACCTCAATAGGACGAGGCAACCTGTCGTTCACAACCATCAACATTGTCAAACTCGCAATCGAGCAGATGGCAATCAGGGATAAAGAGGAAAGGATTACAAGATTCTTCGAGAAACTGGATTCTGTTCTGGAAACCACTGCTCGGCAGCTTCACGACCGGTTCGAGTTCCAGAAAACTGCCCTTGCGAAGCAGTTCCCCCTCGTCATGCATGTTCTTTGGAATGGTAGCGACCGGCTTCAGCCGAATGATGATATTTCTTCCGTTATCAATCAAGGCACGCTTGGAATCGGGTTCATAGGGTTGGCGGAGTGTCTCATAGCGCTTGTCGGTCACCACCACGGGGAAGATGAAGAGGCTCAGGCACTCGGCTTGCGTATAATCAGCCACATGAGAAGCAAGGCCAACGAGTTCAGCGAAAGATATGCCCATAACTATTCTATTCTTGCCACTCCGGCAGAGGGATTGGCAGGACGCTTCACCAAACGCGACCGCAAAACGTTTGGCGTGATTCCCGGGATAACGGACAAGGATTATTATACAAACTCCAATCATGTGCCGGTCTATTACCATTGTTCTCCGCGTCATAAGGCCAAGATTGAAGCCCCATATCATGAACTGACACGGGGAGGCCATATTTTTTATGTGGAGATAGATGGGGATGCGTCCCATAATGAAAAAGCCATCATGCAGATTGTCGATCTGATGGATAAATATGACATGGGTTATGGATCGGTCAATCATAACCGCAACCATTGCCCCCGTTGCGGTTACGAGAATGCCGAGAAGGAGATGAAAGATTGTCCGAAATGTGGAGAAAAGTTTGAGACTATCCAACGCATCACGGGCTATCTCGTAGGGACGACTGACAGGTGGAACTCCGGTAAATTGGCCGAACTCAACGACCGAATAGTCCATAAATGAACCGACTGGAGAATAGACACCGATTTAAGGTCCTTGACATAATCCGGGGAACAACCGTGGACGGCCCCGGTTTCAGAACATCAATCTACCTCGCCGGGTGCAACCATCATTGCCCTGGATGTCATAATCCGGAGAGTTGGGATTTTAAAGCAGGGCGCGAAATGAGCCTCGCCGAACTAATGGATATAATCGAGGAGGAGGACTTCGATGTCACCCTTTCCGGTGGCGACCCGCTATATCATCCCAGGGAAATTGAAGTCCTGATTCGAGAAATTGTGAAGACCGGTCACACTGTTTGGCTCTTCACAGGCTTTACTTGGGAAGAAATCCTCAGAGATGAGAATAAATTTAGATGTGTCTCCGCTGCAGAAGCAGTTGTCGATGGCCCTTTCATTAAAGAATTGCGGGATGCAGATCTACAATTCAGAGGCTCCTCCAACCAACGGATTATCAATGTCCGAGAGTCTTTAGATCAGGGGAATACTGTATTATTCTAAAGGGAAGAGTTCTGAGGCCTGAACCGAATAAACGCAAGAAATGTTATAGAATCAGAACTATGAGAATCATGCTTAGTAGGATTAAAATCCTACGGCGTGTGAGTAGTTTGAAAGAAATATTATTAAGGATTATAAAATTAATAAATAAGAATACTATGAACACAGATGATTTGAAGGCAAAAGCTGCCGAATTGGGCGAAAAGGCCCAGGAATTCCTCAACAAGCCTGAAGTTCAGGCTGCTATCAACAAGGGGAAAGAATATCTTGACAAAGCCAAGGATTCCGTAAAGGATGGCGATGTTCATGATTATGTTGAGAAGGGCAAGGATGCTCTTTCAGATGCAAAGGATAAATTGGAAGAAATCGTATCCGAAAAGACCGGAGGCAAAGGAATCTTCGGTTTCGGTTCTAAATAATAATTTAAATTATTAATACTATGGATTACGAAAGTCTTATAAAGAGCAGTGAAGTGGTGATGGTGGAATTTTTTGCCACATGGTGCCCTCATTGCCAGAAAATGATGCCTGTAGTTGCGCAAGTGAAGGAACTTGTTGACGGCCGGGCAGAAATTTACCAGCTTGATATTGATAAGAATCAGGAAACAGCCGATTCCCTTGGAGTAAATTCAATCCCAACGTTCATTTTCTATAAGAACGGAGAGGAAGTCAAACGTATGCAAGGCGAGACAGAAGGTCAGAATCTACTGAATGAGATCGAAAGCTTACTGAAGTAATATAGAAATCAAATAAGGGCCGACTCCGCGATATGCTATTCCGGAGTCGGCCTTTTCAGTTATATTATGGATAAAAAGAATATATTTGTTGACTTGCTTCAATTATTAGGAGTCAGACATACGGAGGATGATTCCAATTCCAGGTATGCCAATATGCCCTTCAAGACCTTGTTCGGATTGAAAAAACTTTTACAGGAATACGGGATAGACTCGAAAGGCATTGAAATTCCTGAAGAGGAGCGTTCTGCGATTCTGCCAAAACTTCCCACCCCCTTTATAGCCGCCACGCCGGCAGGATTGATTATAATTAAGGAAATTACGCCGAAGGAGATAACTTACATAAGCGAGGGAGAGGAGGAGACGACATGTGCGGAAGAGTTTCTTGCGGCATGGGACGGAATGGCTTTCTTTGCCATTCCCGATAAAAACTCAATTGAGCCAGATTATAGGAAGCACCATTTTGAATCCACATTAGAAACTTTGTCAAAATGGGGACTGGGGATTGGAGCATTGTTGATTTTCTCCTATTTCTTCATTACAAGAGGGCTCTATGACAATATCTGGTCAATTCTGTTGGTGTCGTTTAATTTGGTTGGACTCTACGTGACTTTCCTCCTTGTTCAGAAGTCGCTCAATATTCATAACCGCCATGCAGATAATATATGCGGCATCCTGCAGGAAGGGGGATGTGATGATATCCTGAAGACAGACGCTTCGAAGCTCTTTGGTGTGTTCAGCTGGAGTGAAGTCGGATTCGGGTACTTCTCGGTCAGTTTGGCTACGCTTTTACTGTTCCCGGAACTTTTAGGATATCTGGCATTATTTAATGCGTGTTGCCTTCCCTACACTATCTGGAGTATTAGCTATCAGAAATTTGTGGCCAAAAAATGGTGCACTCTCTGCGTAACCACTCAGCTGACTCTTTGGCTTCTCTTTTTCTGTTACTTGTTCAGAGGAGCGTTTAACATGATCTCCCCTTTCCATTGGGGAGGAATTGCACTTCTCGTCGGCTATGTCACAGTTGTGCTGCTCTTCCATCAGTTAATGAAATTCCTAAAGTCTTATACAAATGAAAACTAAGCTTAGAGAAATAAACATTCCGGACATTCCGGATGCCACGGAATTGTCGGTTGGTCAACTGAACAGCTATAAACTCGATGTGCGTCATTCCGTGATTGTGCCCGGAATGCTTAAAAAACAAGCTATCCAGTCGGTTTAGCGTTTCTACCCTCCATACCCAATGAATCCATTGGCAATTAAATTAGAGAACAACAGAATGAAGGATGCAACCTTTCGGTCTTATGAACTGAGAATGAATCCGGGGCTTATTGTGCGCGCCCGAGATGAGGAAGGAATAAGCGTAAGAATAACAGTGCCGGAAAATGTGGAAGAAGACGCGAATCCGGCAGTCATAAAAGCTTTTGCAGTCACTCCCGAGCAGACGCATTCAACCAACGCAGGGATTGTCATAAGCGCTGATGAAAGGTTTCCCGATACGGACGCTCTGGTGACTTTCCAAGAATCCCTGCCAATTGGGATAGTGACGGCCGACTGCGTGCCAATCCTTCTTTATGCTCCGGATGTCAGGGGCGCTGCTGCAATTCACGCCGGTTGGAAAGGGACAATTGGCAAAATAGTAGAAAAAGCCGTCAATATTCTTATGCAAAATGGTGCTGATCCAGGGAATATACGTGCGTTTTTCGGTCCATCCATCAGCATGGAGGCCTATGAGGTAAGCACTGAGCTGGCCAACCGATTTAAAGAGGCGGGGTTCTCCATGCACGTTCATTATCCAAATGGGGAAGGGAAAAAGCCGCATCTCGACCTTCAGGGAATTAACGTTTCCCTGTTGGAGAAATGCGGCTTACTTTCTAAGAATATTCTGAAAAATCCGGATTGCACAATGGCGACTAAAAGATTGGACGGGAAATATGCCTATTTCAGCTATCGTCGCAATCCTGGAAATGGTGGACGGATATTGTCATCCATCGAACTTCTGCCCCAACAGGGTCAGAAATTGAAGTGAAGGGAAAACCTCAGACCGCTCTTGTCAATCCCGGGACGATCCCTGTAAGTCAGACGCCAGACATAATCAAGACGAAGGATGGTGAAGATATTATCCAGTCCGACACCAATTTCCATATATGGTTTTCTGCCCATGGGTTCGGTGTGGGCTCCCTCCGGAAAGCGGAACAGGTCCTCATTATATTCCGGATTGTTCTTACGGGAAAGATGGCCCACAAAACCTTTGAAAGAAATCACTTCCCTGAGTTTGGCCTTATTAATGAATGGGATACGGTTGAAGATTAGTCCATTCAGGAAATAAGTGAAATCAAGAGAAGCATATTGGTCCATTGCGAACTCCATAGGATTTAGGAGAGCGTAAGTTTCCGATTGCATCGTGTAGGCCAAATTGGCATTCTGCCAGAAGAGGGCCGGGAATTGCACTTTGCTCCAGATCTTACCGGCCCGGGCGATGATATCGGTATAACCGAACGCAGACAACCAGAAACGTTTCTGAACGCAGAACTCAGTGGCATTAAACGTGAAATCTGCCCCCAAAAGTCCCTTTGGTCCAAATTCATGGGTAAGGAGAAGGGTCAATGCGTCTCGATTGACATTCAGACGTCTGGAATTAGTCTGGACGTATCGTTCGCCGGGAGCATACCTCAACTGGAGTTTCAAAACAGAATTGGAGTAGTTCGGTATTGATTGTCCAAGCCCATTAGTGAAGGATACGAATGGGGTTGCTTCCTGACGGTCATATCTAAAGCCGGCAAGCAAAGAAAGATTGTTATGCCATTCCTTGTTATATTCAATCTGTGCCAGCTCACGATAGGTGAACATATCGCTTTCCCGTCTCTTTATGGAATTAAGGAGATTGGACGCGGAGTTCGTAAGGTAATGCTGCCCCAGCTTGTCCACATCGTAGGAATATGACAGTCTGATCCCGTTCATTGGGAATTCCCGGGTATGATATTTCTTGGCATTGAAAGAATATTCGACTTCTCCCCCATATTTCCATTTATGGTCGCGCGTTCCGTAAGCGACATATCCACGAGCAAACCAGTGGGGATTAAGATTGGCCGTAGTCATTCCTCCGACGCCGATGCGCCATCCTTCCGGCTTGTTGTAGCTAAGGAATGTGTCGATCGGGCCGATGTCAAATTTACTCTTCTTGCCGGTCTTTATGTAACCTTTTACTATCAGTATCAGGGCCTGTTCGCCCCAATATAAAAGCTTGTTCTGACGGAATGGCGACTGATCGCCGGCCAGTTGACTTTCAGCATACGAGAGAGGGACAAAGCGGCGCGGGGTCCAGAAATCCTGGTCTCTCTCTTCAGCCTCATCCACAACAAACACAGAACCGATCTTGTCGTAATAATCCGACAGGTCTTCCCTTTTCTCATAGGAGAAATTGTCATAACGCGTCTGACGGGTTGCGCTGAAAGATGGGGTGCCGGGGATGATTTTTAGTTCCACGATCATGTCGTCGAGCACCTTATGACTCTTTCCGATTGAATCGAGCATAAAATTCTGACTGATCATAATCGACTGGACGTAATTGAGATTGGTCGCTTTCGGCATCCTCATCGTAAGGCGCCGGACATATTTAACGGAATCGTCCGCCGGAATATACAGCTTCCCATTGAAGCCCTGCGACTCCGCATTATGAGGCGCAAAAGACAATTCAACGCATCTCTCGTTCCCTATCTGGACGGTATCCTCGATGTGGAACTTATAATAATCCGCAGCCAAAGGGGAAAGAGGACTGACAAATTTTGAACGCATGACATAGATGTCATTGTCATAAACGTCGACCTCCCGAAGGGCATCTTCAATGATTGTCCGGGTAAAGTCCTGGTCGAACGCCTTGTCGATTCCGTTGCTATGCTGAGCGACCGTGACATCTTTTTTCACATGACCTCCGTCTGAGAAAAGCCTCGTGGCAAATTTCTCCTTCAGCGATATGTCGAGGACGCGTTTGCCAGTCCATATTGCGGTGTCCACAAGGTTGCGGACAAACTTCATGCCGCTCTTCGACTTTTCTCCGGCCTCTCCCTCGAAACCATGATAATCATTGAGGGCGAGGACAATCTTTTCGTATCGGTCGTAAGTATAATCCGGCTCTCGGATAGGGTTGTGGAAATCTTTCTCATGACGGACGCGTTGCATGAGTTCGACAGCCGGGTTATTCTTTTTTGAATATTTTTTCTTTTTGGGCTTGACTACAAACTCCTCCAACTCGATGTCTGCCGGTTCGAGAAGGAACATCAAAGTGTCGGCAGATGCTGCAGCTTTATGGGTCAGTTTCTGAAATCCGAGGGATGTGGCCTCTATCTCAGACCCGACGGGAACATAGAGCTTGAACACCCCGAGCGCATCCGTTACCGTGCCTGCCTTTGCTTTCTTTGAATAGACATTGACGTGACTGAGGGGTTCGCCGGTTGAAGAGTCCACAACCTTCCCGACCACTGTGCGACGGGACGCGCGTGAGGCTCCCTGCGCCTTCTCCGGGAGAAAGCACATGAAGATTACTACAAGAATCGGGAATATGAAGGAGAGAATATAAGTGATATGGAATTTTCTCACCAATTTCATGTTTAATTCAGAAGTCGATAAAATCTACATCCAACTTCCGACAATTACCATTATAGTTCGACAACGCTAAGGCATTGTGTAATTTCTATCGTTTCTTCCGTTTGATGTTTTGCAAGTCCCTAAGACGTTTTGCAAGTCCCTGGACGGAAATATATCATATAACGAAAAACCTAACGTTAACGTATAAGGGCAGATTAAAAGAATGTTAATATGGCTAAGGAAATAGAGCATAAATACCTTGTGAAGAACAGATCTTACTTGGATTACGCAATTAAGAAGGTAGAAATCAGTCAGGCCTATCTGTCAAAAGACCCCTTCCGAACGGTCAGAATCCGGACTATTGACCAACATGGATATTTGACGATCAAAGGGAAGACCGAATTTGATACCCGGGAGGAATATGAATATGAAATTCCCTTAGAAGATGCAGAAAAACTATTTAAGATTGCACTCCCCGGGATGATTCAGAAAACCAGATATATTCTGGATTATAAAGGCTGGAGATGGGAAGTTGATGAATTTCACGGTTCCCGCGAGGGTCTCATACTTGCTGAGCTGGAACTAAATCAGTCGCGAAGGGATTATCCTTTGCCTTCTTTCATCGGGGAAGATGTGACGGGCAATCCCGCCTATTACAATTCTAATATCTGAGCAGGGGTCTGAGACTTTATCTTCTCTTAGTAAGGGCGGATAAAATATTTTCAAGCTCTTCGCGAGCTTCTCCAAGCATCTTCAGGATCTCAGATCTTCTCGAAACATTGGAACGGTTATTTCTCAACTGCTCCCGGGCCGCCTCGATCCGAAGACCTTTCACCTTTATCAGATAATTGATAATGCGCAGGGTCTCGATGTTCTCCGGCGTATAATATCGGATATTGGTGGCGCTACGCCGGGGGGCACATTCCGGAAACTCCGTCTCCCAGTAACGCAAAGTCGATTGAGCGACCTGCAGCATCTCAGCCACATCCTTAATCTTATAATATTTCTTGTCGTATTCGGCGAGGCGTGAATCTTCCATTTCCTATAAAGCAGATTAATCCATCAATTGTCCGGCATTGTCGGCTTCCTCAATCATTGCGGCATACCGTTCGGGCGTTAGGTCAGTGAAGAAGAAATTGACCGGGTTCTGGGGTTCCTCTTTAAACCAAACTTCATAATGCAGATGAGGGGCCAGGGATTTACCCGAAGATCCAACCCGACCTATCAGATCCCCCTTTTTCACATCGCTTCCCTCTTCCACAAGGATTTCGTTGAGATGGGCAAAGCGGGTCCGATAATTATACCCATGGTCGATTTCAATCATGTTTCCATAGCCGCTTTGTCGCTCAGCCACGGCAATCTTGCCGTCAGCTGTCGCATAGACCGGCGTGCCGACCTTGGCAGCGACGTCAATTCCTTCGTGGAACACCTGGCCGCCATAGACCGGATCTCTTCTGACTCCGTATCCGGAAGCTATCGTCAGGTCTTTCGTATCGAGAGGAATTGAGGAAGGGATATGGGCCAGCTTGTCATTTTGGTTTTCGGCTTGCTTTTTCAGTTCGTCAAAGGATTGCGATTGGGCGTAAAGCTGGCGTTCAAAAAGGTCAAGCCGTTGGGTCATCAATGTGATAAGGGATTCATCCGGGAGCTGGCGGAGTTGCCGGTAACGGGTTTCATTGTCAAGCCCGGCGTAACGGCGAGAGCGGCTCATCGGCTCCATCTGCATCATCACCCTGTAGAAATTATCGTCGCGGTTCCTTATATCCTCCATCACTTTGAGGGAATTGTCCAAGCGGCGGCTGAGGATATTGTATTGACTTCTCAAGGAAGAGTTTTCCTTCCTCAGGACAGCCTCCGAAGGAGATTCGACCGCATAAAAGATTATCAGAGCCACAGCCACCCCGATAACTCCGGCAGCGAGAAGGAAGCGGGCGGCTGAAAGCAACCGCTCTTTCCAGGAAGGATAATAACGCTCGAAATTATCGGTGTCAGGGTTATATCGATAGAATATGTTTCGCCTCATGTGCCATCTGTAAGGAGAGGGGGCTCAAATGCGTTGCAAAACTAACGAATTTTACGTAATTTTGCAATTCAATCTCTGCCTGGCTATTGAATCGAATCGCAGGGACGGTTCTCGGTATCCGAACAATAGGATCAGGATTGGAACATAAGAAAGAATAATCAAGGTGCCTCCAAGGCACTCCCAAATGCAAATATGATGTTGACTTCCAAAGAAATCAGGGAATCCTTCAAGAATTTCTTTAAAGAGAAAGGCCATAAGGTCGTGCCTTCCGCGCCTATGGTTCTCAAAGATGACCCGACGCTGATGTTCACCAACGCGGGAATGAATCAGTTCAAGGATATTATCCTTGGCAACCGTGCCCCGGAAAGCAAGCGTGTGACAGACAGTCAGAAGTGTCTGCGAGTTTCCGGCAAGCATAACGACCTGGAAGAAGTTGGTCATGACACGTATCACCATACGATGTTTGAAATGCTCGGCAACTGGTCGTTCGGAGACTACTTTAAGAAAGAGGCCATAGATTGGGCATGGGAATTTCTTGTGGATGTTCTGAAGCTTGATCCTTCAAGGCTGTATGCCACAGTATTTGAAGGATATGCTCCGGAAGGATTAAGCCGTGACGACGAAGCTGCCAAGATTTGGGAAAGCCATCTCCCGGCGTCTCATATAATCAATGGAAACCGTCATGACAATTTCTGGGAGATGGGAGATGTCGGGCCGTGCGGTCCTTGCTCGGAAATCCATATTGACCTTCGCAGCGACGAGGAACGCGCAAAGATAGACGGTGCGACCCTCGTCAATAAGGATAATCCTCTCGTTATCGAGATCTGGAATCTCGTCTTCATGCAGTATAACAGGAAGGCAGACGGCCATCTGGAACCGCTGCCGGCAAAGGTGATCGACACCGGAATGGGATTCGAGCGTCTTTGCATGGCCCTGCAGGGTAAGAAATCTAATTACGACACAGATATCTTCACCCCCATCATAGCCAAGATAAGCGAGATCAGCGGTAAGAAATATGGAGAGGATGAGAAAGTCGACGTTGCGATGCGTGTGGCCGCTGACCATGTCCGCACGATTGCCTTTTCGATCGCAGATTCGCAACTTCCTTCGAACGCAAAGGCCGGCTATGTGATCCGTCGTATCCTCCGAAGAGCTGTGCGTTATGCTTACACCTTCCTTGATCAGAAGGAGGAATTCCTTTACAAACTTGTTGACACACTTGTCGATCAGATGGGCGAGGCTTATCCGGAACTCCCCGCTCAAAAGGATCTGATCAAGAAGGTGATCAAAGAGGAGGAAGCTTCTTTCCTGCGGACACTCGACAAAGGAATACGTCTTTTGGAAGCTGAAATTGCAAAAGCCAAGAAAGAAGGCAACACTACCCTATCCGGTAAAGATGCTTTCATTCTCTACGACACTTATGGGTTCCCTCTGGATCTTACGGAACTGATCCTGCGCGAAAACGGGATGGATGTCGACCAGAAAGGGTTTGACGAGGAGATGAAAAAGCAGAAGGAGCGTGCGCGCAGCGCTGCCGCTACTGAAGCTGCCGACTGGGTGGAGGTTTCTGATGGCGAGACTGAGTTTGTCGGATACGATGAGACTTCCGTCCCCACTAAAATCCTTCGCTATCGGAAAGTAAGCCAAAAAGGGAAATCCTATTACCAGATCATGCTCTCCAAGACGCCCTTTTACGCAGAAATGGGTGGACAGGTCGGCGACACCGGAGTGCTCCGCGCCCCGGATGGAACCGAGATAGAGATTTTCGATACAAAACGAGAGAATAACGTGGCCGTCCATCTGGCCAAGGAACTCCCGTCGGATCCCGGAGCGGAATTTATAGCAGAGATAAACGTAGATAACAGGAAAAGGTCGGCCGCCAATCATTCAGCCACTCATCTTATTCATGAGGCCCTTCGGGAAGTGTTGGGAACTCATGTCGAGCAGAAAGGCTCATTCGTATCCCCGGATGTTCTGCGGTTTGACTTCTCCCATTTCCAGAAGGTTACTCCCGAAGAGATCCGTAAAGTCGAAAAGCTTGTCAATTCACGCATCCGCGAAGCCATGCCTCTCGAAGAATGTCGGGATCTTCCGATCCAGGAAGCGCGTGAAATGGGCGCTATGGCCCTCTTCGGAGAAAAATATGGCGACAAGGTCAGGGTTGTCAAGTTCGGTTCCTCAATCGAATTATGTGGGGGAACGCATGTAGCCAATTCGGGAAACATCGGAATGGTGAAGATCGTCAACGAAAGTTCCATAGCCGCCGGTATCCGCAGAATTGAAGCTGTGACGGGCGAGGGAGTAGAACGAATGCTCAACGAAGCAGAGGATGCAATCCGCGATGTCAAGGATCTTTTGGGATCTTCAAACGCTGATGTCAGAGGGGCTGTCAGGAAGGCGCTCTCAGATAATTCAGAGCTCCGTCATCAGGTTGAGGAATTTATGGCCGAAAGGATCCAATCGCTCACTAAATCCTGCATAGAGAACGCAAAAGAAGTAAACGGAATCAAAATAATGACTCTCGTAGGAGTCCGTATTCCGGATGTCGTCAAGACTGTCGCATTCAACATCCGCAGGGAATGTCCCGAGCATGCTGCCTTTATCGGCGTGACGGCGAATGAAGACAAACCCCTGCTGACGGTCGCCCTGAGCGATGACCTTGTTAAGGGCGGTCTCAACGCCGGCCAGATTGTCCGTGAGGCTGCTAAACTTATTAAGGGTGGCGGCGGAGGACAGCCCTTCTTCGCCCAAGCCGGTGGAAAAGATAAGGATGGACTCTCAGCTGCCGGAGATAAAATCTTCCAGTTGATTACTCAATAAGATTTTCCAAGTCTTTGACTTTTAATGAGATGGAATTGTCAATTCAATTCCATCTCATTTTTTTGCGACCTCATCAAAAAATTTTTTTCAAAATTATTTTGGTGTTTAAATTATTTGTTCTACTTTTGCAGTGTACTAATATACTAATACACTATGCTAACTACTGACAAACTTACCTTCTCGTATGCTCGGAAAGGGAATCCAGTGATAAAGAATTTCACTTTTCAACTGGAGAGCGGAACAATATGCGGATTGCTCGGAAGGAACGGATCAGGGAAGTCAACCCTGCTCTATCTCCTTTGCGGATTGCTCAAACCGGCCACCGGCACGATTGACTACAATGGGGAAATCCCATATGAAAGGAAAAAAGATTTTCTGTCGGACATCTTTATTGTGCCCGAAGAGTTTGAGCTTCCGGGGATGAAACTCAGCGAATTTGCAGAAGTCAATTCCGCTTTTTATCCGCGTTTTGATCAAAAGGCCTTCGAGGATTATCTGAAACTATTTGAAATTGACTCCTCGATGAATCTGGCAAAAATCTCCATGGGCCAGAAGAAAAAGGCATTCCTGAGTTTTGCGCTCGCCTGCAACACCTCGCTGTTGATTCTCGATGAGCCCACGAATGGTCTTGACATCAGTTCCAAGCGCAGCTTCCGGAAAGCGTTGTCTTTGGCAATGACCGACGATAAGACTATAATAATCTCAACTCATCAGGTCTTTGATGTTGAGAAAATCATAGACCATGTGATAATCATGGATTCATCGAAAGTCTTGCTTAACGAGAGCATCTATGACATCTCAAACAAACTCAGCTTCAAGTTCACTCCCGACACGCAGAAGGCCAAAGATGCAATTTTGGCAATCGAGGCTCCCGGAGGAGCATATATAGTGGAACCGACCAATGAACCGGAAACAGAGGTCAATCTTGAACTTCTGTTTGAATTGGCCCAGACAAAACCGGAATTTATTCAAAACATCTTCCCATCCAAATAACCAACAACGCTATGAAATCCAAGATTACTTTTATCCCGGCCCTCAGCTTGATTTTTCTCTCATCATGCATCAATCCGGGCAAGATTATAAAGAATACAGTCAAGAGCAGCGACGAGCCGACGAAACTGCTTGTCTATCATGGAGAGAGTGTCAACCAAATTATTTCCAACGACCTCTTTGACATCGAGTATTCCCAGGGAGAAGACAACATCAAGGTTATCGTGACTGAACAGTATGCCGATCTCGTCAAGCTCTCTGTCTCGGATGGAGTTTTAAAGGTCGGTTTCCCGGATGGTTTCAAATGTCAGAGCATCACGGCGAAAGTCATTGTCTCCAGCCCGACGATAACCTCGATAGAAAGCACCGGAATAGGCGACATTTCTTTGTCAAATATCGTCAAAGGGGAAAATATAACCCTGACCACGTCAGGCACAGGCGACATCACCATCAACACACTCCAAGCAAAAGAGGTTGCTCTTCTGACGTATGGAACGGGCGATATCGATTTCAACAGCGTTTCCGCCACAAGCCTGAATCTTGAAACTTCCGGAACGGGCGACATCGAAGGAAAACAAGTTGATTGCTCCCGACTCAGATTGAACTCCTCCGGAACCGGCGACATCGAGGTTCAAGGAACTGCGGGATCAACCATCGCGAACTCATCCGGAACAGGCGACATCAATATCCGCGGATTGAAAACTGCCGATTATACGGCCAACTCATCCGGAACCGGAGGTATCCGAGTCAGTAAGAAGAATAAGTAACTTTACAAGAAGAATAAGTAACGATTAAAGATTTTCATCATGAATACCACATCTTCAATCTCAATGATGTTTCGCAAGGAACTGGCTGAAAAAAGCAAAATGCTCATCTATGGCTCTCTTGCATATATTGCCATCACGTTTATGATCGGGATGCTTATCAGTTATGTCAATTCAGGAGGTGGCTCCGGCACAGTTTTCTTCTATACGTTCCTCTATTTCTTCCTAACTCCGATTGTGGCTTCTTTCTCTTTTCCCGAGATGAAGAAAAAGGAAGGAAGACTAAGAATGCTGATGACACCTGCCACGCCAACCTGCAAGGTGTTGCCTCGGCTGGTAATAATGCTCATTTGCTGGGCAATTTTAGGCATACTTGGATATTTTGCAATGGAAGTGGGCCAGGCATTCATGGAATGGGCGCGCTTCGGGGAAGTTTCGGAGACAACGTTCTTTAACCCCCTTAGCCTACTCGGAGATGACCCTAACAGTGGATGGGCCATTGCTCTGACAATCGGAGGATGGTTTGTTTGTTTCACATATTTCTTCATGGGCGGGATGCTTTGGTCGCGCTATTCCTACTTGATCAGCATCGGCGTGATTTGGATTCTACAATTTGTCCTGACAGGCATCCTGATGATGTTCCCCCTCCCCCATTTCGCCATTCAACTTGGGCCGACAAGTTTAGATGTGTTTTTAAAAACCCTCACGGTAGTCTTTTACATTCTTGGTGTAGTTATGGCGTGGTTGACAGTCCTGCGCCTTAAACACTCCAAGGTTATTTATGGAATCTTCAGATGATGGATTTTAATAATAATAAACCGATATATCAGCAGATTTGCGAGAAAATCATGGAAGACATTGCTTCCGGGGTTTATTCCCCGGGCGAAAGGCTCGAATCGGTCCGCGAATACGCCGGGCGCGTGGGAGTCAACGCCAATACGGCAATGCGGGCCTACTCATGGCTCCAGGAGCAAGACATGATTTATAATAAACGGGGAATTGGATATTTCGTCAGCGAGGAAGCTCCGAGACATATTCGGGAGGCGGTCAGAAAAGACTTTTTCGATAAAGAAGCCCCTTACTTTATGAAGCGTCTCGCTTCGTTCGGGGTCACCCCTGAAGAACTCCAGATCTTATATTCCCAATATCTTTCAGAGTTATGAACAGAATAAAATTAATAGTTCCCGGATTTCTCCTTCTCGGCTCGCCAGTTTTCCTAACCAGCGCGCAAGAGCCTGCGGTTCAAGCGGAGCAAAGCGCGGACTCGATAGGCGCAACGTATGATATTCTCGATGATCTTGTCGTGACTGCAAAGAAGGATGCCATTAAATCAGACGGCGCGACTCTCACATACGATCTCGAACAAGATGATTCCTCAAAAGGGCAGTCGGTCCTGGATGCTTTGAAAAAAGTTCCGATGGTCTCCGTTGACGGGCAAGACAACATCTATGTCAATGGAAACAGCGGGATTAAAATCCTTGTGGATGGAAAGGAGAATGGTCTCATCCAGTCGAACGCTTCGATGATTCTCAAATCTATGCCGGCGGAAAGCCTGAGCAAGATTGAGGTTATCACGGAGCCGGGAGCAAAATATGACGCCGAGGGGACGGCAGGAATAATCAATCTGGTTACGGGTCGCAAGCAGACCCGGGATGGTTATGCCGGCTCCATCGGTCTCTCCGGCGGCTCCCGCAACTATGGGGCAAATGCATTCGGGAGCATCAAGGTCAAGAATTTCAATGCAGATGCAAATGTCGCTTATGCCGATAACCATGGACTCTGGCAAGAGAACATCGGTTCGGAAACAACTCATCAATATGATGACCCTGAAAGCTATCTTCTTAAGCAGACTTCCAGGCAGCGTGTCGGATTCCGATATGTTTCTGCAGGGTTGAAAATGTCCTGGCAACCTAACGACAAGAACCTGTTCACGTGGGGCGGGTCTTACCTTGGCCTATGGGCAAGAGTATCCGACGGATTGTTTGAGACCTCGGTCTTTAATAAGAACGGAGTGATGAACGGTCGGTTTTCCCAGAATTTGGACGGGACGCTGACCAACGGCGGAGCGACCGCTGACGCCTCATGGCGCCACAACTTCGATAGCGACGGGCAACGGCTGATAGTGGGCTATGCTTTTAATTTCGGCCAAAATGCCTGGAACCTGAAGTCGGAGAATGAATCGGGCGGTAGCCTTTCGGAAACATTTGCTTCGGCGAGCGGCACCCGCGTAGACAACTTCAACCGGGAACACACTGTCCAGGTTGACTATGCAAATCCCTTCCATGGCTACAATCATCTCCTGGAGGCCGGCGTCAAGGGCGTCTTCAGAAGGAACTCGACGGACTCCAAATCCCTCAACGGTCCGGACGTCAGCAATCTCACAGTCATAAAAGAAGCCACTGTTATCGCCGATCAGATCCAGGACGTCTATGCGGCCTATTGCTCCTATACGGGACATTATGGGAACTGGTCGGTCAATGGAGGGCTCAGATATGAACACACCGTAATGGGAATGGATTTCCACACCGGCGACTACTCGAATTTCCGTCGTCATCTTAATGATCTTGTCCCGAATGCAGCGATTAGCTATAGCTTCGCCCCGACTAACACGCTCCGGCTGTCCTATCAGATGAGGATTTCCAGACCGACGATCGACCAACTGAATCCTTTCCGTTTGACGCTCGTTGAAACGGAAGTGAGACAAGGTAACATCGACCTCTCGAGCGAACACCACAACAACGTAACCCTCACATATTCCAATTTCGGAAGAATCATCGGTGGGAATGTCTCGTTGGAATATTCGCAAACAAACAACACCATTGCTGAAATGATTGTCCGTGCGGGGGATATCCAATACTCCACTTATGGCAATTACGGAAAGAAGAGAGATGTCCGTCTTTCAGGATTCCTCAACTTCAACATAACTCCGAAAATGAGCCTCAACGTGAATGGATACGTGACCTACGTTGATATTGACGCTCCCAAAATCGGAAAGCACAATTCCGGATGGGGAGGGGCTTACGGCGCTAACTGGATGTATGAAGGGCCGGGCGCAGTCAAATTTACAGCCTACGGTGGACAGACGCTCCATCTCGTCAACCTTAACGGATATTTCGGAGGATGGTACTACTACGGTCTTGGAATCAGCAGGGACTTCCTCAAGGATAAAAAACTGAACATAGCCATAAACGCCTCCAACTTCCTCACCAAATACAGCGGCGGATACAGTTATGAATTTGGCGACAACTGGACACAGCGAAACTCCTGGAAAGGGCTGAACTGGAATGTCGGGATCAATCTGACGTGGAAATTCGGACATCTTCAGGAAAAAGCCAAGCAAAGCGGTTTGGATCTGACCAACACAGACGCCTCAAGCACATCCAGCAAGGGAGGCGGAGGAATCGGAATCTGAGACACAGGGACCCGGTTCATAAAATTTCACACAGGATTAAATCACAAATTCGGTGTTGTCATGGGTATTTTGACAACATCGAATTTTTATATCTCTCAAAAAAATTGTAATTTTGGGGAACAAAGAAAGGATTTCGGAGGAATCTCCGGAACGGCTATAACAAACAAGATGTTCAAGAAATTTTTTTCGAAGAAGAAGAAGGAAACTTTGGATGCCGGTCTCCAGAAGACCCAGGAGGGAGTATGGAGCAAAATCACGCATGCGATAGCAGGCAAAAGCAAAGTCGATGAAGACCTGCTTGACGATCTGGAAGCCGCTCTTATAACAAGCGATGTCGGGACCGACACGACCATCAAGATCATCGAACGCCTCGAAGAGCGCGTTGCCAGGGACAAATATGTCGGCAGCGAAGAGTTACGCCGGATGCTGACCGAAGAGATCACCGATCTCCTCGCCAAGATTGAAGACGCCGATGAGACGGAAGATTTCAAGATTCCCGCCGGCTCATCAACTCCTTACGTTATTCTCGTCGTTGGCGTGAACGGCGTCGGGAAGACGACAACGATAGGCAAATTGGCCTATCAATACAAACAGGCCGGTTATAACGTTGTGCTCGGCGCGGCCGACACATACAGGGCTGCCGCCATTGAGCAGATTTGCATTTGGGGAGAACGCATTGGTGTCCCCGTGATCAAGCAGCAGCATAACAGCGACCCCGCTGCCGTTGCTTTCGATACGGTCAGCTATGCCAAGGCCCATGGGGCCGATGTCGTGATCATCGACACGGCCGGTCGCCTTCATAATAAGGTCAACCTGATGAATGAGCTGACAAAGGTGAAGCGCGTGATGCAGAAGGTCGTTCCTGATGCGCCGCAGGAGATTCTCCTTGTCCTTGACGGCTCAACGGGCCAGAACGCCTTTGAACAGGCCAAGCAGTTCAGCGCCGCCACAGACGTCAATGCGCTCGCCATAACGAAACTCGACGGAACCTCAAAGGGGGGCGTCGTGATCGGCATTTCCGACCAATTCAAGATTCCTGTAAAATATATAGGCCTTGGCGAAGGAATGGAAGATATCCAGATATTCCATCCGACAGAATTCGTCAGGTCTCTGTTCGGGAATGCAATCTGACCACATTCAAAGGAGCGTGAGACCAATGGGCTATAAGAAAAATCATATCGACATCATCTCAATGGGCTGTTCCAAGAATCTGATTGATTCGGAGAGGCTCATTCGGCGTCTGAGTGATAAAGGCTACACTGTCAGCCATGACCCCGAGACCCCAAGCGGAGAATATGTCGTTGTCAACACGTGCGGCTTCATTGCGGACGCAAAACAGGAATCCATCGACATGATCCTCGGTCTCGGAGAGATGAAGGAGGCCGGGGAGATAGGCAAAATCATGGCTATGGGCTGTCTCACGGAACGCTACCGGGAAACCCTTCAGAAAGAGTTGCCGGAAATAGATTGTTTCTACGGCAAGTTCGACTGGAACGCTTTCATTGATTCCCTGCCGACCCCTTCCCCAATCCAGAAGGAAACTAAAGAATGGGAACGAACGCTTACGACCCTCCCCCATCATGCTTATATGAAGATATCGGAGGGTTGCAACCGGTTCTGTGCTTTCTGTGCGATTCCGCTTATCACGGGCAGACATAAATCCCGACCGATAGAGGAGATCCTCGAGGAGACAAAGGATCTCGTTTCCCGAGGGGTCAAGGAGTTCAATATCATTGCGCAGGATCTTTCCTCGTATGGGCTGGATCTGTATGGGCGCCACGCGCTTGCTGAGCTCATAGACAGGATGGCCGATGTGGAAGGAGTGGAATGGATTCGACTCCATTATGCCTATCCGGCCGATTTCCCTATGGAAGTCCTCGACGTCATGGCCAAACGGCCCAATGTCTGCAAATATCTCGACATTGCCCTTCAGCATATTTCCGATCCGCAGCTGAAGGCAATGAGAAGGAATATCACCAAGCAGGAGACTCTCGAACTTCTCGAAGAGATAAAAAGGCGAGTGCCGGGAATTCGGATCCGGACGACTCTCATGGTCGGTTTTCCGGGAGAGACAGATGAAGACTTCGAGGAGTTGCTCGAATTTGTCAGGACGCAAGATTTTGCCCGCATAGGAGCCTTCGCTTACTCGGAGGAGGATGACACATACGCAGCCAAGAATCTGGGAGACACCGTTCCTGCCGACGTAAAGGAAGAGCGGCTGGAGCGTCTGCTGAGTCTGACTGAGCAATTGGAGACTGAACGAAACCGTCGGTCGATCGGCAACAAGATAAAACTTATTGTCGATGAGGTCAATGAAGACGGGACGAGGACCTGCCGATCCGAATTTGACAGTCCGGATGTCGATCATATCTATACCCTTTATGAATCAGCAGCGCAGGTTGGGGATTTTGTGAATGCCGAGATCACTGACATCTATGCCCTTGATCTTGAAGCGGAGGAAATATAATAAGAGGAGGAAGTATAATGAAGATGGAGAACACTGAAAATATAGCCTCATCCACACGTTTCTTTGCATATAAGTTGCCGGGAAATAACCGCGGGATAGTTACGGGAATTCGCAGAGTCCCGGACCCACGAACGGCCGGCAGAGTCTTTTATGTTCATCCTTACGATCCGAAATCAGAAGGAGAAAGCATCCGGGCCACTGAATCTTTCGACATCGCTTCCTTATCAGAAATTATTAAGGCCTATCAGAGCAACTTTGAAACTGACAGGCTGCAAAAATCTACTTCTCGGGAAGAACATAAAAAAGAAGTGGAATCCACAATCAAAGAATTGGGGAGTCTTAATCTTGAAAAGGCAATTGTCTGGAAGAGGATCGTTGTAGAAAAGGAGTTGGACCCTTCCGCGACATTCCTCCACCTTTGTGAGGCTTACCCGGACGCTTTCATCTACTGCTTTAACGATTCGCGAGGGGGAGTGTGGATGGGCGCAACCCCCGAGCTCCTGTTGGCATCTGATAAGGAGAGGATAACGTCAATGGCCTTGGCAGGGACTCGTCCGGCTAATTCGTCCGAGGATTGGGATGTCAAGAATCTTGAGGAACAAGGGGTTGTCAGCAGATATATCGTCGAAAAGTTCCATGGCGCAGGTTTTGAACCGGAGATTTCCCATACTTTTACAAAAAAGGCGGGGCCCGTCGAACATCTCTGCACCATTATTTCAGCTTCAGCCGCCAATCATACCGACACCTCCCTATTGGATTTCGCCGACACTTTATCCCCGACTCCGGCCGTATGGGGGCTGAGAACCTACGGAAAAGATGCTACCGAAAGGGAGTATTATTCCGGGTATTGCGGTCCGCTGCTTGAGAACGGAGATTTCCAGCTGTTTGTCAACCTCCGGGTAATGAAAATTTATCCCTGGGGAGTGACGCTCATCTCCGGGGGAGGAATCACTCCAAAATCTGATCCCGACGATGAATGGTATGAAACAGAGCGAAAGGCCAAGACTTTGATTGACAAGCTCATTTTCATTGAGGAATCCAAGTAAAAAAGAAATATAATAAACGCAATATTAATCAACACATTTAACTTTAAACAACTCATCATGAAGATCACAACTTCTGCAATGTTTCTGGCAATGGGAGCGATAGCTTTTTCCATGTCAGCACAGGAGCACCTGAAGAGTCTTGATGGCAATGGAATTGACAATTCGATTTCGCCGAAAGAGGACTTCTATCACCATGTGAACAAGAAATGGATGGATGAGCATCCCCTGACAGCGGAGTATTCCCGCTACGGGCAATTCAACATCCTGTCAGATTCGAGCGATCATCGTGTGAAGCGAATCGTAACCGGATTGGCTGCCACGAATCCCAAACCCGGGACCGACGCCTTCAAGATTGCAACTCTCTATGAACAGGGAATGGATTCCGTCACGCGAAACAAGCGCGGAGCCTCCCCTATCAAGGCAGATCTTGCAAAAATTGAGAACACGACTTCCTCGGAAATGCCCGGACTGCTAAGGTGGATGCACCGTTACTATGGCGCTCCCTTCTTCTCGGTCGGACCGATGGAAGACCTCGCCAACAGCAAAGTCTATGCCATGTATCTTTCTTCGACCGGCCTCGGAATGGGCGACCGCGATTACTATCTTCTCAACGACAAGAAGAATAAGGAGATCCGCGACGCCTACCGGACCCTCATCGAGAAGGATATGCAGCTTTGCGGCTATTCGAAGAAAGACGCTAAGCGCATCGCTAACAATGTCATGAAAGTGGAGACGCTTCTCGCTGATTCTACTTGGACGCGCGAGCAGAGCCGCAATATCCCCGCCATGTATAATCCCCGCACGTTGGCTGAGATTCAGGCAGAATACAGCTCCATTCCCGTTGCAGAGATTCTGTCGGACATCAACATCGACGCTCCGGAGACTCTCATCGTCACAGAGCTCAACACTGTCAAACAGGCCGACAATCTCCTTAAATCTCTTAGCGATCGCGAAAAGAAAGACTATTACCTCTGGCAGTATGTCAGCGCTGCGGCTCCCTATCTGAGCGATGATTTCGCTGATGCGTCTTTCGAATTCAACAAAGTCATGAGCGGCGTTAAGCAGCAGCGCCCAAGATGGAAAAAAGCTCTCGGCACGGTTGAGGGCGTCATGGGCGAAGGTATAGGCCGTCTCTACGTTGAAGAATATTTCCCCGAAAGTTCCAAAGTATATATGGAGGGGCTTGTGGAGAATCTCCGCAACGCGCTTGGAAAGCATATCATCAATCTCCCCTGGATGAGCGACGACACGAAGGTCCAGGCTATGAAGAAGCTTAATTCTATCATGGTCAAGATCGGTTATCCCGACGAGTGGAAAGATTATTCGTTGTTAGTGGTTGATCCTTCCCTCTCCTACTGGGAAAACATTCATGCAGCCCGTATGTGGGCCTACGACCGTCAGCTTGAGAAATGGGGCAAGCCTGTTGACCGCAAGGAATGGGGAATGACGCCTCAGACTATCAATGCTTACTACAATCCGCTTAACAATGAGATCGTGTTCCCCGCCGGTATTCTGCAGGCTCCTTTCTACGATCCGAATGCGAGCGATGCGGAGAATTACGGAGGAATCGGCGTTGTTATCGGCCATGAGTTGACCCATGGTTTTGACGATCAGGGCTGTAACTTTGATGCAGATGGCAATATGGTCAACTGGTGGACGCCGGCAGATGCCGAGAAGTTCCAGGAATTGACTCAGGGGTTGGTCAACCAGTTCAGCGAAGTTGAACTCCTTCCCGGACTCCATGCAAACGGACAATACACACTTGGCGAAAATATTGCCGACCAGGGTGGTCTTCGCGTAGCTTACACTGCATGGCTTGATTCCCAGAAGAAGAAAGGGGTTGATGTAACGTCTGAGGAAGCACTCATCGACGGTCTCGATCCGACGCAGGTATTCTACATGAACTTTGCGAATCTCTGGGCTACGAACATTCGCGATGAGGAAGTGCGCCGTCTGACGATGCAGGATCCCCACTCGATGGGCATCAACCGTGTGAACGTCTCGGTCCGCAACCTCGAACCCTTCATGAAGGCATTTGATGTCAAGGAAGGCGACAAGATGTACCGTCCCGAATCCGAGCGCGTAATCATCTGGTAAAAATTCCTATCAGCCTTAAAGAGGGAGTGCCGACAGTCGTGCGGCGCTCCCTCTCCTATTATCCCCTCTCAGTATTCAGTATCTCAAAACAAATTTGTAACTTTGTAAGAGGATATGGAAATCATAAATAATGTAGACAAGACGTTACGCGACGATTTGCTCGTCACCTTGCGCTCAGGCTCTAAGGTGGCTATCGCCGCGTCATGCTTCTCTATCTATGCTTTCCAAGA
>CAYZQA010000026.1:0-31775 GCA_964480745.1 uncultured Sangeribacter sp. | reverse complement strand
AAGTTGGTCTTGATTCCAATGCTCGTAAAAACAGAGGCGGACATATCATGGAGGAGCTTGTGGCTAACATCTTTGATAAACATGGTGTCTCATATGAACAAGAAGTCTACTATACAGAGTTTCCTGAGATAGTTAGGGCATTGGGCGCAGACAATAAGAGATTTGATTTTGTTGTCAAAACGAAAGGCAAGACCTATCTGATAGAGGCGAACTTCTATACAGGAGGAGGTTCTAAACTCAACGAGGTGGCTCGTTCATATTCTGAACTTGCACCGAAAATCAATGCTGTTCCCGGTTTTGAATTCGTTTGGATAACTGATGGCATCGGATGGGAGTCGGCTCGCAATAAACTTGAAGAAGCTTTTGCTCATATTCCGAGTGTGTATAATCTTACAAACATCCAAGAATTTATATCTAGAATAAAAAATGATTAGTAGTAAAGTTATAGAGGTTCTTACTCCTCTTTTTAATATAGTCACCAACGCAAAAGGGAAAACAATAGGAGAGATTAAAGAATCTCTGTTTATTGGTGATAAATGTAAGATGAAGAAAGGCGCATCTGGATTAATTGTAGAGAATTTACTTGGCATAGAAAATAACAATAGAGATGAAGCTGATATACCGCAAATAGGCTGCGAGATTAAAATTTTGCCATTACAAATAAATAGGGATGGTTCTATAAAGGCTAAAGAACCTACTGCAATCCAAATGATTAATTATTGTGAGGTTGCGAAAGAAACATGGGAAACAGCTAAACTAAGAAGTAAAATCAATCTAACTTTTTGGGTCGTTTATCTCGCAAAGGTTAATGGCGTATCTAAGCCACAGGATGATTACGTAATTGTTGATTATTTTCTCGATCATCCATCAGATGTTCAAAATGGAGTTTTCAAAACAGATTGGGAAGAAATACAATCATATATCAAACGTGGCGATGCAGACAAACTTTCATGTTCAATGGGTGTCTATCTAGAACCCAAAACCAAAGGTGCAAATAATCAAGATAAAACGGATGCTCCCGATGGAAAGGGAGGATTAATTCGAGCGCGAAGAAGAGCTTTCTATTATAAGAAGAACTACACTAATACTCAAATAATTCCGAATTTGGATTTATCTGCCGTTAAGAAATGATAAAAGCTTTCTACAAATCAAACGACAGAGCCTTCACCATCGTGCATGGTGACTGTTTTGACGTGCTCCCTCAATTTGATTTTAAATTCGATATGATATTCGCCGACCCACCTTATTTTCTTTCCAATGGAGGAATAAGTTATCAGGCTGGAAAGGTAGTGTGTGTCGATAAAGGAGAATGGGACAAAGGTGGCACCCCGGAATCTATAATGGAGTTTAACCGAAAGTGGTTATCTTTATGTCGTGAGAAGTTAAAGGAGAACGGAACTATCTGGATCTCCGGCACTCATCATAACATATTTTCTATAGCGAATGTACTGACCGAACTTGGCTATAAGATTCTTAATGTTATTACGTGGGCCAAAACAAATCCACCACCAAACATATCATGTCGTTTCTTTACATACTCAACGGAGTTTATCATTTGGGCGCGTAAGTGCCCAAAGGTGCCTCATAAGTATAATTACGAGCTGATGAAGGCTATTAATGAAGGCAAGCAGATGACGGACGTGTGGCGTCTCCCGGCAATAGGCCGTTGGGAGAAGTCATGTGGCAAGCATCCTACGCAAAAGCCTTTAGCTCTTCTAACTCGCATCATCCTCGCTAGCACTAATGAATACGATTGGATTCTTGATCCTTTCGCAGGGTCATCAACAACTGGTATAGCCGCCAATTTATGTGGTCGAAGATTCTTAGGTATTGAGCAGGAATTGGATTTTATCAATCTCGGAAAAGCTCGAAGACTTGAAATCTCTCAACCACAGATAAAACAGACATATATTCAAAGAATTTCAGATCTATCCTATATCCAATCAGCCGATTATACCAATGAACCAGATTTTAAATATGGACTAGATCTGCCTTTCTGAAACAGAAATAAAATCTTAATTGATAGGTTTACCAAGGGTTTTCTATCCATTGGTAACCCTCTGAGGAACGATACCATTTTGATGTATCATAGAGCTTAAATTCACTTTTCTCACATGCTTCAACTAGTTTATCAAGTGAAATTTTACTGAATGCAAACTCATGATATTGCGGATTATTCCTCCGATCAAATACTTTCTCTACTTGTTGTAGCCAATCAGATTTTCTGAGCTTGTTTGACAATGCTAATTGTACTAGATAACATATGTCTGAAAGAACAGCAAATTCATCTTCATTTTGGAGATTTAGAATATTAGCTGCTTCCGCAATGAATTTTGTTATTGGTGAATTATATAGTAATATTAACCCATAAGTGCTTTTGATGCCATCGTAAGGAATAGGTGCGCTAAAATCTATATCATGCAATTGAATAAAGCATGCATCTGAATCATTGTGCATATCCCTTCTCTTTGGAATTCTTAACCAATACGTCTCCCCTATAAACTTTTCCCATTTAATATCAAGGCGACGTTGGTCAGAGACAACCCTAAGATCTGAGATTTGGAATTCAGAAAGCAGAATACTATCAATTAAATTATGAAAACGTCTTTTATTTAAAAGGAAATCAATATCTCCCAAATTTGCATTTTCTGCATTATAGAGATCATCTAAAATAGAAACTACAGATTTATTGGATTTAATTTCTTTGAGAAGTTTATTGGCAGAATCAAAAGCTTCACTCTCAATCGTCCAATAATGCCCCTTCGCTTTAAGATCATTAATTGAAACAAATTGACGTTCTCCTTGACTTTCGATTAGCATAGTCGGAATCTCACAGAGTTTCCTTATTAACAACTCTTTATTGGAGAAATCAACATTTACCCCATTATTTCTGCGGGATAGAAAATTTGTTAGCAACCAATCAGATTCATCAGCTGCCCATGTAATGGAGAATTCTTTACATAATTTTTCTCGTTCTTCTGTTATATTTTTTAAATAGAGAGCATAAATGATCTCTAGTGTTTTCTCCAAATTGCTGGAGTTAATATTTGAACGTGCGACATTTGTTTTAGGGGCTTTCTCTCCTGTCATATTTGCGTATGAGATAAAACGCTTGTTTACAAAGCCGGGGGTATTGGAATCAATACGAATTCCTTCAATGCTAATTCCAATGGGAGTGATAGGATAATGGCTTAAGTCAATCCAACTTGAAGCTTCCACCATAGACCACTCTCTTAAGAATGAATTGTGTTTTAATAGCACACAAAGATCGATACCTTCATCATTATATTCTGAGACTTTATAATTCACTCTATCCGGTTGAGGAACAACAGACTCAATGAGGTTATGCAATAATGCTGCAGGAGAATCAAATCCTATTTTGACTTCTTCTTTTCCAGCATCAAATACAAATTCGCATTGAGGAATTAAAATCCAATATCGAAGGATTTTGAGAGGATCAAAATCCTTAACATTTGGACGAACTTTCAGTTTTATTGATGTGCCGACATCTTCAAGCAATTTTAGGTTAGAATTTTTTTCTACACCATGTTTAAGAAGATATTTACCATGGACATTTCTAATTTTCAGCAACAATGGTTTGTCCTCCGCATTCATGCTTGTCAAAATGTCCACATCATCGGCAATTAAGAAGCACGTAAGGAGACCGATTCCAAATCTACTAATTGAATTGTAACCAGGATGTTGTTTTTGAAACTCGGGATCTTGGTATCTTGAGGATCCAACTTTCAATAAGTGATTTTCAATGATATCAAGATTCATTCCAGTGCCATTATCCATTATAATCAATTCCCGGGAAGTCTCATCCCAATGCACCTTGATCTTAGGAGAATAACACTCTGATTCACCCGAAGTAGATGTTGAATGCAATTCATAGTTTCTAACCTTTACTGCATCTATCGCGTTCTGTGATAACTCACGAAGGGATACCGAGAGATTATTATAGAGAGTTTCTCCTACTAAAAGGCTCAAAACTTTGTTCTGGTCTATAGTGAACGATAGTTGTTTACGCTCGAAATTTTTTGTTTGTATAGACGAGTCATCAATGTCTTTCCATGGAAAGTCATATAAAGAAGCGTGTTTTTTCTTAGCAATCTCATTGAGTCTAAAGCTATGCTTCAACTGAGACCGGACGTATTTTAGATATTCTATCAGTGCGAAAAATCCACGTTCGTCTTCAAAATATGCATTGACCTCCAATGTATCTCTTGGATGATCAGGACACTTATTGCCTTCTTCATCTACGGGAATCTTTGCAGTTACACTGGCAACTGCACGTTGTTTTGCCCATTCTTCTTGACTAATTGGATTCGTAGGGGCTATAATTCTATATTCAATGTTTGGGGTTCTATCTTGGGTAATATGAAGAAGATCGGCTGTCCTAAGAATCAGAGCTGCATAAAAGACATTGGCCTTTTCTTGCGGAGTTACACCATAAGATTGGGAGACTTTGTATTTATCAAAGTCATCCAGATCATCTAAAGAATGACTCTGGCAAACCTTTGCTAAATCCACCTTGAATAATGCGGGAAGACTTTTTACTAATTCCCCAACAATTTTGGTGACCTCGGAATCATAGGAAACGAACGGACTATTTTCATCCAAAATCCAATTATATACGCGATCTCCATGATGACTTCTTACATATTCTTGAAATATAAATCTTTCTTGTTGTTCTGAAGATAAAGCAGAAAGTGATGCAACATTATAAGCATCCCCCAGATATTTACTGCGAAATTTCTGAAACTCCCTAGATTGATCTCTATTTTTATATTCTTGTTTTGTTACCAACATCCCTAGGTCATGGAAGTAGAAAGACAAAACTATCAAAAGCCAGTCAGCACTTGATAGTTGCTTTTTAACAGTGTCAGGAATAATATACTCTAAAGATGTCAACATGCCATCAATATGACTGATGTCGTGTTTAGTATATTCATCAAAAATACCATCCCTGCCAATCAATCCTAACAGAGACTTGACTTTGTCCTTTATGTCCCTAAGATTGACTGACGAGAAAGCTGGTAGGATCAATGCCTTTGCTGCGTTGATTTCAGCAATGCTGGAAAGCTCAACACTCATTCGTTTCGTTATTTTTTATCTACAAAGTTACGAATTTTATTTCAATAAATCTACAAAATAAGAGTTCTATATTTCCTGCCTACTCTCAACAAGCAAGTGCAAATTTATTTAATACTCCGGAAAAACTTTTTGACAGGGAAAAAAATTAATCTTTTTCCTTGGGCGACGGTTGATTTTTGAGATCACTTCCTGCACTTGCTGCTCTGTCACCTGCGGAAAATCAGTTCCTTTTGGGAAGTACTGCCTTATTTTCGCTCTTCGGTTATGAATGTACAAAGACAATGTCAGGGGTGAGCAAGAATTGATCTCCCTTGTTTAATAATCTTAAACCGTCAATTCTTGAGAATAAAAATTTGCGGTGCGGAATTAGACCCATACCGGGAGGGATTGCCAATTCTTGGGAAATCCCATATCTTTAAGCGAAAGGAGGCGGCAATCGGATTTGAGCAGCCGCTTGATATTGGTCTTAAACTCGTTGCCAGGGCTAATGATGTTAAGAATATACGCAACAAATGATAGCTCTGCAAAGAGGTTGTTATAGTCAATTTTTTCGGAATCTGCCATATAAAAACTCGAAGACCTCCCCGGGTGCGCTGGTCTACGGGAAGCGTGGGAGGTCACATCGGCGGCAAAGTTACCTATTTTTATCGAGGTAACAAAATGTTTCAATGGAAAGTTTTGTTAAGTACACCTTTTTAACATTTTGAATCGGATAATTCCGCTCATGCTGAGCGAGATGGAGTCGCGGTATGAGAATCAAAATTTTGAGAAACGCAATTATATTTTGCTGTGAACGCGATGTATCGCGTCCCTACTACCGTCTAAGTTTCAATCAAATACATGAAATCCCAGCTAATAATTCCATCCTTCCGTGGCCATCCACAGCGAGCGAAAGCAAGCTGAACATCCGTGGAATGAAAAATACCCGGAGACCAAACAAGCGGTTAATCAGCCGGGAAAAGACTGACCGTGACCATCACAGGGTTTGAGAAAGAGGAAGCAAGCTTTTTTTCAATTTCTTCTGCTATGGCTCTTCCTTCTCCGATAGACACTTTGCAACCGACCTTTACTCCGGCATCAAAGATAAAGTATCTGCCGTTACGTCGGGTGCGTAGATATTCTATCCCCTTGACTCCTTCCACTCCGGAAAGTTCCTTTTCAGTCCGTTCTCTTATTGCGGAGGGCAACGCTTTCTCGAGCAGTTCCCGATAGGCGGGAAGGAATAATCTTATAGCAGAGACTACTATTAATGCCGAAAGGAGAAGGGTGACTATTGGGTCAAGAATCCTCATTTTCTCGCCAAAGAAAATCGAACATCCAACTCCGATTAATGTCGCAACGGAGGCAAATGCATCCGTGCGATGATGAAGCGCCAATGCCCGAAGGGCGGCTGACCCTAATCTTTTGCCGGAACGGTCATAAAATCTGTACATCCCTTCCTTCACCAGCATCGCCACGAGAATGACAATGAGCGTCCAGGCTTCAGGCTGTTCAAGCACGGCCCCTTGGCTATAGGCTGCTATCCGTTCAGCAGCCTCGACAATCAACGTTATGCCGATAGCCCCAATCAGGGCTGAGGCTATCAGGGATGCAAATGTCTCAAATTTGCCATATCCGTAGGTGTATTCCTTTGTTGCCTTTTTAACGGATATGCCAAGGAAGAGGAACATCACGATGTCCATCGAGAAGTCTCCCAAGGAATGAAAGCCATCGGCCATCAACGCATCGCTATGGCCAAACCAGCCGGAGCCAACTTTGAGAAGGAACAGGAAAATGTTGAGGACGCATCCGATCGCCACGACCTGTCGTAGCCCCCGGCTTCCGGCCGTAGTGTCCAACAACCCGGCCAGCACATCCCGACTTTCCTCCGGACTATGATCTTTATGAATCATTTAGAAACGTCCCCTCCTCACCGGAACCGGCACGGGCTGAAGCGCAGGACGGAATTCTCCTCCCAAGTTTCGCAGAGCCTCTCTGAGTGTGTCAAATATCTTTTTCATGCCGCAGTTTGTTTAGATTGTTTTTAGTTTCATCTCTCTCGGTCATGCGGGTCTGGCGACCCGGGTTCGGTAAGCCGGTTGTCCAAGTTGCGTTTTCACGCGCGACTACTTCAAGGCTTCCTTTCCGCTTTCATAACGCAAACCCAATCGGGATGGTTCATTCCCATTGCTCGTATATCCCTACCTTTTTTGCAAGGATAATCAATTTTAGCCCAATTTGGCGGTTATCACGCATGAATTTATTAACTTTGCGTGTTAAATCCGGCGGTTCCTCTCCTTGATATTATTATTCATGAACCTTTAAGTCCGGTTTGGCGATAAATTTCCTAACGATGAAAACAAACGTTGCAGTGTTTTTCGGCGGCAGATCTGTCGAACATGAAATCTCCGTCATTTCAGCCCTCCAGGCCATCAATGCCTTCGATTCAGATAAATATGAGGTCATACCTATATATATATCCAAGCAAGGAAGATGGTACACAGGACCAAATCTCCTCGACCTGAAGAATTATCGTGATCTTGATAAGCTGGTGGAGAATGCGGAGGAAGTGTTCATGCGTCCCGAGTATGGCGATTATAATCTCTATAAAGTCAACACGGGGATGTTCTCCAAGCGTAATCCTGTGGTGGCCGAGCTCCATGTCGCCTTGCCGGTCCTTCATGGAACTAACGGTGAGGACGGAATTTTTGAAGGAGTTCTGGAATCTATCGGTATCCCCTATGCCGGTTGCAACACATTGTCGAGCGCAAACGGAATGGACAAGATAACGATGAAGATGATTCTCAGCGAGTGCGGGATTCCGGTTGTCGATTACGTTTGGTTCACAGACTTTGAATGGGATTCCAACCGCGATGAGATAGTCCGCCGTATTGAGGAGAAGCTCGGTTATCCCGTTATCGTAAAGCCTGCCAATCTTGGCTCCAGCGTCGGTATCGGCGCGGCCGCCAATAGGGAGGAACTGATTGAAAGAATCAACGAGGCGGAGAAGTTCTCGAAGCGACTTATCGTGGAGCACATGATTGCCGATCTTAAGGAAATCAATTGCTCCGTGCTCGGCGATGCCGACGAACATCTCAGTTCCGTATGCGAGGAGCCTATAAAGTCCGGCAAGTTCCTTTCTTATGAGGATAAATATATGGGCGGGACTAAGACCAATGCCGGAATGCAAAGCAGCGACAAGCGGATCCCTGCCGATCTCCCGGAGGAAGTTTCGGAAAAGATACGCAAGATTGCAGCCGATACGTTCCGGGTCCTCTCCTGCCATGGTGTCAGCCGCGTTGACGTGATGATTGACGAGAAGGATAATCAAATCTATGTCAACGAAATCAACACCATCCCCGGTTCGCTCTCTTTCTATCTTTGGGAGGCTTCGGGAATATCGTTCCCCGAATTGATGGACCGTCTGGTCGCCTTGGCTCTCAAGCGCAAGCGCATGGCCGATAAGAAGACTTTCACCTACGACCGCAATATTTTCGCCCTCGGAGGAGGCGTGAAAGGCGCAAAGGGCGTGAAAGGTACAAAATCAAGGAAATAAAATTTTGCAATATGAGCAAGAAATTCAAAGAATATAGCAAGCAGCTTAACCTCTCCGACCTCAACAAGGAGATGCTCCAAATCTGGGAGGAACAGGCGCTTTTCGAGCGTTCAATGAAGGAACGCGAAGGTTGCCCGACTTTTGTTTTCTATGAGGGACCCCCGTCGGCTAATGGTATGCCGGGAATCCATCATGTCATGGGCCGCACGATTAAGGATGTCTTCTGTCGCTACAAGACCATGAAAGGTTTCCATGTCAAGCGTAAGGCTGGCTGGGACACTCACGGTCTCCCCGTCGAACTCGGGGTCGAGAAAAATCTCGGCATCACAAAAGAGGATATCGGCAAGAAAATCTCTGTCGACGAATATAATGCCGCCTGCCGCCGGGAGGTGATGAAGTACACTAAGGAGTGGACCGACCTGACTCACAAGATGGGTTACTGGGTGGATCTCGAAAATCCTTACATCACGTATGATAACCGTTACATCGAGTCCGTTTGGTGGCTTCTCAAGGAACTCTACAACAAGGGTTACCTTTATAAGGGCTACACAATTCAGCCATATTCTCCCGCTGCCGGAACAGGCCTAAGCTCCCATGAGCTTAACCAGCCCGGTTGCTATCGGGATGTGAAAGACTTGACCGCGACGGCCCTCTTTACCATCCGTGACCCGAAGCCGGAAATGGCTCAGTGGGGACGCCCCTGCTTTATGGCGTGGACCACAACTCCCTGGACCCTTCCTTCCAACACGGCTCTCTGTGTCGGTCCGAAGTTTGATTATGTCGCCGTCCAGACATATAATCCATTCACTGCTGAGAAAATCACGGTTGTCATGGCCGAGGTTCTCGTCTGCTCCTATTTCAAGAAGGAGGGAGCCGAAGCCGATATGGAGTCTTTCGCTCCCGGCCAGAAGATCGTGCCTTACCGCGTTGTGGGCCGTTGGACCGGAGCTGACCTCGTAGGAATGCGTTATGAACAGCTGATTCCTTGGGTTCTCCCGACTGAGCGTCTTGATGCCAACACTCCTGCGAACATCTCTGCCTATGCCGAAGCGCATCCCGATAAAGTCTATGAGGTTGAGAATTTCCGGTTCGTGGAATGTGCTGAAGAAGCTTTCCGTGTTATCCCCGGCGATTATGTCACAACGGAGGATGGTACGGGTATCGTCCATATCGCCCCGACTTTCGGCGCGGACGACGCCAAGGTTGCCAAGGCTGCCGGGATTCCCCCTCTCTTCATGATCAATCGTCGCGGCGAAACGCGTCCTATGGTCGACCTCCAAGGTAAGTTCTATCTCGTTGATGAACTCGCCCCTGCGTTCGTGGAAAAGTGCGTTAATCTTCCTCTCTACTCGGAATATGCCGGGAAGTATGTGAAGAATGCTTACGATCCCAAGTTCACGCCCAATGGGAAGTATGACGAGTCTGCCGCTAATGCAGCCGAGGATCTGAATCTTGACCTTTGCGTCCATCTGAAGAAGGATGGAAAGGCTTTCAAGACCGAGAAGCATGTCCATAATTATCCCCATTGCTGGCGCACAGACAAACCCATCCTCTACTATCCTCTCGACAGCTGGTTTATCCGCACTCCGGCCGCACGAGATCGCCTTATCGCTCTCAATGACACTATCCATTGGAAGCCCGCCGCAACCGGAACAGGACGTTTCGGAAAATGGCTGGAGAATGTCCAGGATTGGAACCTTTCCCGTTCTCGTTATTGGGGAACTCCGCTGCCGATCTGGCGGACGGAGGATGGTCGTGAGGAAATAATCATCGGCTCTTATCAGGAACTCTATGATAAGATCGAAGAGGCCGTTGATAAGGGCGTGATGTCGGAAAATCCCTTGAAGGCTAAAGGTTTTGTCCCCGGCGAAATGACTGCCGAGAATTATGACCGCTTCGATATCCATCGTCCCTATGTTGACGATATTGTCCTTGTCAGCCCGTCCGGAAAACCGATGCGCCGTGAGACAGACCTCATCGACGTCTGGTTTGATTCCGGAGCAATGCCTTACGCTCAGATCCATTATCCTTTTGAAAATAAGGAATTGCTTGACTCCGGCGAGGTCTACCCGGCTGATTTTATTGCCGAAGGTGTCGACCAGACCCGCGGATGGTTCTTCACTCTTCATGCAATCGCAGGGATGGTGTTTGATTCCGTGGCCTACAAGGCCGTGATCTCCAATGGTCTTGTCCTTGATAAGAATGGCAACAAGATGTCAAAGCGTCTGGGCAATGCGATCAATCCCTTCGATAATATCGAACGCTTCGGATCCGACCCGGTTCGATGGTATATGATCTCAAATTCTTCTCCCTGGGACAACCTCAAATATGATGAGGCCGGAGTGGAGGAACAGAGCCGTAAACTCTTTGGCACGCTTTATAACACCTACAAGTTCTTTGCCCTTTATGCCAATGTCGATGGCTTTACGGGCGCCGAACCCCAGGTTCCCGTTTCAGAGCGTCCGGAGATCGACCGTTGGATTCTTTCGATGCTCAATTCGCTTGTTGCGAAAGTGACTGCCGATCTTGATGATTATGAGCCGACTCGCGCTGCCAGGGCCATTGATGATTTCGTCAATTCCCATCTCTCCAACTGGTATGTCCGTCTTAACCGTAAACGTTTCTGGGCCGGGGAAATGGACAAGGATAAGCTTGCCGCCTATCAGACTCTGTTTGAATGTCTTCGGACTGTCGCTCTTCTTATGGCTCCTTTCGCTCCCTTCTATAGCGACCGCCTCTACAGCGATTTGATGGAGCCGGTGGAAGAGGGCAATGGCTATGCTTCAGTCCATCTTGCGCGTTTCCCCGAGGCTGATCCGGCTTTGGTGGATGCTGATCTCGAGGAGCGTATGCGTCTCGCGCAGGCTATAACTTCCTCTGTCCTCGCTTTGCGTAGGAAGGAGAATATCAAGGTCCGTCAGCCGCTTCAGACTGTTTTAGTCCCCGTAATGTCAGATCGCCAGCGTGAAAGTATCCGCGCGGTGGAAGATATTGTCAAGGGTGAGGTCAATGTCAAGGAACTCAAGATTGTCGATAATGAGGAAAGTGGACTTGTCAAGCGTGTGAAGGCCGATTTCAAGAAACTCGGTCCGAAATATGGCAAGATCATGAAGGATCTTGGCAAGCGTCTTGGCGCTATGTCTGCTCATGAGATTGCTGCTCTTGAACGCGATGGGCAGTTTGTATTTGACGACCTTCCGGGGGCGCCCGTAGTGACTCTGGAGGATGTTGATGTGATTCCGGAGGATATCCCGGGATGGCTCGTGGCCAATGACGGACCTCTGACTGTCGCTCTTGATGTCACCGTCACTCCCGAGTTGCGCAATGAAGGAATGGCCCGCGAACTGATCAACCGTATCCAGAATATTAGAAAGTCATCCGGATTCGAAATAACCGACCGCGTTCATGTCCGACTCGCTCCTGTTCCCGAAGTTGTGGAGGCCGTCAAGGCGTTCGGAGATTATATTTCCTCCCAGGTGCTGGCTGATGAAATTGAACTTGTCGACATTGATTCGGCTTCTCCCGAGGTCAATGTCCTGGATGTCGACGGACTCAGCATTCCCGCAATAGTAACCCGCAAATGAGCATGTCCCGTTTAGCAGTTGATGATAAAAGTCCCGTTCTGTCTTCCGGCAGGACGGGGCTCCTTGCAATGGCTGTGGTTCTCGGCATTGTCTTGATCGACCAGCTGGTGAAGTTCTACGTCAAGACCCATTTCTACATGGGGGAGGATTTTGAAATCTTCCCGTGGTTTCATCTGAAGTTTATCGAGAACAATGGGATGGCCTTTGGTCTTGAACTATGGAGCAAGCTGTTTCTGACTCTTGCCAGGATCGTGGCAGTCGGGCTCCTCATCTGGTGTCTCGTCCGCCTGAGGAAGATGCCGGGGATCCGAACCGGCTTTATCGTAGCCATAGCTCTTGTGACAGCCGGAGCTGCCGGAAACATTTTCGACTGCGTTTTCTACGGGGTTATTTTCAATAACCCTTATCCTCCCGAAACAGCGACACTTTTCCCTGTCGGCGGAGGATATTCGACATGGTTTGAGGGTCGGGTGGTGGATATGCTCTATTTCCCCCTCTTTTCTTTCGTATGGCCCGAATGGATGCCGGGTGTAGGAGGGGAGCCGTTTGAGTTTTTCGCCTATATCTTCAATGTTGCAGATGCTTCCATCTGTATAGGAGTGGCATTGTTGATTTTCTTCTATTCAGCCGACGCTTCCGAGGCTTTCCGCTTTCTTTCCTCCCGCGCCTCCTCGGCAGCCAATTCAGATTCAAAATGAAACTCGCTCAAGCTCCCTTTCTCCCTTTGGGATTGGCCTTCGCTCTTGCAGTTCCGCTGTTTTTCCCAAGCTGCGGAAAATCGGATTCCGGAAGGATTCCGGAGAGCGATATGATTCGGGTAATGGCCGATCTGGAAACGGCCGAAGCCTATATCCAGACTCAATCTGGCAATCGGTCGGAAGATTTCAGGGAGGCTCTGCTGACAGATATTCTTGATAAAAGAGGCTACTCCCGCGCCCAGTTTGATTCGACTATGTCTTGGTATAGCAGGAACGTTGATGAGTTTTATCCGCTTTATGCCAAGATTGAAAAGGAACTTGTAAAACGTAGCCGCAAGGCAGTTGGGGCGAATCTGGCCATGCCGACCGGAAGCGAAATGTGGCCATATTCCAAGATGGCTGCTATCATTCCGCAGGCCGGGACGGAAGTTATAAGGTTCTCTTTCCCTTCTTCCGACCTTGGGAAGGGGGACAAGGTCGTTTGGAAAGCCCGTCCACGTTATCCGGCCGAGTTTACAGCTCTTCTGGGCGTGGAATATGCCGATGGCCATTGTGGTTATGTCAACAAGAGTTTTTCTCCCGGAAGGAGCATTTCGATTGATCTCCAGACTGATTCAGCCGCTGAAGTCGTACGCATTTTTGGCAATCTGACTCCCGGGAATAACTCTTCTCTCCCCTTATGGCTTGATTCCATCTCGTTGACCCATCTTCCCATCGATACCCTTAATTATGGCTCTTTCAATCGTCAGCACGTGGCTCATCGCCCGGCTCCCCATAAAAAGGTGACTGAGGAAACTCTGGAACAGCCGGATTCCCTCCATGGAGAATCTCCGGAACAAAAAACTGGAGGCTTATTCAGGGAGAGGCCGAAACATAATGCCGCAAAAGGGGCGCCCTCATCTTTCCGTCGCTCCGTTGATTGATTGATTATGTCATCAGTTCCTTTCCGGATCCTTTGCAGGAAACTGACCATTTGTTCCGATATCGTCTCTTCTGCAGAAGAGATGGTGCTCCTATCGGGATTATCTGATTTCCCTCCGGAACAGTTGTGGAGGATGATAGAATCAGGGCAGCCGGTAGAAGTCTACATAACCGGGAAAGCCCACTTTTCCGGAGAGCTATTCTCGACGATCTATATCTCCGAGCCCTTAAGCCTTGACGGTTCAGACGGGAATAGGGGAGTGCTCTCAAGGTCTGAAGATTTCTAAATTTTAAGGACCCATTTCATAAGAATTCCCCGCAAGATTGAGAATGTCATCATCTTGCGGGGAATTCTATTTTTATTCTTATGAAGTCGTTTAAACTTATTTTTTCATTTCCTTAGCCCACGTGTCTTTAAGCCCTACCGATTTATTGAAGACAGGATGGTCTGCGGTGGAGTCTTTGTCGACAACATAATATCCGAGGCGCTGGAACTGATAATGGTCGCCGGCCTTGATTCTTTCAGCAAGCCAGGGCTCGATCATTGCCTCAGTGCGCACCTTCAGGGAGTCCGGGTTAAGGAGATCCCTGAAATCACCCTCCTCGGCAGAAGGATTCTCGACGGCAAAGAGCCGGTCGTAATCCCTGATTTCAGCTTTTGTGGCCGTCGGGACCGATACCCAATGTAGGGTTCCTTTTACCTTTCTATCCGCGCCAGGAAGACCGCTTCGCGATTCAGGATCGTAGGTGGCATGGATCGCCGCGATGTTGCCTTCGGCATCTTTCTCCACGCCGGTGCATTTGATGATATATGCTCCCTTCAGGCGGACTTCCTTGTCAAGGGAAAGACGGAAGAATTTCTTTGGGGGATTCTCCATAAAGTCCTCCCGCTCGATCCATAGTTCGCGGGTGAAGGGCATTTCATGCGTCCCTTCCGAAAGATCTTCAGGATTGTTGTCCATTGTCATTATTTCAGTCTGCCCCTCCGGATAATTATCAATTATGAGCTTGACCGGATTTTGCACCACACTCACGCGCGTTGCCGTTTTGTTGAGATGCTCGCGGAGGGAGTGCTCAAGAAGTTCGATGTGATTGAGAGCCTCAAAGCGGGTGTAACCGATGCGGCTGATAAAGTCCTTGATGGATTCGGGAGTATAGCCGCGTCTCCGGAGGCCGCGTAGGGTCGGCATTCGCGGGTCGTCCCATCCGTCGACAAGTTTCTCCTGGACCAGCTGGAGCAATTTCCGCTTGCTCATTACGGTATAAGTCAGGTTCAGACGGTTGAACTCAATCTGACGAGGGCAATAAGACTCATCAGCCAATTCCTTTACAAACCATTCATATAGCGGACGGTGAGGCACAAATTCAAGCGTGCAGATCGAATGGGTCACGCCCTCAAAGTAGTCGCTCTGGCCATGAGCGAAATCATACATGGGATAGACCTTCCAGGTCTCTCCCGTGCGCCAATGAGGCGTCTTGATGATACGGTACATGATCGGGTCCCGGAAGTGCATATTGTCGCTCGCCATGTCTATCTTTGCGCGGAGCACCATCGAACCCTCCTCAAATTCTCCCTTGTTCATCCTTTCGAAGAGATCAAGATTCTCCTCGACAGGACGGTCGCGGTAGGGACTGTTTTCTCCGGGACGCGTCGGAGTCCCTTTCTGTCGGGCTATCTCTTCGCTCGACTGTTCGTCGACGTATGCTTTCCCTTCTTTGATCATCCTTACGGCGAGATCATATAGCTGAGGGAAGTAGTCGGAAGCATAATAAAGCCTGTCGCCCCAGTCATATCCAAGCCAATGGATATCCTCCTTGATGGCATTGACATATTCCATATCCTCTTTCTGAGGATTCGTGTCGTCAAATCGAAGGTTACACGTGCCTCCGAATTTTTCGGCTGCCCCAAAATCCATCAGGAATGCCTTGGCATGACCGATATGGAGGTAGCCATTTGGCTCTGGCGGGAACCGCGTGCTGAGGCGTCCGCCATTCTTCCCGGCGGCCAAATCATTCTTTATCTCTTGCTCGACAAAACTTAGTCCGGCTTCGTTGACCGTGCTTTCCTCTTTTTCCTTGATTTCCATTCCGATTATCATTATGGCTGAAGGTGATTAATCAACTTATCATTATGGCTGAAGGTGATTAATCAACTTATCATTATGGCTGAAGTTGATTAATCAACTTCGGTTCTGAATCCTTGCGTGGGATTCTGTTTAAAGTGCAAATTTAATAAAAATCCCTTGATTTCACACTCTTCCCCTCAACTTCTATCTTCCTATTCTCCTGCACTGTCAAAAAAAGGAAAGCCGCCAATTAGCATCCGGCTAATCGGCGGTAAGCTTTTTCAGTTGTGGAGTTTTCTGGCTCAGACTTTAGGATACGCCTTTCAGTTTAATTCATCATCATTCCTCCGAGTGCACAACCGGGTATGGCTACGTATGTGCGGGCAAATTGACGAATAAAATTTAATGTTGCAGCTTTAGGGCGTTTGGTCTGGTTTAACATCACTTCTGATTTTGATTCAATTGTTGAGGAATCGTTCATCATAGGCAGATCCTTTGGTTTTGATAATTAATTTTTCGCGGTCTATCGGCGGCTTTTGTTCCGCTTCATTCTTATAACGCCGTATTCCTTACATTATTATCATTTCCAAGAGTCGTAGAAATTATTTTTATCCCCTCAAATCCCGGGATAAGGAGCGGCGTTAGTAGATAAAGACATCGGGCCGGCCTCCTGGAGGCCGGCCCGATTTAGGCATTGTCGAGAGCATCAGCATGGATGGAAAATCAGACGGTCAGTATGATTTCCTTCTCTTTGGCGATCCGCCGCAAGTTGAGGATGGCATAACGCATCCGGCCCAACGCGGTGTTGATGCTCACATTTGTCATTTCTGCTATCTCCTTGAAGCTTAGTCCCTGATAATAACGCATCACAAGGACTTCTTTCTGCAACGGCGGAAGTTCCTCAATGAGGTACTGAACATCGCTGCGAATCTGGTCGGAGATGATGATGTCTTCTATCGTCTGCTCGCAAAGCTCTTTCTTATTCAGGATGTCTACCTCAGTCAAATCGGCCGACTGATGGTTTTCCGATTTTTCCTGGCGGTAATAGTCGATGATAAGATTATGGGCGATGCGGGAAATCCAGGCGGGGAACTTGCCATTTTCCGTATAGCGTCCCTGTCGGATCGTGTTGATCGCTTTTACAAACGTTTCCTGGAATATATCGTTCGCAATATCCTCGTTCTTGATGATCCGGAGGATGTAGTTGAATATTCTGTCCTGATGACGACGAAGTAAAGTGTCGAAGGCCTCGTTGTTGCCTTCTGCATAAGCCTTGACCAACTGCTCGTCGGCCATGCCCGAAAAATTTACCATGCTGCTTAAGTTGGTTGATTAGGTAAAGATGTTTCTATAGGCTGTCGGGTTTTGGGTTGAAATGCGTCTGCAAAGATACTGCCCTTTCGCCCATTTTCCAAATCATTCTGTAAAAATTTTCCAAAATAATTGTTAAACTTACAATATTTCCCCCTTTTTGTTGTTGCATTCCCGGTTGCGTTCTTGCCGTTTGCCCCTATATTCTATTCTTTTGCCCTTTGTTTATTCCTCAGCCCAATGTCAGCTTATTCGAGTTTTTATTATTTCCATAGTTTTGTTAATTTTGTATGTTCGTTCATATGTCCATTTTGCAAGGCATGTGAAGCTAATACTCAGTTAACCAACCTTTTTTATCATGATTCCGTTGAGACATGCTCTTTGGAGCACAATGTTCGGCGCTTCTGTCCTGGCGGCCAATGCCGCCACTTTTGTGGGCGACCGAACTGACTTTCGCGATGAGACAATCTATTTCGCGATGACCACAAGGTTCTACGACGGCGACCCCAATAACAATGTATATTGCTGGGACGGCGTCAAAAACATCCAGGACCCTGAGTGGCGTGGAGATTTCAAAGGCTTGATCCAGAAACTTGATTATATCAAGGCCCTTGGCTTTACTGCCGTTTGGATCACTCCCATTGTTGAGAACGGTTCCGGACTCGATTATCATGGTTATCACGCCATGGATTTCTCCAAAATCGATCACCGTTATGTCGATAAGGATGCAGATGCCGCTGGTGCCGATGTCGCTTTCCAGGAACTGATCGACGAAGTCCATAAACGCGGGATGAAACTTATCCTTGATATCGTTATCCAGCATACGGGCAATTTTGGCGAAGATACCCTTTGCCGCATGTTCCGGAAAGATTATTCAAAGGATCTGGCCGACATCAACGCCTCCATGGTAGTAGTCCCCGCATCCGAGGGCGGAATGCTCCCGGCTAATTATGCTTCGATGAAGCCGGCAGATCAATATGGCTCCCGTCTCGCCTTGATGAAGAACTCTGACTTCACCAATAAGGATGTCCATAATTACTGGCATCACAAGGCATGGTTTGATTGGGACGATCCTTCCCGCTGGTGGGGCCAGATTGCCGGAGACTGCGTCGACCTGAACACAGAACATCCCGCCGTGACAAACTATCTCGTTGACTGCTATTCCCGGTTCATCAAGATGGGTATCGATGGCTTCCGTATCGATACGGCGGGCCATATCCCACGTCTTGCCTTCAACAAGATGTTCCTTCCCCAGTTTATCGCAGCTTCTGAATCTGCTGAAGCCAAGGCTAAACGTGGCGATACTCCTTTCTTTATGTATGGCGAGGTTTGCGCCCGTTCGATGGAGGTCATCTATCGCGGCGATAACTATAACTGTTCTCCCTGCTACTACACCTGGAAGGAAAACAAGGACTATGCCTGGGATATGAATCCCGATTCCTGGGATTCCGTAGTTGCAATCCCTTCTCCGACCGAAGGTTCCTCCGATTACGAGACTGTTTCCGGCCATGTCAACTGGAAGTCTGTCCAGCAGTCGGCTCTTGACGACAAGGGTCACGCCGATGCCATCCTGAGAAAGAGCAAAAATGCGTTGCTTAATGGCAACGAGTATCATACCCCCGATTATTCAGAGTTCTCCGGCCTTAATGTCATCGACTTCGCGATGCACTGGAATTTCAATTCCGCCACGGGAGCCTATGGAGTCCGTTCTTCGGATAACCTCTATAATGATGCAACCTACAACGTCGTCTACGTCGACTCCCACGACTATGCGCCTGATTCCAACTACCGTTTCAAAGGCTCGCAGGAGACTTGGGCTGAAAACCTCTCGCTGATGTTCTCCTTCCGCGGTATTCCTTGCCTCTATTACGGTTCTGAGGTCGAGTTCCAGAAAGGAAAGGATATTGACAAGGGTGCCGTCCTCGCGCTTAAGGAAACTGGTCGCGCTTATTTCGGCGGATATATCGAGGGAGATGTGAAGGTTAACGATTTCGCAGATTATAGCGATGCAACCGGCAACCTCGCCTCAACCCTCAGCTATCCTCTTGCCCTCCATATCCAGCGTCTGAATAAGATCCGCGCTGCTGTCCCCGCTCTCCGCAAGGGTCAGTACAGCAACGAAGGTTGCTCCGGAAAGATGGCTTTCAAACGCCGTTATGTGGATTCCAAGGTCGATTCTTACGTCCTCGTCACTATTTCAGGAGACGCCACTTTCACAGGTGTTCTTAATGGTCGCTACGTAGACGCCGTCACTGGCGACGTCCAGAACGTCACCGATGGAAAGCTGACAGCAAAATGCTCCGGAAAGGGAAACATGCGTGTCTATGTCCTCGATACGGACAAGACTAAAGCCCCCGGCAAGATCGGCACAGACGGCAAATATCTCTATGCGTCTTCCCCCGTTGAGAACGAATGGGTTGAATGGCCCGATGAGACTATGCCTGCTGAGACTTGGACTGAGAAGCCTAATGGCGGCGGCAATGTAGGTGGCGATAGGGAAGAACCCGAGGTCGTGACCGCTCCAGCCATGGCCCAGGGCGAACAGGCTGTTTTCTTCGAACATGATTCCTGGAACCCCGTCACGGCTTGGATCTGGTCAGGCGGCACGAACTATACCGGCAGCTCCTGGCCCGGAGAGAATCTGAAATACCTCGGCAATAATGTCTATAAGTGGACTTACACTGGTTCAGGCAAAATCCCCGCTTCTGCCAAAGTGATTTTCTCAAACAATGGCGAGAATCAGGTTTCTAAAGATGGTTTCGACTTCGTCAATGGCGGCTACTATACTGCGAGCGGCTATGTGAAGACAATCGAAGGAGCCGGCGAAATTCAGGATGATCCCGAAGAACCGGTCAAGCCTACCGTTTGGACTGCCTACTTCGATAATTCCGTCAGCAACTGGAACGCAGTTACCACTTGGGTCTGGAATAAGACTTCCGGAAAGAACTATACCGGCGGCAACTGGCCCGGACAGAAACTCGAATTTGACAATGTCAGCGGCTACCATAAATTCTCCTGCACTGTTGAGGAGGCCAACCCGGCAATGATGATCATATTCAGCAATAACGGTGCCACCCAGACGGCCGACCTGGAGTTCCATAACTATGGAATCTATAACTCCAATGGCTTTACGGGCGAATATGTGACTGTCGGAATGGAAGGCATCCAGTCTAACTCCGGAATGAACGTCTTTATCCGTGACAATAAGATTGTGGTAGAATCTCCCAATGAGGCTGTCATCACAATTGTCCGTGCAGACGGCATTTCATTCCCGCAGCGCCTCCATGTCGGAAGCAATGTCCTTGAACTCCCCAGAGGCTTCTATATCATCAATGGCAAGAAGTTTATTCTCTGAAACCTCCATTTAATCTAAAATAAAATCTCCCGCCGAAACTAAACGGCGGGAGATTTTTTTGAAATCGTTTAAGCGACTTTATCGGATTGCTTGTGTTGGATGCCTTATTCAAGCATTCTTTTTTCCTTTATTTCTTTGATAGGCGAAGGGCTGTCCAGCCAGTCTCTGAAACTATTCTGGATTCTTCTGCAAGTCCCAATTTGGAAGCCGCCTCCATAATCATGGGGACATCCTCCTCGTAAAAACCGCTAAGGAGCATTGTGCCTCCCTTTTTTAGACGCGAGGCGTAGCGGTCAATATCTCCAAGGATGATGTTGCGGTTGATATTGGCAAGCAGCAGATCTGCCTCTTCCAGCGATTCCAATGCCGATGCGTCTCCCAATATGAGCCGAAGCTCCGTATTGTTCAACTTGGCATTCTCAACGGCATTCTCGTAAGCCGCAGGATCTATTTCAATTCCCGTGACAGCGGACGCTCCCCGCTTCTTTGCGAGAATAGCAAGGATGCCGGTCCCCGTGCCCATATCTATGACGCTTTTCCCTTCAAGAGAAAGGTTGAGAAGGTTGCGGACCATTCCGGCCGTAGTGTCATGATGGCCCGTTCCGAACGCCATTTTAGGATCGATCACAATATCATATCTGGCTTCGGGGACATCGGTATGAAATGTTGAATGGATCGCACATTCCCCTCCGATAAGGATAGGCTTGAAGTAATTCTTCTCCCATTCTTCATTCCAATCCTGGCCTTCCACGCGGGAATGGCTGATTTGGAATTCGCATTCCATAGGAAAGTCTGCCAAAGCCTCGGAAGTCTGTTTGTCTACATCCTGCCCCGTGTCCGGGATATAGGCCGTTAACCCTGTCTCATCCGGTTCGAAGGAATCAAATCCTGCATCCGCAAGAAAGGCCGCCGCCAAGTCCGTGATGTCCGCAGTGCATGGAGTGACGTCGATCCTTACTGAATAGTAGTCTGTCATTATTTCTTGCTTCCTTTAATGAACTTATATACTTTCCTTCCGGATCCGAAGAGTTGCATCCCTATCATAGCATAATCAAGGAGATTAAGCTTTGTGAAGACTTTCCCCATTATGCCGGCGGCCGTCCCGACTTTGCCGATAAACCCGCTCCGGTTGCTCTCCTTATTATTGCTGAAAGGATGGCGCAGCTGTTCGACCGAGTTCTGTAGTTTCGTCTTGCAGAATTCTTTCCTCAATGCCATCAGCGCTATCTGATAACGCAGCTCTTCCATGGAGTAGCCTTTGAAGTCCTTCCCGGAAATTTCATCCTTTATTGTCTGGTCTTCCTGTCTTTTCTTTATCTCTTTACTCATGGTCAATGCTTTTTGTCAAAGAATATTTTTGTTATCAGCCGGGCGATGGGATTCAATAGGATGGGGCGACGGAATGCCAACAGCAGCCCTAACAGCAGGCAGATTATACCCGCAACGATTAGGAATGCGAGCCAGGGAGCCACAAGACCCATGAACACCTCGACAAGGCAGAAGGCCAGGAGAATCAGGACCACCATCCCGAGCAGCAGCCCCGTGAATCCGATTATCAGGGCCGACAGAAGCATCGTCGCTTTCTCGGCCAGCGTTAGCTTGGCATATTCGATCTCCAGCGTGGCCCAGGTCTTGGTCTGCTCAAATATTGTCCGTATCTCGTCAATCAGTTTTGATCTCATTTCTTATTTTTCAAGTCGTAAAACTTATTATGAGAGTGCGGACTTCGTGACAACCATATCTGGATGCCATGAAGTCCGCTTATCTCTTGACAGGCGTTGCCACCCGTTTTGCATCAATATCAATCTTGCGACATCAATCCTGCGACCCGGCAAGTTCAGCTACAAGAGCGTCTACTTCCTCGTCACTGATCTTGATGCCCTTTCTCTTCAGACATGCGCAAATTTTCTCACGCACATCCGCTCCCTTTTCAGGAGCGAAAAGAAGGGCGGCTCCGCAGCCTGCGATAGCGCCTCCGATAAAGGCTGAAATCAAAGTAAGTGCTTTCATTTTTTATAATTTTTTAGTGGAGTGGTTGACTATTTCCCGATCAAATATGTTTTTCAATCTGATCCTCGATTTCGTCAACGAGTTCCTCCATCTTGTTTTTCTTCAGGTTGACACCCTTCTCTTTGAGGAGCTTCAGGATGTTCTCACGTGTGTTCTCTCCCTTTTCAGGAGCTACGAGAAGGCCGATGGCTGCGCCTGCGATTGCGCCGCCAAGTACTGAAAGAATTACATGCAGTGGTTTCATATCTTTTCGTTTTTATATTTTTCAGTTATTTTTCTTTTTGCCCGGGGATGCCTGCGTGCTGTCCACTCAGCCATCCTTACCTTTATAACAACTGAAAGGCAAAAAAGATATGGAAAACCTGAAAAAAGTTTGCTGCATTCTCTTTAGACCCCGCAAGCTCTGAATTTTAATGAAACCGAGTCTTACTACGACCCTCTCTGCAGCCACAGTTGGCATGGGCATTTCCGCCCACTTCTTTGCTTTATAATCCTGCCATTAACCCTGTTTTCTGGCATTCGGCCCGATAGGCCATTACTCCAAGTTCCGAAAGCTCGACGGCGCAGCTGTTCCCATCGGGAGTTGCCATGCGGACATGCGTGTCGTCGACATACGTCATAAGGGGATAAACGTTACCATCCTCTGTGGCCAGGCTCCAGGTCTGTTCCTCTTCTGAAAAATCAAGGCGCGATGTGATGCCGCTTTCTTCGTGAGTGATCGTGTAGCCCTTGCCGTCACAAGCAATCAGGTAATGCCCATGCTCGGTTTCTATCGTCTGGGTTGACGCAGTCAGCGGATTCTTGCCGCTCCAGAATTCAATCGAGTTGAGGACAAGGAAGTCGGCCAGCATCGTCACTTCATACACTGGAAGAATGCAGAAGGCAAGGAACACAAGTTCGTTGACGAATTTGCTCCCAATCCCCCGGTTCCAGCTGAGCACCTTGTTTGACAAGCCAAAAGACCCGATACATGAACTGAAGGTCAGCGAGGCTCCGGCTATCAACACGGCTGCCACAGAAATTTTAATCTTTCTCATAGTTAGTTCTTTTTTGATGATCGCCATTTGGGGTTTTACCCGTTTTCAGAATTTTTCCCTTCATGGGTTTCATCAGTTTGTTTATAATGGATTTTTTCTTCAACATTCTTTTGCGGGCCCGAAGGAACTACTGTATCCATCGTTATGCCCCAGATGTCTAACGGATAACTGAGCGGCCAATTGGACAGTCTGTCGTGAAAGATTGCTGTTAAGCGAGTCTATGGCTTGCATCAATTTCCGGGATTTCAGTTGCCGTTGCCGTTCCGCTTCATCTTCATCAAAGAGAGAGGGAGTGTAGGAATGGATAGGGGTGATGTGGGAGAGGATGACCCCGGCGCGTTTATATGCGATTCCCTCCTGATAAATCTTGTCAAGAAGAGAAATGGCGCGGCTGGTGATGATGGGCGTATCGTTTGTTGGAGGATCAAATCGGCCGGTAGCTGTCGGGGCGTAATATCCCTTTTCGAGATGAAACCTGTTTGTGCGCAGAAACACGCTGATTTCTCCGCATTCGCCGCCTTGCGCGCGGAGACGCTTCCCGACGTGGCTGCAGTAGATTGCGATACGGGCCCGTAGGTAATCGAAATCATCGATGTCCGTAGGGAATGTGCGCGTTTCGCTTATCGAGTCTTGCAAGGGCCGCTCAAGATGCGAAAGCTCGATGCAGGATTCCCCATGCAATTCTCTCCATGTCCGCTCTCCGGTCACGCCCAATTCCCTTCTCACCCATATCAGCGGCCGGTCAGCAAATTGCAGCGCCGTAAAGATTCCTTTAGCGTACAGACGCTTGGCAATTCGCCGCCCGATGCCCCAGATGTCGCCGGCCTGGAGTCTTTGCAATAACGGACGCCAGGCACGCTCTTCAAATAAGAGGATGACCCTTTCCCCTCGCTTTTTCCCAACCTCAGTTGCCACCTTGGCTAAGGTTTTTGAGGGCGCAAAGCCGATCGTAACCGGAATTTTCTCCTCCCTCATGCAGGCTTCCACAATCGCTGTCCCGATGGCCCGGATCTCTTCCCTCGGGATTCCTCCCATATCGAGGAAGGCCTCGTCGACAGAGTAGTCAGCCGTCGAGGGCGCATACCGTCGGAAGATATTGTGGATCCGGATGCTGATGTCGCGATAAAGCAGGTGATTGCCGGAGAGAGCCGTCACGCGGTTCGCCGCCAGCAGTTCGCGCAGTTCAAAGGCCGGCTGCCCCATGCGGATGCCCATGGCCTTGGCCTCATTGCTACGCGCCACGACACACCCGTCGTTGTTGCTCAGCACAACAACCGGACGCCCTTCAAGTTCGGGGTTCTGTGTCCGCTCACAACTGACAAAAAAGTTGTTGCAGTCAACAAGCCCGATTATTTCTTCTTTTCTTTCAATGATATTCAAGATGGTAAGATTAGATAAGTTTAAGATTGGAAAAATTAAGATAATGCAAGTTCAGGGTGAGGAGTAGGTTAGCTGAAGATGGGATAAAGAAAACGCCCCATCTATTTGCAAACATAGTAGAGTCGGCGGTCAGGGTCAAGGCGGAGATAGCTTTCATCGCAAAGGAAGGCTAGGGCTTGACGCAGTTCCTTTCCATCGGCATGCAGGTCGCGTTCCATGATGACGTAATCTGCTCCATGCGGCCGGATTTCTGTGTAGGCCATGATGCGGTCGATGAGCCTCTCCGGGTTCTGCGGCTTCCCTTTCTTTTTTTGTGTCCGGCAGACATCGCATTTTCCGCATGAGCAATCCCGCTTCTCGCCGAAATAACTCAGCATCCGGTTTTCCCGGCAGTTTCCGTCGTTGAAGGCGTAGTCAATCATTTTTTCAATCCTTTCCTTCAATATCTCTTTGCGCGCCTCGTAGATGTCTTTCCCGATTTTAACATATTCGATTTCTTCGCGCGATGTCGGAAGATAGAGATAAGGAAGGCGAGAACGGGGTATGAATTTGATCACTTTCTTCCGCGCCAGTTCCAGAAGGGCCTGATAGACCGAACGGTCATCCAGGCCGGTTTCCTTCATGATGACCGATTCGTCGATAGGGGTGAGGTCGGCAAACAGCCCGGTGAAGTTCCTAAGCATTTTCGCCATCACTATCTCGGCCTCTCCCGAAAGGCCGGGATAATCATAAAGTTCTTCGCGCGTCACGAGGATCATCACCTTCGTGCGTCGGTCGGCATCCTCAATATATTCGAGATAGCCTGCCTGTTCAAGAAGATGGATCGAAGCCGAGGCCTGCCGCTCGCTATAGCCGAATGTCTCGCAAAATTTCTTTATGTCGAAGTCATGGACAGTGTCGTAGCCTTCCCCGACATAGACCCCTATCATGTTGCATATCCGTTCATAAATCTTCTTTATGATGGGGCGCTCCGGGAAGGCTTGGGTGAGGCGCCGGCGCATCACGCCTTTGTCTGTCTCGCAAGTCAGCAACACGGCATACGATTCAAGGCCATCCCTGCCCGCACGCCCGGCTTCCTGGTAATATTCCTCCAGCGAGGGGGGAAGGTCATGATGGATCACGACCCGCACATCCGGTTTGTCGATTCCCATCCCGAACGCGTTAGTGGCCACAATTACACGGATCGCTCCCTGCTGCCATTCTGTCTGACGTTTCTCCTTGATTTCAAAGTCAAGACCGGCATGATAGGCAGCCGCCGAAATTCCGCAGGAATTAAGGAAGTCGGCAATCTCTACTGTCCGTTTTCGGCTCCGGACATACACGATGGCCGTTCCCTTGGTCCGGCTGAGAATATGAAGGATTTCATCAATCTTCGTTCGCGCCGGCCTGACAATATAATTGATGTTGGCGCGGGTGAAGCTCATCTTGTGGATGTCCGGATGGCTGAGTGAAAGTTTGTCGCAGATGTCCGAGGCCACCGCCGGAGTCGCCGTTGCGGTGAGGGCCAGGACAGGGATTCCGGGAAGTTCCTTCCGCAGGGCGGCGATATTCAGATAGGCAGGGCGGAAGTCATATCCCCATTGAGAGATGCAATGGGCTTCGTCGACAACAATTTGCTTCACCGGCAGATGCCGCAGCTCCTCAATGAAGCGGCGATTCGCAAGCCTTTCCGGAGAAACATAAAGAAAACGTGCCTTCCCATTGGTCAGCTGCTCATACGCCCGGCGGCTCTCGCCCAAGGTCATCCCCGAGTGGAAAAAGACTGCCTTTATCCGGCGTCGGCGAAGATTGTCAACCTGGTCTTTCATCAAGGAAATAAGGGGCGTGACTACGAGCGTCAAACCTTCTCCCATCATTCCCGGCACTTGGAATGTGATCGATTTTCCTCCCCCGGTCGGCATCAGTCCGAGCGTGTCGCGCCCGGCCAATACCGAGTCTATTATCTCCCGCTGTAGAGGCCTGAATGAGGAATATCCCCAATATCGTTTTAAAACTTGTTCCGGAGAGGTCTTATCGATCATGTGGCCGACGGACGGATATCTTTGATCATTAGCTGGATGGAGTCATGCTGCCCCGCACGTTTTGATTGCTCAATCGTGTAGCAGATGTCTATCGGCTTATGGGAGTGGATATGCTCGAAATATTGCGACATGTTGAAAGCTATCGCATTTATGACATGACTCGTCGAATTGTCCTCCAGTTCCAGTTTTATATGTTCGAGATTCTTCCCTACAAGCTTGCTCGTCCCGAAGTCAAATACATTTCTTGAAAGAAACACGGGCTTCTGGTTGCCCGGACCGAAAGGATTGAATTTCTTCAGCAGGCTGACGAGTTCCGGAGTGATATCGGCAAAGTCAAGCTGAGCGTCTATGTCAAGATGCGGCTCAAGCTGATAGGGCTGGATATGGGAGGCGACATATTCCTCAAATCTTCTCGTGAATTCCGGGATATTCTCCTCCTTCAGCGACAGGCCGACAGCATACGTATGGCCTCCGAAGTTCTCCAGGAGGTCCCGACATGAATTGACGGCCGCGTATATGTCGAAGCCTTGGACCGAACGGGCCGAACCCGTGGCAAGTCCGTTGGAATGCGACAGAACCACTGACGGCTTGTAATACAGCTCCGTGAGTCGGGAAGCAACGATTCCGATGATTCCCTTGTGCCAATCGCGGCTGTAGATGACAATCGACCGTCGGCCATCGCTCATATCGACGCTTTTCTCGATGAGGGCATTGGCCTCTTCCGTGATCTTTTTGTCGAGTTCTTTCCTCTCCTTATTATATTGGTCGATATCTTTCCCTTTCTCGAACGCCTCGTGAAGGTCGCGGCAGGTCAGCAGGTCGACTGTCTCCATCCCGCTCTGCATACGCCCCGAGGCGTTGATTCTCGGCCCAATCTTGAAAATCACTTCCGAAATCGTGATGTCCTTGTTTGTCAGCTTGCAAAGCCGGATTATGCTCCGGAGCCCAAGATTCGGGTTGGAATTCAGGCGCCGGAGGCCGTGATAGGCCATCACGCGGTTTTCCCCGACAATGGGGACAATGTCAGCCGCAATCGAGACCGCCACCAGATCAAGGAGCGATTCCAGTTCATTATGGCTGCCAAGGCCATTGCTCAATGCAAAAGCCTGCATGAACTTAAAGCCAACGCCGCAGCCGCTCAGGTGGTTGCAAGGGTAGGGCGACCCCGGCATCTTCGGATTCAGGATCGCGACCGCCGGAGGAAGCGTCTCGTCAGGAACATGATGATCGCAGATGATGAAGTCTATGCCCTTGCGCTTGGCATACTCAACTTCCTTGATAGCCTTGATGCCGCAATCAAGGACGATGATCAGCTTGACCCCGTTCTCCGCCGCATAATCGATGCTCTTCAGAGAAATCCCATAACCCTCGTCATCGCGGGTCGGAATATAATATTCGATATTGGAATAATAATTCTGGAGATACTTATAGACCACAGAGACCGCCGTTGTCCCGTCGACATCATAGTCGCCATAAATCATGATGCGTTCCTTCGCCCCCATCGCCTTATTCAGCCGATGGACTGCCTTGTCCATATCCGGCATAAGAAACGGATCATGCAATTCCGTAATAGAAGGGGAGAAGAACGCATCGGCCTCTTCGGGAGTTGTGACACCGCGGCGCACGAGCAGCTCCGCGATCGCCGGAATGGTCTCACACTTCGGCATCAAGCGGGCGGCTTGCTCCTTCTGCTGCTGGGTCAAGGGTTGATAATTCCATTTGCTGGTCATATGCGGTCAGGTCTAATGAGTCTTTATGGTTGGCAGGGAAACAAAAAGCGTACCTCGTTTCCCAACTTACAAAATTAATAAAAAATCCCGAACCCCAAAACCCCAACCAGATTTTATGAACCACCAGATTTTAACCTTTAGCGTCTTCTACATAATCACGAATGGACAAAATATTGAATATCATTTTATAAATAATTAAATGAGGTGAGTTACGTTGATTTTTTTGTACTTGCTGCCCATACCGAGGGCAAAAGCCATTTGGTCTTTGATGATAAGTTCTCCCTTTTGGAGTCCTGCAATGGCGGTGCGGATCTCCTGGAGTTCCGTGCCGCTAACGCCGAAAAGGTCTTTGATTACCTTATCGTCAATTGTCTGCTGCTTCATTATAAGCGGGTATTGAGCGTTGGCGTAGAAGTCAAAGCCTTTATTCTTAAAGTCGCTCATGTTTTGAGTGGCAAGAATAATACTGAGTCCCTTATTGCGTCCTACAGCAATAAGGTTTCGGAGCGGTCTATTGTCAAAACTTAACATATAATGCGCCTCGTCAATTATTGAGAAGTGGCGTATTTGCACCACATCATCATTGACCGCTTGCTTGTCAAGTTGTTCATAGATATTGTTGAGTTTCGACATAAGGAAGTAAACAATTGCTTTTGCAATCGGACCGTCTTTGGGATAGCCGTCCATTTTGACGATAAAACTTTCGCCCACGAGATCGGCTTTATCTTCAGTGTCGAAGATATTGGCGCGGTCAAGTTGTTTCAGGATTGATGAAATAGAATCGTCCTTATCGGGGTCTTTCATCCGCGACTGATATTCTTTCAGCATCTCCGTGAAAGTGATAGGCCCACCGTTAGTACGTTTATAACATTCAACGATGGCTTCACTCAATCGATTGCTCATATTTGAGCTTGGCGAGAGGCGGTCGAGAGAAGCGAGAGCCGAAGCCATTTCTGTTGAATACAGATTGATTTCGTTTATAGGACGGTTTGTAAAGTCCTTAAACGGGGTAAACGGAAGCGGACGCTCGATAGGGTCAAGGATGCAAGATCGGTCGACATCAAAAAGTCCGAGCCACTGATTGTTTTGAATGTCGCTAAACTCTCCCTTGTAATCAAACAAAAGGAAGTTAACCGGGTAACTGCTTTCCGAAGAAATAGAACGTATCTGCTGCATCAGCACGGCAAGAAGATTGGTCTTGCCCGAACCAGTTGCACCTGCAATAATTATCTGCGCGTTTGTTATAGCGCGGCTATTGATGTCGAGGGTTGCTTCCATTTCTGCATCTCCATAATTTCCGATAAGGAGATTGAGTGCCGGAATATCTTTGGCGAGAGCCACTTTTCCGCCGGTGGAGAAAAGGTAATTCTCCAGACCATTGTCAGCTAAAAGCGCGTCTCGACCACGATACATTTCTGCACTGACAATGCGCGACAGTACATTATTATTTGAAAGGTCAAGACCGGAGTCATGGTAGCGCAATTTGATTAGTGCAGAATATAACGGAGCAAGTTCTTGGTGAGTCCAGAAACTACTTTGAAAGCGACTGCCTTTCTGCAACTTTATAGTTTCCACGAAATTGGTGTCACGTCTGCCGGGAGTCGAAAGACCCACGAGCAGACAAATTCGCATCAACTTATTGTTGGTAATTGAATAGCGACGCTCACTGCCCGCAGACTTCGAAAGATTGACAAACGATTCGAGTTTGTCTTTAAGAAGTGCAAACTCCGTGTTGAAGTTTTCAGGGAAATATATATCTCCAAATACAAGTGGCATAGCGTTACTGATTTAATTCAATTCCAAAATAGTCGTCGCTGACGGTTGTTTTTTGTTCCTCCACGTCGCGGTGCAGCGTAAATGTCTTTGATATGAAGGCTTCAAGTTTCTTATAATCGCTGTCAGGGCGTACTTCCGAAGTGGTGCAAAGCAGAATGGTTTGCTCCGCAAGATTGGGGAAGTATTCCTCAAAAAGCATTTCTCGGCTTTCATTATCGAGAACTCCCATCACGGTATCAATCATTACAGGTGGGTTATAGTCTCCGAGGTTGCGAAGCACTTTTAGAAGCACCTGAATGAAAATCTGCTTGGAGGCAGCGTTAAGTTGATTAAGAGATATTTCATTTCCTTTAGTATGGAAGATTTTAATATTAAAGTTTTCCATACTGTCGCTCAACTCCACGCGACCGATGTGTCCTTTATAGGAGACGAGCAAGCGATTGAGTTGCTGTTGCATTTCGCTCTCGATCTGCGCTTTCTTCTTTTTGAGAAGTGAGTCAGCCACTTTCTCAAAGAACGGTTTGAGCTTAACGAGAGTGTCATATTTCAAATCAGGCTCTTGCTGTATTTGTACATCGTAGCGGTGTATGCGGTTTTCGAGCTTCTGAATTTCCTTCCTTAGCTGACCCTCCTGTATCTTTGCTTTTTCAACCTTCCGTTGGCTATCCTCATAGTTTGAGATGATAAATTCATTTCCTCCGGCGCGGGTCTGCTCCAAATTCTTTCGCTCAGTACGCAGTTCATCGATGGTCGCCAATAGCACTTCGAGGTCTTGGCGTTGTCGATACAGTCCTATAAACTGATTGTTGGCACCTCGGCTGACAAGAGATTTAAGGGCGGCTATCTCCGCGGAGTCAAGGTAGTCAAACGGGTCTTTTTGATTAGTGGAGTTCTGAACAGCTAACATGTGTTTAACCACATTGTCCTCGTCAACGTCGGGCGAACACAGCGACAACTCTTTGAGATAGTCGATTATCTTTGCCGTGAGGTCGCGAAGGGTTTCAAGCGGATAAGCGCCGGTACTCGATTGCTGAAGTTCCTGCTTTATACGGAGAATATTGTTGATTTCAACGGAAAGATTGGTAGCCATCTTAGGGAGGAAAACATTGATTTCGATGTTTTCCATAAAGCCTTTAATATCTTCGGCATAAGTGGCTGCTCGGCGCACGATGTCATCAATTTTGACACCGATGTCGGAAATGCGTTTATTTAGAGCCGCACTCTGCTGTGCACCGTCTTTGGCTTTCTGATACT
>CAYZQA010000025.1:0-32199 GCA_964480745.1 uncultured Sangeribacter sp. | reverse complement strand
CCGCCGATCGTGACCGTCATGGGCCACGTCGACCACGGTAAGACCTCGCTGCTCGACTATATACGCAAGGCCAATGTGATCGCCGGCGAGGCCGGAGGAATCACACAGCACATCGGCGCCTACAATGTCAAGCTCCCCGACGGACGCCACATCACGTTCCTCGACACCCCGGGCCACGAGGCCTTCACGGCAATGCGTGCCCGCGGAGCGAAGGTGACCGACCTTGCGATCATCATCGTCGCCGCCGACGACGACGTCATGCCGCAGACAATCGAGGCCATCAACCATGCCTCCGCCGCCGGAGTCCCCATGGTCTTCGCCATCAACAAGATTGATAAACCTGCCGCCAACCCCGACAAGATCAAGGAGGAACTCGCCCAGATGAACTATCTTGTCGAGGAATGGGGAGGAAAATATCAGAGCCAGGACATCTCCGCCAAGAAGGGAATCGGCGTCGAGGAACTCATGGAGAAGGTCCTTCTCGAAGCCGAGATGCTCGACCTCAAGGCCAATCCCGACCGCAACGCTACGGGCTCCGTCATCGAGTCTTCGCTCGACAAGGGCCGCGGATATGTGGCTACGGTGCTTGTCCAGAACGGTACGCTCCGCGTCGGCGATGTGATCCTTGCCGGAACCCATTTCGGAAAGGTGAAGGCGATGTTCAACGAGCGCAACCAGCGCGTCCAGGAAGCGGGCCCGGCGACGCCGGTGCTGATCCTCGGTCTGAACGGCGCCCCGACGGCTGGAGATACATTCAACGTCATGAACTCCGAGCAGGAGGCCCGCGAGATTGCCAACAAGCGCGAGCAGCTGCAGCGTGAGCTCGGCCTGCGCACGAAGAAGCGTCTCGGTCTCGAGGAACTCGGCCGACGCCGCGCACTCAACGACTTCCACGAGCTCAACCTCGTCGTCAAGGGAGACGTCGACGGCTCGATCGAGGCTATCTCCGACGCGCTTCTCAAGCTTTCGACTCCCGAGATCCAGGTCAACGTCCTCCACAAGGGCGTCGGCGCAATCTCAGAGAGCGATGTCACGCTGGCTGCCGCTTCCGATGCAATCATCATCGGCTTCCAGGTCCGTCCCTCAGCCGCTGCGCGCCGCGAGGCCGAGAAGGAAGGCGTGGAGATCCGTCTCTACTCCGTCATTTACAAGGCGATCGAGGAAGTCAAGGATGCAATGGAAGGCCTTCTGTCGCCCGAGATCCGCGAGGAAGTTACGGGAACGGCGGAAGTGCTCCAGACCTATCACATTTCGAAAGTCGGCACAATCGCCGGCGCCATTGTCCGCGACGGCAAGATCAAGCGCGCATCGAAGGTGCGCGTGATCCGCGACGGCATCGTGATCTACACCGGCGAACTCGGTTCGCTCAAGCGCTTCAAGGATGACGTCAAGGAAGTCGTTTCCGGCTACGACTGCGGTCTTTCCGTCCAGGGCTACAACGACATCCGCGAGAACGACCTCATCGAAGCCTTCGAGGAAGTCGAGGTCAAGAAGACTCTCTAATCGGGCATCATAAGACCTATGCATTATTTTCTCAACATAGGCTCCAATCTCGGCAACACGGCCCTCAACATCAGCCGGGCCGTGCGTCGGATCGAGGAAGCCTTCGGATATTTTGAGATTTCCCATACTGTGGAATCGGAACCATTCGGTTTCGATTCCACAAATCTTTTCCGCAACGTGGGGCTGATGATTATCTCGGACAAGAGGCCGGAGGAAGTGCTTCGTATACTTCAGGAGATCGAGAAAGGGATTTCGCCGGCGTCCCACCGTGGCGCCGACGGAGGCTATGTCGACCGGGTGATCGACATAGACATCGTGGCGGCGGACGAGGTTGTAGTCGACACTCCGGAATTGCGCATACCGCATCCGGGCCTGGCGGAGCGCCGCTTCTTCCTGGAGCCGATGGCGGAGCTGGCCCCCGGCTGGCGACATCCCCAGACCGGCCAGACCCCGGCCGAAATGCTCGCCCTCCTACCCGCCGCCCCAGAAAACTAATGCCATTGGACCATGCAAATTTCAGAGGCGCAGCAAGTCGTGGACCGATGGATCGAGACCGTCGGGCATGGCTATTTCTCACAGCTGACGAACATGGTCCTCCTAACGGAGGAAGTCGGCGAACTGGCGCGTATCATCGCGCGGGTCTATGGCGAGCAGGTGGCCAAGGAAGGCGACCTGAAGAAGCATCTCGGTGAAGAAATGGCCGACATTCTCTGGGTGCTTCTCTGTCTGGCCAACCAATGCGACATCGACCTCGAAGAAGCCCTCGCCCGCTCAATAGAGAAGAAAACAGCCCGCGACGCCACCCGCTTCGCCAGCCGCTAACGCGCGGATTCATCCCGCCTGCTACCGGTCTGACACTATGGCGGTAGTAGGGACGCGATACATCGCGTCCTGGGTAATCACCACGTTCCAAGCATTGAGAACCAATCGCAGGAATTGCCCCGGAGGGACAACACTACGGTTAACCTCGGGCCCTTGCGGCCCGAGGGAAAAAAAGACACCAACTAAAACTCTGAACCCCGGAGGGGTTCAACTATACAGTGCGACCCCTCCAGGGTCGAGGGTGATGTGGGTGGATTATTGATCCTCGGGCCACAAGGGCCCGAGGTTAACAATGGTAGAGTCCCTCCGGGACTCTTGGACGCGATGTATCGCATCCCCCGAAGGCCGCAAGGGCCCTCGGCTAACCATGGTGGAACCCCGCCGGGGTTCTGGATGTAAGAAAGGATTTACCAGCCTTGGTAAATCCTTTCTTGCATTTCAATAATAACCTTAAAACTAAATCTTTCTTATCCGCATAAGAGTCTCCCCGACTCCCGGGCGAATGTTTGCATGAATCAGAGCGCGTGGATGTTTCAGAGCGCGTGGATGTTTCAGAGCGCGTGGATGTTTCAGAGCGCGCGGATGAATCCGAGAGCGCGGATGTTTCAGAGCGCGGCCAGATTGTCTGCCTCCGTGAAGGCCCCGGGCTCGACTCCGACAATGAGGATGTAGCGGTCGGAACCCGCATCCCCGATCAGCCGGACATCGACCAGATTTCCTTCATATTCACCGATGACATTGAACAGATCGTCCGTCAGGCGGTCAGCCCCGGCGGTCATTCCCATATCGTGCATCTCCTGCAGAAGCGACCCGCAGAACTCACACTGCTCCGAACGCTCTCCGAAGCGGGTATCTTTCTCGTCCATCGGGAATAGGAAGAAGAAGCAGTAATCGCTCAACTCGCCATTCTCATAGCGGGCCATCGCCGAAACCTCGGGCTGCATGCCACGGTAGTTGACCCCATAGCCGTCGGCAGAATCAAGCCAGAGTGCCGACTGGTCTTCCTGAGGTTCAAGAGCGAGGCAGGAGCGCACCGAGCGTCGGCATTCATCCTCCGACAGGCTGCTGTCCACAACGCCGTATACTTTCGTCATCAGATCGTGGGCCGTGAGTTCCACCGGCTGCCCGGACTCCACGGCCACAGCGGATCCCTTCGCGGAATCGGCTGTTCTGCCGGAAGCTGAAGCTGCCGAATTGATCTCATACAGCGTCACAAGATCATCTGAACTCATCGAGCTCAGAGGGGCCGCGAACGCATTCATTGCGAAAATCATCATCGTGGCCATGACAGCCTGTATACGTTGTCTCGTTTTCATGTCTTTATAACCTCGCCGCGTTAAATAATGTTCGCGAAATGAAAAAATTTTTCCCTCCTAAAATACCCCCTTCTCCCCGACCGGACCTATTTGCCCCCAAAAGACCTCCAAACTACGGATTTTTCGGCGGATTTTTGGTTAAATTTTATCAATTTTTTTGTTCTCCCGCCCTATTTTGCTAACTTTGGCCAATATTACGCGCCCGGCTCTCTTCCTTGAGAGCATACTATATGCGATCGGACACCATTACTTCGCCAATAAGATCAAAAAACTCCGAGTTCTCCGAGTTTTCTGAATTCTCCGAGTTCTCCGAGTTTTCCGAGTTTTCCGACATTAATGATTTAACCTAAGATAGATATATGAACAGATTTCTACTCTCGACCCTCCTCGCCTCCACGGCGCTCGGAGCTGCCGCCGGAGGCCTCGACCTCCGCTCCTCCTCCAGTCTCCGCCAATACCGGCTCCTCAACGAGCAACGCCTTTGCCGCCGCGATGCGATAATGCTTTCCGAACGCCTTTCAGGCCTCGCCGACAAGGAGTCATTTGTCCGCGCTGCCCGCACAGCCCAGGCCTATCCCGAAGCTCCCTCCACCGTCGGGGCCTTCGTCAGCCTTGCCCCCGGCTATTCCGCGGCCGACCTTGAAGAGGCCGGAATGGCTGTCAAGAGCGTGATTGCCGGAATTGCCATCGTCGAGCTCGATCCCCTGAAAGCTGAGGAAGCTGCGGCCTCCCCAGCCGTCAAGAGCCTCCAGATCCAGCGTCCCGCCTCGATGAAACTCGACAAGGCCCGCGCCGATCTCCAGCTTGATGACATCCTCCTTCATCCTGAAAATGTCGGCCTCGGCCGCGCCTATACCGGCCAAGGGGTAATCGCCGGAGTCATCGATGCAGGCTTCGACGCCCATCATATCAATTTCCGTTATGCCAACGGAGAGTCCCGCATCGGCTACCTCGCCTGGCTCCGCATGAACGCCGCCGGAACCGGCATCGCCGAAGACCATTACAACTACGCCAACATCAGCAACTTCACGACCGACTCCCCATATCAGTACCACGGGACCCACACAGCCGGCATCATGGCCGGATCCTACAACGGACCTATCCAGCTGCCGAAAGCCAATTCCACGAAACTGTCCACGGAGGACAGCAATCTTTACGGAGCCGCCCCCGCCGCTGACATGGCCGTCTCCTGCGGAGACCTCTACGACATCTTCATCGCCTATGGCCTCGAATGCCTCGTCAATTATTCCAAATGGGAGGAACGTCCCTGGCCGATGGTTGTCAACATGTCGATCGGCTCCACATCCGGAGCCCGCGACAAAAATTCCTTAATCAACAGGATCCTCAACGAGATGGGCAAGGAGGCAATCATCTGCGTCTCCGCCGGCAACGAGGGAGACCTCAAGCTGGCCCTCAACAAGACCTTCACTGAGGATGACAAGACTCTCAAATCCTTTGTCTACCCCTACGCCTACCGCTATGACGCCTCCGACCCGACATCGGTCACCCTCCGCTCCGGATCCGTCGAAGTCTGGAGCGAAGATAGCCGCCCGTTCCAACTCAAGGCCGTCATATATAATAAGAAGCGAAATTACCGCTCTTCCCTCAACATGGGCGTTCTCGGCGACAATATCGGGACCTACTATGTCTCCTCTGAAGATTTCCAGGCAAGCTCGGACGATGTCGTCGGCGACCCCAGTTTCTGCAAAGCCTTCGAGGGCTATGTCGGTGTAGGCGGGAAAATCGACGAGGAGACCGGGCGCTATTACGGCATGGTCGATTATTATGTTGCCAATAATCCGGAGACAAACCTTGAAGACGATTACGTCCTCGGCTTCGAGATCACGGGCGTCGACGGTCAGCGCATCGACTGCTATTGCGACGGGACAACCACATGGCTCGACTCCATGGGCGTCGAAGGCTTCGCCGACGGTTCTACGGACGGCACCATCAACGACATGGCCGTCGCTGACAATGTGATCGCCGTCGGATCCTACAACACGCGCGATTCATGGCTCGCCCTCAACGGCCAGGAACTCCGTTACGACCGTGACGACAATTATTTCAAGCCCGGCTACGTCAGCGGCTTCTCTTCCTACGGGACGATGGCCGACGGCTCCGTCCTCCCTTGGATCTGCGCCCCGGGTTCGGCTGTGATTTCATCGGTCAGCTGGCCCTACGCCCAGATGCTCCCTGAGGACTATCTCCAGTCGACATGCAGCGCGCAGGTTGTCGAGGATGGCCGCGTCAACTATTGGAAGCAGGAATCCGGCACGTCGATGTCGACTCCCGTCGTGGCCGGCTCGATCGCCCTCTGGCTTGAGGCCAACCCCGAGCTGACCGTGGCAGACGTCAAGGACATCATCGCCCGCACGGCCATCCAGGACGACAAGACCGCCATCGGCGAACCGGCCCGCTGGGGACACGGCAAGTTCAATGCCCTCGACGGCCTCAAGGAAGCGATCCGCCTGGCCGGCGTTGAAGGCATCGGTGCCGACGGCCATAACGACCGTCTCCTCCTCGACCGCCGCGGCGACCTCCTGAACATATTCCTCGGCGAAGCGACATCCCTCGATGTTTCCGTCATCTCCCTTGACGGCCGCACGCTCCTCCGCTCCGCTGCCGCCGGCGACGAGACCTCCATCAACCTCTCCGGACTTCCCAAGGGCGTCCACATCCTCAATGTCAATGGACGCCATTCCGCTAAGATTATCATCTGATTCTAAATATATAACTCAAACCATCATGAAAAGAAGACTACTGCATGTGGTAGCCCTGATCATGGGACTCTTCTGCGTCTTGCCCGCAAGCGCGCAACAGGATGAGAAGCCCTGCATCACGATCCACACGGACGCCTATGACATCGTGGGCCCATCGAACGCATTCCACATTGTCCTCGGAACCTACCAGACCGATTACTACGACATCGATTGCGGCTGGGGATTAAATGAGTATGAAGTCTTCCCCATGCAGGTCGACTCATCGACAAGCGATCTGGGGGGAACCTTTATCCCTATCACAGTTTCTGAAGAGGGCCTGATCCGCATCTACGGCGATCCGGCCAATATCTCCTGCATCGACCTTGAAGGAGGCCATGTGACAAAAATCGAGATGGACGAATGTGTCAACCTTGAGATTCTCAATCTCGCTCACAACGATCTCGCCCAACTTGACCTGACAGGCTTTGAGATGCTCTACGCGATCTATCTGACCGACAACACCTTCACGCCGGAGACTCCGCTCGTGATCGGCGGTCCGAAGCCTTACCTGACCATCCTTGAGATCGATATCATCGACTACATGGACCAGGAGTTCAATTTCAGCGATTACCCTTCGCTCGTAGCCGTGGACGCCTACCATAACCGGGCCCTCAAGAAATGCGATGTGTCGGGATGCCCCAATCTGATGTCGCTGTCGCTCGAAATGACCGATGTCGAGGAGCTCGACCTCTCCAAGAACCCGCTCCTTTTCCATCTTAACATTTCCGAGTCAAGGATTTCAAGCATCGACCTCAGCCCGCTTCCCAAGCTCCAGCGCTTCCTCTCGGAGCATGTCTCGGGCTGGATCAACACGGATGTCAAGCTGACTTCCATTGACCTGACCCACAACCCTGAGCTTTTCTATCTGCGTCTGGCCGGAAATGCGCTTACCTCTGTCGACCTCTCCCACAACCCGAAGCTGACGAACGTCGGCCTCGACAACAACTACCTTACCGCCCTCGACGTGACGGCCAACCGCGACATCTACAGCCTCTGGGTGAAGGACAACTGCATGGACTTCGCCACTCTCCCGGCTCCCGAAGCGACCTGGGGCGAATATTTCTACAATCAGAGACCCCTCCCCGTGGCCAAGTCAATGAAGGAAGGAACGGCCCTCGACCTCTCGTCACGCGTGCTGAGACCCGGCACGCGCACGATCGCATGGGTCATGCGCCAGAAATATGACGCCCAGCCCGAGGAGCTCGACCCCTCCCTCTATTCCTATGCCGACGGAAAAATCACGTTCCCGACTGCAATCCCCGACTCTGTCTATGTCGTCTACGCCAACGACCTTTTCACGGAGTATACCCTCCAGACTTCGCCTTTCATGGTCAAGACGGAGGCCGAATACGGGCAACCCTCTAAAATCGCTTCCTGGACCGTCAAGACCGGCCATTCCGGCTCAGTTTCTTTCAAGGTCGGAATGTCGGGCGCATCCCCCGAGTCGCCGAAGACTTTCTATGTCGACCTCGGTGACGGCGTTCTCAAGCCTTTCACAACCACTTCCGCTCTCGGCCTCGCCGAAGCCAACGTGAACGCTGAGATTTCGAAGGGCTCAAAGAAGATGGCCCTGTATATCCCCGAGGATGAGACGCTGACGCTTCTCTCGCTCGACGGCATCCAGCTGACGGCGATCGACCTGACGGCCGCGACCGAGCTTATCGACCTCTCGCTCGACGATTGCAACCTCTCCTCGGTCGATCTCCAGTATAACCGCTGCCTCCAGACGCTCGACCTTTCCAACAATCGCCTGAGCAAACTCGACCTGAACGGCGTCTTCGGCAATTACGAGAAATATGCCCTCAAGAGCGTGAAGGCCGCCAACAACAATATCTCCTCTTTCGTCAACAACGCCGCAACCGCACAGATCCAATACATCGACCTCTCCGGAAACCGGCTGACCCTCTTCGACGACATGAACTACGACGGCCTCCTGAAGCTCAACCTCGCCAACAACCGTCTCTCCGAGGCCTTCAAAATCTCATATCCCGAGGGGCTGACCGAGCTTGACCTCTCCGGCAACAATATCACGGAAATGCAGTATTACGGACTCCTCGAACTCGAATCGCTCGACATCTCCGACAACTGCTTCTCATTCGCAACGCTGCCCCTCGAATGGCTCTCCCTCGGCGACGGCTTCTCCTACGGCCCCCAGAAAAACCTGCCGATTCTAACCGCAGGCCCGGGTATAAACCTCGCCGCCCAGGACATCGAAGTCGACGGAAGCCACACTGAATTCCTCTGGAAACGGACCGACGGCACGCCCCTCGTCGAGGGAACCGAAGTCACGGGTTCAGCCGGCGTCTTCAAATTCCCCGATCCCTCCGTCGGCCAGATCTATTGCGAAATAGGAAATCCGGGTCTTCCCCAGCTTTACGGCCAGAACGCCATAAAGACCACAAACTTCACGGTCAAACCGGCCCCCACAACCATTGTGGCGACCTTCACAACCGCTGAGAATCAGGAAGACGGGGAGATTATCTTCGCCGCCAATAACACGAATGAACTTTACATCGACTGGCATGGCGACGGAGTCGAATATCTCCCTTACCCCGTCACGGAAACCTATACCGACTATATCGAGCAGACAACCTATGCAGGAGCCAACGTCAAGGTCTACACCTACGGCGATCCCAAGGATGTGACCGTCTTCTCGATCTATGACATCAAATTGTCTGACTGCGACTATTCCCGGCTCTCAGGGGCTGTCTGCCTCGCCGTCGGAGACGCCGGTCTCCAGGATGGCAAACTCGTCCTGCCCGAAAAATCGGAAGTCCTCACCCAGCTCACATTGGGAGGAAACAACTTCACGGCTCTTCCCGAGGCAAGTCGGTTCCCGAACCTCCAGATGCTGTCGATGAACCACCTCAACATCCCGGCCCTTGACCTCTCCGCCTACAAGGCCCTGCAGGTCTTTGCCGGCTCATACAGCTCGATTGCCGACATCAAATTCGGCAACCCCCAACTCTGGTTTGCCGACCTGAGCGGAAACAACCTTGAGACCATCGATCTCAACGGCCTCCCCTCCCTCAACCAGATCGGACTGATGTCGAACAAACTTTCCACAATCGACCTCTCCCCTGTAAAGGCCACGATCCAATCCCTTAGCCTCGTGGGCAACCGCTTCACTTTCGCCACGCTCCCTCTCCAGAGCGATTATCCGAACCTGACCGTTTATTATTACGGCAACCAGGCTCCGATCGAAGTGACCCCGCAGGATGGCGTCGTCGACCTTTCCTCGCAATATGATGTCAACGGCGTCCCGTCGGAGTTCTATTGGTTCTTCGACGCAATCATCGAAGATCCCCTGTCGGGCGAGGTTTCAGGCGAGCAACTGATCGAAGGAGAGGAGTTCACTATGGATAAAGGCGTGACGACCTTCCTCGAATCCTTCCTCGGCCAGAACCGCGTCATGGCTGTCATCTACAACAGCGAATTCCCCAACGCCTATTTGAAGACCAACCTCTTCAACGTAGTGGCCGCATCCCTCGCCGAAGTTGACGCCGCCGACAACGCGCCTGTCGATGTCTACAACATTCAGGGCGCTTGCGTACGCCGCGGTGTCGCTCCCGGAGATGCCCTCAAGGGTCTCCAGCCCGGAGTCTATATCGTGAACGGAAAGAAGTATGCCGTCACAAAGTAACGGTCCTTCAATAATCTGACCTTCAAAGGATTATCATTCATTCACATTCCTTTGTTCTTTTTAACCGGCCTCCCTGCAATATGGCGTGGGGAGGCCGCGTTTTTGATATGCAACGAAAAGGAAAATAATACAACAATCCCCCTTCTTCCAATAGAAGGGAATTATAGAAATCACTGATTTAACCTAACCTGAATGCAACGATAAAGTTTACCAATTACCCATAGCTGCGGAATGTCCTGTGCATTCCAAAATGAGACCGATAGAAATCGACCCGAAGATTTAGATCCCTACACTGCCGCCCGGCCGGACCGCGCGTCCGATGCCGGAGACGAGAACCCGGCTCTTAGGCCGAATGTGCCTAAGCCGACGGCAGAATCTCACACTTTTTTCATGACTTAATATGTTTCAACGAGGCCTTGAATACTAAGACCCCGGGCGATGCCGACGAAACTCCGACTGATGCGACATCAGACAATGAAACGACGGAGTGGCATACTCTGAAAATGAAAAACATAATTGTCTAAATTTTGGGTTATATACATTAGTAATTTCTATCGACAGTCCCGCGAGGGACGAAGAAGGGCGCCCATCGTGAGATGAGCGCCCTTTTTTATCCGTCTCTGCCGGAGCGTTCAGAGCTCCGAGCTCAGGAAGTCGCGGAGGTGGAGATGGCGGATGCCCGGGTATTCATTCATTTCCCCGCTGACCGGGTCCATTGTCACAACATATTTCTCATAGTTGTCCCGGATTGCAGCCAGGTTTCCGAACTCTCTCTTCACTGTCTCCTCCGACCCCAACAGATACGCCACCTGGACGTATATCCTCTTCTCCCCCTTTGTTGCCACAAAGTCTATCTCTCCTGCCCTCAACATGCCTACCGTCACCCTATATCCCTGCGACAACAAATGAAGATAGACCGCGTTCTCCATCACCTTCTCTATGCTCCCCAGAAGATTGAACCCCGCCAGATAATTCCTTAACCCATTGTCGGAAAAATAATATTTGAATATGGATACAAATAATTTCTTTCCATGGATGTCATAACGCGCTACGGGATTTATGATCAAAGCCTTGCATAGATGGCTGATATAGGCGGCCATCATGGTCTCGGAGATATTCTCCCCCTGCGATTTCATGAACTTTACTATGCTCCCTGTGGAAATCAGTTTGCCGGTGTTGTCGGCAATGAAAGCCGAAAGATTCTCTATAAATGGCACATTCCGTATCTGCTCGCGTGATATCACATCGCGCATCATTATCGTATTGTAAACACCCTGCAGATAGTCCCTGATCTGGGTCTCCTCCCTGATGTCATACATCCGCAATCCCGGGAGCCCCCCGATCCGCAGGTAATCAAGAAGCGAACGGTCGGAATCCTCCAACCCATGAAACCTTAGGAACTCACGATAATTCAGCCCATAGATTGGAATCTCAATGTAACGTCCTGCGAGACGTGTGCTCAATTCGGATGAAAAAATATATGCGTTGCTCCCAGTGGCGACAATCTGACATCGATCCTCAGCATATAGGCTACGCAAAGCGTCTTCATATCCTTCTATATCCTGGACTTCATCAATCAGCAGATAGTTCTCCTCGCCAGCAGGAAAGCGGGCTGCTACATAGTCATACAAATCTTCGGCTGTATTCATATCCCGGAATTCCTGCAGTTCCTTGTTGATAGAAACTATATTCGCCGAAGGTTTGTTTTCTTCAAGCCACTGCCTAAGTTGGCGCAACATAAAACTCTTGCCGACTCTACGCTGGCCGACAAGGATTATCATCATCCCCCGGTTAAGATGGGATATGATACGATCAAGATATTTTTCGCGAACAATAATCTCCATTCTGAAAAGCATCGGTAAAAATTCCCCCCAAAGTTACCTAAATATAAAATGGAAAACAAACATTTCTGTGCGTTTTCAATTTTATACTTGGGCAAAACATACATTGCTGTGCGTTTTCCATTTTATACTTGGATAAAATATTAGGAACAATACTTAAGCGGGAGTAGGGATGCGATATATCGCGTCCCAGAAATTTGAGAGGACGCGATGTATCGCGTCCCTTCTGCGGCAGGAACATTCCATGGTCCCCATCTCTTAAAACCTCAACCTCGCGGAAAGCGTTGTATGTAAAAACAACCTTATAATTAACAAACTAAATTAGATGACCGATGAAAAAGAAATATCTGATTCTACTGCTGGTCTTCGTTTCGACTATCTTCACAGGCTTCGCAGCCGACAGATACACAACGAACCGCAACGACCTCCCGGAGGCGGCCCAGAAATTCCTCGCCGAACACTTTCCCAAGGCCAAGATCGGAATGATAAAAATCGACAGCCATGTGCTCAAAAAGACCGACTATGACGTCAAGCTCGTGGACGGCACAAAGATTGAATTCAACAATGCCGGCAACTGGACCTCTGTCGACTGCAAGACTCGTGAAGTGCCGGCTGCCATTATCCCGAAAGCGATCCGGACCTACGTGTCGAAGAATTTCCCGGACGTAAAGATTGTGGAAATTGAAAAGACGGCTACAAAATACAAAGTGGAGCTCTCCGACGATGTTGAATTGACGTTCAACCTCTTAGGCCAGTTCAAGAGCATGAAACTCGATGACTAAACCCGCAGGGACGAAAAAAGTAGGGACGCGATATATCGCGTCCTAGAGCCCCGGAGGGGCTCAACTACGGTTAACCACGGGCCCTTGTGGCCCGTGGTATCAGACTAACCAAATATAAATAGAGCCCCGGAGGGGCTCTACTACAGTACGACCCCTCCGGGGTCGATTTTTTATTATTGGCTTATTCTTTCCGAGGGCCACAAGGGCCCTCGGCTAACCATGGTGGAGCCCCTCCGGGGCTCCTGGACGCGATATATCGCGTCCCTACCAGGGTTGGGGAATTGTTGAATTTGGTTGAACTGCGGTTAGATGGAAAGGCGGCGGAGAGTCGAGATCAGGTCGTCTTTGAGCGGCTTGTCGTTCTTGATTGCCTTCGTGAAGGGGACATAGACTATCTCGTCGTTCTTGATGCCGATCATGACGTTGCGCTGATCGTCCTGCAAGGCGTCGATCGCAGCCGCGCCCATGCGTGAGGCAAGGATACGGTCGTGGGCCGTCGGAGAGCCGCCTCGCTGGAGATGGCCAAGGATCGACACGCGCACATCATATCCCGGATATTCCTCCTCCACACGCTGCGCGAGACCCATCGCCCCGCCCGTGATCGGCGACTCGGCAACCAGCACGATAGAAGAGTTCTTAGACTTGCGGAAACCATTCTTGATCAGCTCCGAAAGCTGGTCGACACGCGTTGAAATCTCCGGAATGATGGCAGCCTCCGCGCCTGCGGCGATTGCGCCGTTCAGCGCCAGGAAGCCCGCATCGCGGCCCATCACCTCGATGAAGAACAGGCGCTCATGCGACGTCGCCGTGTCGCGGATCTTGTCGACACATTCCATGATGGTGTTCAGGGCCGTGTCGTAGCCGATCGTCGAGTCCGTGCCGTAGAGGTCGTTATCGATCGTGCCGGGAAGGCCGATGATGGGGATGTTGAACTCATTGCCGAAAATGCGCGCTCCCGTCAGCGAACCGTCGCCGCCGATGACTACCAGCGCATCGATTTCGCGGCGCTTCATCACATCGTAGGCACACTGACGCCCCTCCGGAGTCTCGAACTCCTTGCAACGGGCCGTCTTCAGGATCGTGCCGCCGCGCTGGATGATGTTCGACACGTTCTGGGTCGAGAATTCCTCGATCTCGTCATATATCAGTCCGCGGTAGCCACGGTAGATACCGAAAACCTTGTAGCCCGCATAGATGCCTGCGCGCGTCACGGCGCGGATTGCCGCATTCATGCCCGGCGCATCCCCTCCGGAGGTCAGGATGCCTATTGATTTGATTTTATCCATTGTATGATGCTCTTTTGGGTTATCTGTTTGTTATTCCTATGGCGCTATCCTTTTCCATCTCCCATCGGACGGGAAGCCACTTTTTTATCAGGGTTTCTCCTCCCGGAGGCATTCTCGCCGCGCGGGGGAGTTGATAACGCAAAAGTAATAAAAATTAGTTAACTTTGCCGTATGAATAATGTGAAAAATCTAATCATCGACCTCGGAGGGGTGGTGATCGACCTGAAGCGTGACAACGCCGTAGCCGCCCTTGAGGAGCTCGGCCTCCACGACGTCGATTCCCTTCTCGGCCTTTACCGCCAGCAGCCTCCCTTCCTGTCGCTGGAGACGGGCGCGATCACGGCCGCGGAATTCTTCGACGATATCCGCCGCCATTCCCCTCTCAATCCTTCCGACCTGACAATCCAGGAAGCCTTCAACCGCTTCCTTGTCGATCTGCCGCTCCGGCGCCTTGAGGCCCTCCGCAAGGCGCGCAGCCACGGCTTCAAGCTTTATGTCCTGTCGAACACGAACCCCGTGATGTTCAACAGCTGGATCGCCCGCGCTTTCCGCGCCGAGGGGCTGACGATAAATGATTATTTCGATGGCGTCGTGACCTCCTTCGCCGAAGGCTGCTGCAAGCCCGACCGGAAGATTTTTGAAATTGTCCTGCGCCGCTACGGCCTTGACCCGGCCCAGACTGTGATGCTCGATGATTCCGAGGCCAACTGCCAGGCAGCCGAAGCCGTCGGGATGCAGTCGATCCATATCGGCTCCGACGCCGCCCCGGATCTGACCGACGCACTCCAAGCCCTGGAGGAAGCCAATCCCGCCCCGCTATCATGAAGCCCTCAGTTCTGACCGCAGGAACGTTCGACGGCGTCCATCGGGGCCACCGAGAGGTGCTCCGCTATGTCAGGGAAGTCGGTGAGCGCGAAGGACTGGAACCTTTGGCCGTGACCTTCGACCGGCATCCTCTCCAGACGATCGACCCGAAACGCGCCCCGGCGATGCTGACCGGATCCGCGCGTCGCGATGAGCTTATCCGCGCCGAGGGGGTCACCCCCGTCGAGCTCCCTTTCGACGACCAGCTCCGCTCGCTGACCGCCGAGGAATGGATCGCCGAGATGGCCGCAAGGTTCGGCGCCCGCATCATCGTCATGGGCTACGACCATACGTTTGGCAAGGATGGTCTGTCGATGAGTCTTGAGGATTATCGGCGGCTCGCCGCCAGCCATGGAATCAGTATTCTTCAGGCGCCAATCGTCGAGGGCGTAAGCAGCTCAGCTGTCCGCAAGGCCATCGCGGCCGGAGACGTGGAGACCGCCGCCCGGCTGTTGGGGCGTCCCCACGCGATGGCCGGCGATGTCGTCCATGGCCGTGGCCTCGGCAGGACTCTCGGCTTCCCGACCGCCAATATCCGGACAATCCCGGGCGTGGCGACTCCCGCCGGAGGCGTCTACGCCGCCGAGGCCCGGCTGGAGGATGGCTCGCGGCGACGCGCCGTCGTCAATATCGGCTCCCGGCCCACCATCGACGGGCCCAACGCACCAACCTCGATCGAGGCCCACCTGCTCGATTTCGACGACGACCTCTACGGCGCCCGCATCGAACTCGCCTTCCTGCGCCGCCTGCGCAACGAAATGAAGTTTGACAACGTCGACCTCCTCGCCGACCAGATAGAAAAAGACTGCGCCGACGCCCGCAATTTCCCCGCCCCATCTCCCGAGGGGAAATAATTTGGCTTCATTCCTCCGCAATCAGCAGGATTTTTGTTAAATTTGTGAGTCATCATATATTTGTGAGTCATCATATATGTGAGTCATCATATAACCGTCAACCGAATGGCACAGACAGAAGTTATAAATCTCGCCGACAGGCCCAGCCTGGCAAGCCGCTATATGCTTGAACTGCGGGATATTGATATCCAGAAAGACCCTCTCCGATTCCGAGCCAATCTCGAACGCATCGGCCAGATCATGGCCTACGAGATCTCGCGCCGCCTCCCCTACAAGGAAACAACCGTCAGGACCCCGCTCGGGGAATGCGTCTGCAAGGAACCGGCAGAGAACGTCGTTCTCGCCACAATCCTCCGCGCCGGCCTCCCCTTCCATTCCGGGTTCCTTTCCTATTTCGACCGCGCCGAAAACGCTTTCGTCAGCGCTTACCGACGCTATCGCGAGAAGGGGGATTCCTTTGATGTCGTCGTCGAATATCTGGCCTCCCCCTCGATCGAAGGGAAGACGCTGATCATCGTCGACCCCATGCTCGCCACGGGCAGCTCCATGGAACTCGCCTACCGCGCCCTGCTGACCAAAGGGACGCCGGCCCATATCCATGTCGCCTCCGTGATCGCATCGCGCCAGAGCGTCGAATATGTCAAGGCCCGCTTCCCGGGCGACCGGACAACCCTCTGGACAGCCGCCATCGACGAGCAGGTCAACGCCCATTCCTATATCGTCCCCGGGCTCGGGGATGCAGGCGACCTCGCTTACGGCGTGAAAGACTGATTTCCACTACTAATTCCCCCATTCCCTATCATGCGGCTTGACCGGCTCGACCTGCTCAATTTCAAGAATATCTCCGAGGCGAAGATGGATTTCTCCCCGGGGGTCAATTGTCTGCTCGGGCTCAACGGCATGGGAAAGAGCAACCTCCTCGAAGCGATCCATTTCCTGAGCATGGCCCGCCCGATGACCTCCATTCCGGAGACGGCGATCGTGGCCCACGGCGCCGACATGCTCATGGCCAAGGGCCATTACACGATGGACTCCGGAGCCCAGGAAAGCGTCAGCTGCGGGATTGTCAAGGGAAAGGGGAAGACCCTGCGCCGAAACGACAAGGAATATTCGCGGATTTCCGAGCATATCGGGAAGTTCCCGATTGTGTCGGTGACGCCGGCCGACAGCGAGCTCGTGTCGGGTTCGGGGGAAGTGCGCCGCCGTCTGATGGACATGGTCATCTCCCAGGCCGACCCCGCCTATCTTACGCGCCTGATCCGTTACAACCGGACGCTCGAAAGCCGCAACAAGATGCTCCGCGCCGGAATCAACGACCGGCTGCTATACGAGTCGATCGAGAGCGGCATGGCAGAGGCAGCCGCCGCCATCCACCAATCGCGCAGCGAATGGATCGAACGGATCCGTCCCCTCTTCGCGAAGTATTATTCGGCAGTCTCCGGAGACGCCGAAAAAGCCTCGCTGAGTTATAAAAGCGTGCTCAACGAGCGGGGGCTGCAGGAAGTGCTTGACGCCGAACGGAGTCGCGACCTCGCCCTCGGGTTTACATCGGCCGGAATCCACCGCGATGACATCACGACCCGCCTCGGCGACTATTCCATGCGCAGGCTGGGAAGCCAGGGACAGGTGAAGTCGTTCACGATTGCCCTCCGCTTCGCCATCTTCACATACCTGCGCGAAGTTGGCGGCGAGACCCCTATCCTGCTTCTTGACGACATCTTCGACAAGCTCGACCGCGAGCGAGTCTCCAGGATTATGGAGGAAGTCAGCGGAGGCGGCAATTTCGGACAGATATTCATAACCGACACCAACCGTGAGCACCTCGACGAGACAATAGCCTCCATCCGGGCCGATTCCCGTCTCTTCGAAGTCAGCGAAGGCAAATTCTCCCTCATCGCCGAGGCCTGATAAAGGAAACCATGAAAAGAGTCAATGCGGAATCACTGGGCGACGTGCTTCGCCGCGCCATCGAAGAGGCCAACCTCGCCGACACCCTGGAGGAATACCGCGCCTGTGCGCTCTGGCCCGAGATCGTCGGCCCCGACATAGCGGCCCGGACCGGCAAGCCCTATATCATCCGGGGCGTCATGTCGGTCAGCGTCAAGGCCGCCCCGCTGCGGCATGAGCTGATGATGAGCCGAAGCCAGCTGATCCGATGCCTCAACGCCCCCTTCAAACGGACTGTCGTCCGCGACATCCGCTTTACCGGCTGAAAAAGAAATTTAATTCCGAGATTCTCGAGAATCTCGAGAAAATCGAGAAGCTCGACAATCTCGATAAATCCCGAGAATCTCGATAACCCCGAAAATCCCGAAAACAACCATGAACCCCCACGACCTCCCGGATATATCCCTCTTCCAGCACTCGATCCCGCTGCAGCTCCGCTTCAACGACATCGACATCCTGGGCCATGTCAACAACACGGTCTATTTCTCATTCTTCGACACGGGGAAAGCCCATTTCTTCCAGTCGATCATGAACGGCGGGATCAACTGGCGGGAAGTGGAGACCGTCATCGCCAACATCGACTGCGCCTACATCCAGTCGATCTATTTCGGCGAGGAGCTCCAGCTCTTCACGCGCTGCTCGGAAATCAAGGAGAAGAGTTTCCGTCTCCAGCAGATGATTGTCGAGAAAGCCTCCGGCGCAGTCAAAGCCGCCTGCGAGACTGTCATGGTCAGCATTGACCCCAAGACGGTCAAGTCGGTGCCGATCCCCGACCGCTGGCGACAAGCCCTCGAAGATTCCATGCGCCCCGCAGGGACGCGATAACCTATAACCCAAACCCAAATGACCAACGACATAAACGCGCTCATGCGCGACATCATCAACAAAGAGGCCCGCGCCATCGAAAACATCCCCGTCACGGACGCATACGGCCGCGCCGTAGACCTCATCGTGGAGCATGTCAACCGCCGAGGTGGCAAACTCATCACATCCGGCATGGGCAAGGCCGGCCAGATCGCCATGAACATCGCCACGACGTTCTGCTCCACCGGTACGCCCGGCGTCTTCCTCCATCCTTCCGAGGCACAGCATGGCGACCTCGGCGTCCTCCAGCCCAACGACGTCATGCTCCTGCTCAGCAATTCCGGCAAGACCCGCGAAATCGTCGAGCTCGTCGACCTCGCCAAGGCGCTGAACCCCGCCGTTCCTATCATTGTTATTACTGGAGACCCCGATAGCGTCCTGGCCAAGGCCGGAGACGTCGCCCTCTTCACGGGGGGCGCTCCCGAGGTGTGCCCCCTCGGCATGACCCCGACCACATCCACAACCATGATGACCGTCATGGGGGATGTCCTCGTCGTCGCCGTCATGAAGGAAATCGGCTTCACCAAGGAGGAATACGCCAAACGCCACCATGGAGGCTATCTCGGTTACAAATCCGGCGGCGCCGCCCGCAAACCGGGTCAGCCTGCCAATGTCTATTGAAAATTTAACGCTATGAATCTCATTGAACTCCCCTTCGAAATCAAGGAAATCGACAAGAAGAATCCCGACCGCTCCGTGATTGAGGAGGCCCTGAAGATAAGGGAAGAATCGGCCCGGATATATGCCGAAGAACAATACTCCGACGCCCTGCGCCGCACAGTCGAAGCCCTCCGCAAGCTCCGCGAGGCCGGCGACTATACTGACCGCCATTTCCGCGCCACTCTCGCCACCCTCCTCTTCGACCTCTCCGAAATCCATTTCGCCCTCAAGGATTATAAGCAAAGCGAGAAGGAGCTTGAGATGCTCTTCAAGATCCTGGAGAACCTCCTGCGCGACGATGCAGACCGCTTCGGCCATTTCCATCTCCTCGCCATGGAGCTCTCCACGCGCATCCTCCGCTCACGCCGCAAGACCCTCGACCTCCTCGCCAAGCAACAGATCAACACCGGCCGGCTCTATGAGAAAGTCAACGCCGGCGTCGGCGCCGCCACCGACAAGCTCGTCGAGTCGCTGCGCAAGGTCGCCGAGATGCTTGCCTCAACAGGCGATTACCATGCCGCCGTGAAGTTCTACGCCGAGGCCATCAAGCTCGCCAAGAAAAGGGCCGGGAAGGTGACACGCCGCGAAGTGAAGATGACCGTCGACATGGCCGCCGTCATGATGCGCTCGAAATCGGAAGTTGCCCGCGCACGCCGCCTTCTCAACGCTATCCTTCCCCATGCCATTGCCCTCGAAACCGTCGAGCTCGAACAGGAAATCCTCGCCATGCTCGATACGATCGATTCCAACGTGGCCCACGAGCCGATGTGGCGTTCTTTCCTTGAGAAAGTCCAGCTCTCCGCCCGCAACCGCTTCCGCCGTAAGAAAGAGGGAGGAGAGACCGGAGGAGAGAGTGAAGGAGAGAGTGAAGGAGAGACCGAAGGAGAAGGAGAGAAAAAAGAAGGAGAGAAAGAGGAATCTGATAAGAAGGAGGGCAAATAATGTCAACTATTTTAAACACAAACGGGACGGAGCTTGAGATTCCGGCCGTATATGACCCGGCGAATTTCAAGGCTGCCGTAATCACGGCCGAATGGAACACGCAGGTCACGGGCGCGTTGCGCTCCGGCGCACTGGATGTCTTTGCCCGCGCCGGCATTCCGGAGAAAAATATCCTCAGCTACACCGTGCCCGGCACAGTGGAGCTGGTCAACGCCGCCGCCCGCGCGCTTAAATTGATTCCGGGGCTGAATGCGGTGATTGTGATCGGCTGCGTCATCCGAGGCGATACGCCCCATTTCGACTATGTCTGCCAGATTGCGGCCGAAGGTTGCGCGCGTCTTAACGCCAAAGGCGAGGCGCCCGTGATATTCGGCGTCCTGACGGTCAACGACCTCCAGCAGGCGCTCGACCGCGCCGGAGGCAAGCTCGGCAACAAAGGCGCCGAAGCCGCCGTCGCCGCCATCTCCATGTCGAATCTCGCCACAGAAATGACCCTCAAACGATTGTAACCCAAGTAGGGACGCGATAAATCGCGTCCCCATATCCAAAACAAGGCCGCGAAAACTCGCGGCCTTTATTTTTCTCTGACTCCGGGGCGCAGATACAACAATGCCGGAAACCTCCCGGTCTCCGGCCATTTAACCCTATTTAGTCATAAACTATAAGTTAAAAAACTTATGAAAAAGAAACATTACTTCTTGCTAACAGCAATCTGTATATATAACTTCACAGTCATTCGTAGTTTATTTGCCGCAGCCACAGCCGCCTCCCTCCGAATCGGAGCCGCAGCCATCGCCGCATCCGCCGTCGCCACAGCTGCCGCCACACCCGCCGCAGCATCCGCCGCTCACGGGATGAAGCTCCTCGGCCGTAGCCTCACGGACATTGACAACCTCACCCTCAAACCGGACCGTCAGGCCCGCGAAAGGATGATTGAAGTCCATCTTCACCTTGTCGCCGATCTCCAGGATCTTACCGCTGATACGGTAACCCTCGGCTGTCATCATCGGCAGATAGGCGCCGACCTTAACCTCCTCGGCCAACTTCCCGTCGCGCATGAAGATCTCCTTGTCGAGCTCCATAACGTTCTCGTCGCTACGCGGACCGAACGCCGCCTCGGGAGGAAGAGTCGTCTCAAAACGGTCGCCCGCCTTAAGACCTTCCATGGCTGCCGCCAACGCCGGGATCACCTCCTGCGAAACGCCGGCAACCATTACATCCGGACGGTCAACAGGCGCCTCGAAAAGAAGCTTGTCGCCATCCACATCATATAATTTGTAGGCATATTCAACGAATTTGCCCGGCTCTACTATTTCAACTTTGTTTTCCATGTTTTCGTATATTTTTTTGTGTGTTTTTCATAACAATTTTCATGACAAATTCCGTGCCGATTTTTTCTCCGGAACTTCTCCATCATTCAGCAGGAACTTCGTCTGCTTCATTCTCCTCTTCCTCCTCATCGTCGTCCTCATCCTCATCATCGGGCGAGACTTCCTCCGTATCGAGGTCTTCGGGATGTTTCAGCTCATATTGCTGCTGCGGAATCCTGACATCGAAATAGAAACCCGTGGCCGACTTATCGCGTTTCCGCGTATCGGTCTCGTCGGGCCGGACAAGAAGATGGTCATACCCCGGCTCATAAAACTCCGCATCCGTAGCCTCATAACCAAGGAGCTGGACCATGTCATACTCATGCATCGGATAGATGACACACCATGCGTTCTCCATGTTCTCCCCCGTGCCGGTGCTCTTGATAGCCCCGAGGAGATGCTCAAGACGGTATTCCCAGATCTTGGCCGACATATCTTTCCGTCGCTCCTTCAGAACATGAATCAGGAACGACATCTGCCGCAGGTCGAACGGATTGTCGGCCAAGGCAAGCTGCGCATACTTGATGATCGTGTCGATCTCCTCTTTCGTATGGGTCGGCTTCTGCCGAAGGACGGCCGTCTTCCCGGAATAAGGGGAGACGCGGTAGGGGTCGTAATCCTCCTGAAACATATAGCCCAGATAGAAATTGCGGAACTCCTCCGGCGTCATCGTCGTGTCGTTCACTTCATATTTCTTCTTCAGCTTCGGGAAATAGAAGGGGCTGGAGGGGTCGAGCGTGGCCTGCTGGATTGCGGCCAGGTCAGGCTTCTCGACCTTGATCTTCCGCTTCGCGTTCCCCTGCTGCTGGCGCGCGGGGATCGCGGCCGCAATGGGCAACGCCATTATGAAGGCAACCAAAAGGGATAATATATGGAGGGGTCTTCTTTTCATAAATCAAAAGGCTTTGAGGGAGATGGCCAGGACCAGGACAACTCCTATCTGCATGACGGTGATAGCCGTCGGGAATCCTTTGGCGAGCAGATAGCGGAAGAAGTTGCCGCTCCCGAGAGCCACGGGAGCTCCATCGGGAGTCCGCGTATAAAGCAGGAAGCCGAAGAAAATACCGACAACCGTGGCCAGGATCATGACCGTGTAGAGGATCGAGGCCGCCGACGTGAATGTGAAGCCAAGCAGGCCGACCACCATCCCCGTCACGGCGCCGCCGATGATATAGCCCATCCCGCGCGTCTGACGCCGGACAGCCTCGGGCTGCAGGAAGGCTGCAACCATCACTACCAGCGTCATCGACAACCATGCGGTCAGGATCGTCCCGTTGATCGGCAGCAAGGGATAGCCGTCAGAGCGGGCGAAGCTCAGCAGGAAAAGCGCAAGAAAGGAGAGCAACGGAGCTATCGCCCCGCGTCCCGGCAGCAATGCCAAGGCTCCGAGCCAAAGCAAAACGGCTATTATGATGAGCGTTACGGTCATGTCGCGGCGTGTTTTTCTATCGTTCGGTTATACTCAGGGAATGGCAGTCCGGACTCCCGGCCTTGCCACTCCTATTTATTACAACGCCCGGAAAGCGTTTTTTATTGAATTTTTTGATCGGCTGTCTCTGCGGACGCCTCATTCTCGGGACGGTGAAGCTCCGGATAGGCCACACGCGAATGATAGATCGTCGCCAGTCGCTTCTTGAACGTGTCCTTGATCGTCTGGACATCGCGGAATGAGATCGGGCTTTCATTAAAGAGGCCGTCGCGCATCTGCGTGTCGATGATTTTGTCTACGAGGTCGTTGATCGCCTTCGGGGAATAATCCTTGAGGCTGCGCGAGGCCGCCTCGACGGCGTCGGCCATCATCAGGATCGCCGTCTCGCGGCTCTGCGGATTCGGCCCCGGATACTGGAATTTCGATTTGTCGACCTTCCCGTCCGGACTCTCGTTGACGGCCGTGTTGTAGAAATATTTCGCCAGGCTGCGGCCATGATGCTCGGAGATGAAATCGCGGATCACGGCGGGGAGCTTCGCGTGTTGGGCGATCGCCAGGCCCGAAGCGACATGCGAGATGATCTTATGGGCCGACGTCTCCGGATTCAGACCCGTATGCGGATTGACCCCATGCTGGTTTTCGGTGAAGAATATCGGGCTGTCAAGCTTTCCGATGTCATGATAGAGCGCGCCGGTCCGGACAAGCTGAGTGTTGGCATCGACGGCCCGCGCCGCCTCGGCTGCAAGGGTCGAGACCTGCATCGAATGCTGGAACGTCCCGGGCGCTTCCTGCGCCAGACGGCGGAGCAACGGGTTGTTGATGTCCGACAGCTCGACGAGCGTCACAGTCGATGTGAACCCGAAAAGTTTCTCTATCACGAGGACAAGGACGTAGACAAACGAGAGGACAACCGTGTTGATGGCGAACGCGCCGATCGTGCGCCACTGGAATTGCGATAGGTCGCCCTGCGTGATAAGTTCCAGGGCGATGTAGGCCAGGAAGTAGGCTATGAAGGCCAAAGCTGCCGTGCGGAGCAGCTGCGAACGCTGGCTGAGCGTATTGAGGCTGAAAGCGGCCGTGACGCCTGCCGCCAGCTGCATGAAGATGAACTGGAACGGATAGACCGCCATCAGGGCGCATATCATCACGGTCACGAGCAGCGAGAATATCGCCGTCCGGGAGTCGAAGAAGACAAGGATCACGACCGGAACGGCTGCAAAGGGAATGAAATACATCCCGTTGCTGAAATATTCCATCATCAGGATCGAGAAGACAACGAAGAGAGTCAGGAAACTCATTAGGAAGATCATCTTCTTGTCGCTCATGAAGAAGCGGCGCCGCGTGATCGAAAGGAAGACATAGAGCGCCGTGAAACATATCAGGATATAGAGCGTCTGGCCGAAGATGAAGTATGTGTGATTGCGCTCGCTTTCGCTGCTCTTTTCGAGCATTTCCAGATATGTGTTGAGGTTGGTGTAGATCTGGGGCGTGACGATCTCGCCACGGTCAACAATCCTCTGACCTTTCTTTATGACGCCGAGCGCGGCGTTGGCCGAAAGATATTCCTGCTCCCGGAATTTATTGTCGACAACCGTGTCGAGGACGACATTCGGAGTCAGCACGGCGTTCAGGGCCCGCGCCACATACGCGCTCTTCTCCTTGTCGAAGGCATGCTCGGAGGGGCGGGCGGCAAGGAAGGCGGAGTCGATAAATTCATAGGCCTTTGCCGGGGAGAGCATCCCGGCGCCGCTGATTGTCTGGACCGTGTGGGAGCCGTTCTCATACGTGGCTGTCCGGAGGCGTTTCGCCTCATCCTGACGGAGATGTTCATAGACGGGCGCCGCCACGATTCCCTTCGAGTAGACTTCGCTCAGCAGGCGCGTGAACAGCTGGTTGTCGGCCTCCGAGAGATGGCCTGACATGGCCTTGTGGAAGCGTTCGACGCCATCGCGCGGGGAACTGGCGTCGAATTTGACGATCGGCACAAAGGCGCGGTCGATGCTGTCGCGCATCATGCGTGCGGACGCCGAGTCGCGCTGGACCGGCATGTCCATATCCGCCGTCAGCAGCGGGTAGCGCCAGGGCTGGTTCAGTTCGTAGCTGTACGACTGGTGGTCGCCGCGCGGCAGCAGAAGGAGTATGATTGCGGTTGCGGCAAGGAGCATCCCGAGACGCAGCATTCCGCGACGTGTGAATATGTCGAATCTCTTTTTCATTTCTATGCTTTCTTTTCGGGGCGGCCGACATGGGTGACCCCATGGATCTCTCCCAATGCCTTGCCCAAGGTTTTCCCGAGCCGGTCGCTTTCGACGACGAGCTCGACGTTGCATCGGAATCTTTCTCCTTCGGCCTTGATTGTCAGTTCGCGCAAGTCGGCGCCGGGGCGCGAGGCGAGTATTCCGCCGATTTCGGCCAATATCGCAGGGCGGTTGGCCCCTTCGACCAGCAGGCGGAATGTCCGCGGCCCTTCGGGCGCGGCGAGCGACGCGGGCTGCTTCCGCCGCGCGAAGGGATTGCGCAAGAATTTGCGCATGAGGCTCGACCGCGCCGAGTTCAGCTGCTTCAGCTTTTCGGGGGCAAGCGAAAGCTCATCGTTGGCCATCATGTAGAAGAGGTCGTCGGCCGAGCCGAGATGTTCAGATTCCATGATGTCGGCGAGCAACTGGGGCGTTTCCTTTATGTTTTCGCCCGCCAGCAGCTCGGCAAACAGCTTGCGGCCATGCTCGACCATCCCGGCCCGGTCTTTGCGGAGCAGAGTCCGGATACGGCTCAGAGCCTTCGCCGTCCGGCAGAAACGGATCCATTCCGGGCGCGGCGCCTGCGTGTCGGAGGTGATGATCTCCACCTGGTCGCCGCTCTCCAGAGGATGCGAAAGGGGCAGCAGCTTGTGGTTAACTTTCCCCGCGATACAGTGGCGCCCGAGCTGGGTATGGATCGCGAAGGCAAGGTCGAGCACGGTTGCCCCCTTCGGCAATATGAAGAGGTCGCCCTTGGGCGTGAAGACATATATCTCTGAGGAGAAGAGGTTGAGCTTTATTGTGTCCAGGAAATCTATGGCATTCGGCTCGGGGTTGGCCAGGATATCCTTGATTGTGTTCATCCAGCGGTCGAGTTCCCGGTTCTCCTCGGAGTTTCCCTCCTTGTATTTCCAATGGGCGGCATAGCCGAGTTCGGCGATGTCGTGCATCTTCTGCGAGCGGATCTGGACCTCGATCCAGCGTCCGTCGGGGCCCATCGCCGTCAGATGAAGAGCGCGGTAGCCGTTGGCCTTCGGCGTGGAGGTCCAGTCGCGCAGGCGGTCGGGATGGACCTGATAGTTGTCTGAGAAGAACGTATAGATCTCCCAGCAGCGGACCCTCTCCTTCTCGTCCTCCTCGTTCTCGAAGATGACGCGGACGGCATATAGGTCATAGACTTCCTCGAAGGGAATCTTCTTTTTCTCCATCTTCTTGAAGATGGAATAGGCGCTTTTGAGCCGCGCCTTGATCTCATATTTGTAGCCGGCGGCATCGAGTTTCTCTCGGACGGGAGCGACGAAGCGTTCCACAATCTCCTGGCGGAGCGCGGCCCCTTCGCTGAGCTTCGACATGATGTCGGCGTAGCGGTCCGGGTATTCGTATCGGAACGACAGGTCTTCGAGCTCATCCTTGATCTTGTGGAGACCGAGCCTGTGGGCCAGTGGGGCGTAGACGTAAAGCGTCTCGCCGGCGATCTTATGCTGCTTTTCCGGGCTCAGGGCGTCGAGCGTCCGCATGTTGTGGAGCCGGTCGGCCATCTTGATGAGGATGACACGGATGTCGGAGCTCATCGAGAGGAGGAGTTTCCTGAAGTTGTCGGCCTGGAAGGAGGCTTTCTCGCCGAAGATGCCGCCGGAGATTTTCGTGAGCCCGTCGACCATGCCGGCGATCTTGGGGCCGAAGTTGGCCTCGATATCCTCGCGGGTGAATTCCGTGTCCTCGATTACGTCATGCAGCAGGGCGGCGCAGATGGAGGTCGAGCCTAAGCCAAGTTCGGAGATGACGATCCGCGCCACTGCAATCGGATGGAGGATATAGGGCTCGCCGCTGCGACGGCGCACGCCCTTATGGGCGGCCCGCGCAAAACGGAACGCCCGCTCGATTATCTCCACCTTCCTGCGATGGTTGGACGCTATATATGCCGAGACGAGATCCCGGAATTCGCGTTCGACGATCCGGTCTTCATCCCGCGTGGTCATGGATTCCATTTTCATCATCCCTCCAAGATAGCGACCCCGGAAGCTCGGAATTTTGTGAGACGGGGTCTTAGGGATTACAAATATAGCAATATCCCCTATAATCATCAAATTTACGCCCCACTCTTCTTTAGGAATTTTGCATTATTCTAAATTTTTCTTAACTTTGGCTTCCGAAGAGGAACGATTATGCGCCCCGCTGCCTCCTATTTTTACCGATAATTCCCGAGAAGCAAAATTATTCCCGAGAAGCTCGAGAAGCTCGCAAATCTCGAGAATCCCGATTAATCTCGAGATTTTCGACAAACTCGAGCATCTCGAGAATCTCGATAAAACTCGATAAATCTCAATTATTAACCTAACTATTCCCTTATGAGAAAAATTTTACTCTCCGGCCTCGCGGCCCTCGCCCTGAGCGCCTCCGCAACCAACCCCCAGGTCTATGAGGATTGGCAGATCGTTTCCCTCTCCCCCAACGGAGAATGGGCAATCAGCGTCCTTTACGGCAGACTCTGGCTGCTCAACACGAACACCGGCGAATACACATCCTTCGTCCCCGACGAGGATGACTGGGAGACGTCCTATGAAGAAGGGACCGGCAATTGCGTGTCCAATTCAGGACGCTTCGTCGGCTCGACCAACGGCAACAACGCCATGTGGTGTGACGGCGGCGAATGGCACGCCCTTCAGGTCCCGAAACCCGAGGTGACAAACGGTTCCAACGGAATCACGCCCGACAACCTCCGCATCTGCGGCTCGATCGGAACCATGCAGATCACGCTCGAAGACACCGATGTCCCCATGAATGTCCCCGGCTATTGGGATCTTCTCCCCGACGGGACTTATTCCGATGTCCGCGAACTCCCCTACCCGGCCCTCGACTGGACCGGACGCGTCCCACAGTATGTCACGGCTTCCATAATCAGCGATGACGGTCGCGTGATTGCCGGACAGGTCCGCGATTACTCAGGAACCGTTTCTCTCCCGATCATCTTCTCCCAGGACGACGAGGGCAACTGGAGCTACAAGGTCTACGGCGAAGACCTCGTCAACCCCAACCATGTCAAGCTCCCTCCCTACCCGGGAGAAGCCCCCATGTCTCCCGAGATGAAGGATTTCATGACCGAAGAGGAACTCGCCGCTTACAATGCAGCCCTCGAGGAATGGAATGCCTCGGGAGAATACAACTGGGAGACCTATCCCAATATGGAAGATTACCTCTCCGAAGCCGGCAAGGAAGCTTATGACGCAGCCATGGAGAAATATAATCTGGAGTTCTCCGAATGGTCAAACCAGTACAATGCGTTCTCAGCCGTCTTCGAGCAGATCATGTCAGAAGGGATGCAGTTTGAGTTCAACATGGTCTTCCTTTCCCCCGACGGCAAGAAAGTTGCAGCCGGAGGCAAGAAAGAAGTCGCGGATGAAAACAGCTGGAGAGGTTTCACGATTTATTACTGCCCCGTCCTTTTCGATGTCGCCACGGGCGAGTCAAAGGTCTATGATTACGAGCAGAACATCGCTCTCTCCGCCATCAGCGGCGATTACACCCTTCTCGGCTCATGCCTCAATTCGCAGACCTACGGCTACGAGGCCCGCATAGCCCTTCCCGGCGACAATGCCTTCACCCCGCTTCAGGACTACATCGCTTCTAAGTCTCCGGAACTTGGCAACTGGATGAAGGAGAACATGTTCCATGACCTCGAGACCTTCGACCCCGAGACCTTCGACCCCATCGTCATCGAAGGGGCTGAATACACCGGTATCCCCCGCTGCAACTCCGACATGTCGCGCATTGCATGCACTGTCACGAATGTCTTCGACTATGATTCCGACGCCATGACCTGGGCATATCTCTTCGAGCTTCCCGTCTCTGCAGTCCGCAACGTGACTGAGGCTGAATTCGGCCTCCGCGCACTCCGCGGCGGCGACATCCTGCTGACGGGCAAGGCAACGCGCCTCGTCATCTCCGACCTCAACGGCCGCGTGGTCTACGACGCAGCTCCCGCCTCCGACCGCATCGCGACGGGCCTTCCCGCCGGCATCTACGTCGTCAAGGCAACTGCCGCCGACGGCCAGACCAAGGTGACGAAAGCCATCTTCTGATCTGCGTCCTAAAAGCAATATTATAAACCCAGAGGGCAAACCGGCGCCAGCCGATTTGCCCTCTCTTTTTAATCGTTGGGGATGAAAATTTCGAGGAACTCGAGAATCTCGATTAATCTCGTGAATCTCGATTAATCTGGAAAATCTCGATTAATCAGTCGTTGGGGGTTTGTAACCCCCAACCCATCCCCCTCTCAGTCGTTGGGGGGTTGTAACCCCCAACCCATCCCCACTTTCAGTCGTTGGGGGTTTGTAACCCCCAATCCAAAACAGATTGCCGCCGGCGAGCGTTTCCAAGATATGAACGGTTTGTTATTAGGCCTGCTGCTACCCTTTGCCGGCACCACCCTCGGCGCCGCCTGCGTCTTCATGATGAAGAAGGAAATCCCGGTCCTGCTTCAGAAGGCCCTCACGGGCTTTGCGGCCGGCGTCATGGTCGCCGCCTCCGTTTGGTCGCTCCTCATCCCCTCAATGGAAATGACGGGAAAGGAAGGAATCATGAGTATTGTCCCTGCCATAGTCGGTTTTCTGGGCGGCATACTTTTCCTGCTCCTGCTCGACTCTATCATTCCCCACCAGCACATCGACAGCAACCAGAGCGAGGGACCCCGCTCTCATTTATCGAAGACTGCGAAGCTCGTCTTTGCCATCACCCTCCACAATCTGCCGGAAGGGATGGCGGTCGGCGTCGCCTTGGCCAGTGCGCTGGAACACAACTCCTACCTGCCTATGGCGGGCGCGCTGGCGCTCTCGGTCGGTATTGCAATCCAGAATTTCCCGGAGGGGGCAATTGTGGCGATGCCCTTGCGAAGCGCGGGCAATTCCCGGTGGAAATCCTTCCTGATGGGGACGCTCAGTGGCGTGGTAGAGCCGATCGGCGCCATCCTGACGATCCTGCTGGCATCGTTCATCATTCCGGTGCTCCCCTACCTGTTGGCCTTTGCAGCGGGGGCCATGATGTATGTGGTCGTCGAAGAACTGATTCCGGAAACGCAAGAAGGCGCCCACTCCAACATCGGCACGATAGGCTTCGCCCTCGGCTTCATCCTGATGATGCTCCTCGACGTCCTCCTCGGGTAAATCTACTAAACCCGCTACAATTAAAATGCCTATACTAAATATTAGTCGTTGGGGGTTTGTAACCCCCAACTCATCACCCCCTCAGTCGTTGGGGGGTTGTAACCCCCAACCAACCCTCTTCAGTCGTTGGGGGTTTGTAACCCCCAACCCAACCATTACCAATTTCGCATCCGCCGTGGATCATCTATCCCCATATCCATCAAATCTATTTCAATCACCCCTTTTTCTCCGCAGTAATTTTTATACGAACTATAACGATAATCCATTGGATGATCCACAATCCCCGCACGAACCGGATTTGCATGGAGATAATCCATCTTTTGCCGCATCATTTTAATATTGTTTATGCAGAAACTGTCATAACCCCGTTGCCACAAATGATAATGTGTACCCCGCCTCCGACTCCCATCCGTCCTCCGCTCTTTTGATACACTGCAAGACGCATCACGATTTGCCATTACCACCTCTTCTTCAAAATGTCTTAACATCCAATACTTCCTGCTCTCCGAGGGATTCTCAATGATGGCATTCAGTACTTTCTTAGCCGTAAACTTCTTAAAGTCTCCTATTGTCGCTGCTAATTTTTCATTATCCACATCATGGGAAATAATCATGTGAATATGATTCGTCATCAGCACCCAAGCATAGACGCAAAGGCCCTTATTTCTGCGGCAGAAATCTAAAGACTCAGCCACAATCTGTTTATACTCCTCACGAGTAAAAACATCTACCCAGTCTATGACTGTAATGGTTACGAAGTAAATAGTATCAGGCGGATAAACGATAAAGGCCCCTGGATACCATCGGCTCATAATGATAACACTTTATACTGAGACTTCAAATAAAAAAATCTGGTCAAATAGAGACCAATAATTAATCGCAAATTTAAATCATCCTCTTCTCTCTACAAATATTCCTTCAATATTTTTATGGGACTTTAGTCGTGTTTAGACGTTGGGGGTTTGCAACCCCCAACCCATACCCTCTTCAGTCGTTGGGGGTTTGCAACCCCCAACCCATACCCTCTTCAGTCGTTGGGGGTTTGCAACCCCCAACCCCCCTCTACAGCTTGCGGGTTACAAACCCGCAAGGACTAAAAAAACAGCTTGCGGGTAGCAAACCCGCAAGGACTAAATAATCGAGAACCCCGAGGATTTCGAGATTCTCGATTATTCTCGAGGACGGCTGAATGTATCAGTCTTCTTCTTTCATGTTGTGGAAGACGTTCTGGACGTCTTCGTCTTCTTCGAATTTGTCAAGGAGCTTCTCGATCGCTTCGCGCTGCTCGGCCGTCACTTCCTTGTAATCCGTCGGGATGCGCTCGAATTCCGACGACACAATCTCCAACCCACGCTCCTCAAGGAATTTCTGGATGTTGGCATACTGGTCAAACGCACCGTAGATCATCCATTCCGTCGATTCCTCGCCTTCTACAGATTCCAATTCTGCCTCGAAATCCATCAGGTCGAGCTCCAGATCCTCCAGGGCAGTCGCTTCGTCCGGTTTCACGTGGAACACACTCTTGTGATCGAAAAGGAACGACAAGGAGCCCTGCGTACCGAGCGAACCGCCATGCTTGTTGAAATAGCTGCGGACATTCGCCACCGTTCGCTGGTTGTTGTCGGTTGCCGTTTCCACTACGATCGCGATTCCATGAGGTCCATATCCTTCATAGATAATCTCCTTGTAATCGCTTGCATCCTTGTCGGTTGCCTTCTTGATTGCGCGCTCAACAGTGTCTTTCGGCATGTTGGCCGCCTTGGCGTTCTGCATCAGCGCGCGCAGACGCGGGTTCGTGTCCGGATCCGGACCGCCGGCCTTCGCCGCAATCGTGATTTCCTTGCCGATACGGGTGAACGTCCGGCTCATGTTGCCCCAGCGTTTCAGCTTGCGGGCCTTGCGATATTCAAATGCTCTTCCC
>CAYZQA010000024.1:0-33676 GCA_964480745.1 uncultured Sangeribacter sp. | reverse complement strand
CGATAAATCGCGTCCATTGTGCGATGCCCTAGGGCCTCAAACCCGTCTCCGCAAGTCCCCAGGCTGCGGCGCGCCGCAGCCTGATTGTGGTCCGAGCAAAGCTCGGACTCTAAGTAGGGACGCGATACATCGCGTCCCAGTGAGCCCCGGAGGGGCTCCAACATGGTTAACCGCGGGCCCTCGCGGCCCGCGGAATAAGAGCCATATATAAAAAACCGAGCCCCGGAGGGGCTCAACCATCCCTTCCAATTTCCAATTTTCCCCATCCTTCCCTCGATTATGCCCAAAATATTCAATCCTCATGCCCTTAAATCGCCTTCAAAACTCTCTTAACCCTCACTCCCCCAATCTATTCCCGCCGTTATATACACCCCTCCCAAAATCCCCTTTCCAGAGCCCATTCCCTTACTTGTATAAATCATTTATCAAATATTAACAATTCTTAACGCTTCAAATTTTTATATTTGCAAGTTATGAAAATCAATTTCGATTCGCTGAATCTCCCTCTCCCCGATCTCGACTTCGATAAGGTCAGAGCCTGGATCGTCAGAGTCGCCGCATCTCACGGCTGCACCGTCCGCCGCCTCAACTACCTCTTCTGCGACGACCCTGCTATCCTCGACGCCAATATCCGCTACCTTGGTCACGATTATTTCACGGACATCATCACGTTCGACTATACCCGCGACAATGTCATCTCCGGAGACATGATAATTTCCCTCGACACGGTTGCCTCAAACGCCGAACTGATCCACCAGCAATACCGTCGTGAACTCCTTCGGGTGATCATCCACGGTGTCCTCCACCTCGTTGGCATCAACGACAAAGGTCCCGGTGAACGCGAAGTCATGGAAGCCGCCGAGAACGACGCCCTCCGGATATGGGATGAACTCCCCGGGGATGATTTGGGTTAATAAAGTTTTCTAATTTCTTCCCTCGATAGGGTAGGATTGGAATATTTAGCTTTAGATTTTCACAAGATGAGATTTGATTACGATGTCATTGTAATAGGTGCCGGCCACGCCGGTTGCGAGGCTGCGGCTGCCGCCGCCCGCCTCGGCGCGTCCACGCTCCTCGTGACTAAGGATATGAACCGCATCGCTCAGATGTCCTGCAACCCCGCAGTAGGCGGTATCGCCAAAGGTCAGATCGTCCGCGAGATCGATGCACTCGGTGGCCAGATGGGTATCGTAGCCGATAAGACCGCTATCCAGTTCCGGATGCTCAACCGCTCCAAGGGCCCGGCCGTCTGGTCCCCTCGCGTACAGTCCGACCGCACGAAATATATCGACCTCTGGCGCCAGATCCTCGATGATACCCCGGGCCTCGACATCTTCCAAGATACCGTCGCCTCCCTCATTTTTGAAGATTCCGAACCCGGTGGTCAAGTCGCCGTGGCAGGCGTCCGCACAGATCTCGGGTTCGAGTTCCACGCCCGACAGGTGATCCTCACAGCCGGCACTTTCCTCAACGGACTGATGCATTTCGGACCGGTGAAGATCCCCGGTGGTCGAATCTCCGAGGATGCCTCACTCGGTTTGTCCGACCAGCTTGCCGCCCTCGGTTTCCGGATGGACAGGATGAAGACCGGTACGCCGGCCCGCATCGATGCCTCATCGATTGATTTTTCACTCGCCCAGGAACAGTGGGGCGACGATCTCCCATACGAGAAGTTTTCTTTCCTCCCGGAGGTCCGTCGCGAGCTTCCTCCGAAGCCATGCTATATCGTCCATACGAATCCGGAGGTCCATGCAGAGATGACGGCCCACCTTGACGAGTCCCCATTATATAATGGAGACATCCAGAGCATCGGTCCCAGGTATTGCCCCTCGATCGAAACAAAACTCGTGACGTTCGCCGATAAGGATTCCCACCAGCTTTTTCTCGAACCGGAAGGGGAGACGACCCACGAGTATTACATCAACGGGTTCTCTTCATCGATGCCGTGGCAGGTGCAGGTGGCCGCTCTGTCAAAGATTCCGGCTCTCAGGAATGTCCAGTTCTATCGACCGGGCTACGCCATAGAATATGATTTCTTCGACCCAACGCAGCTGACCCACGATCTGCAGACGAAGCTCGTGGCCGGTCTATATTTCGCAGGGCAGGTGAACGGCACAACCGGCTATGAGGAAGCAGCCGCCCAAGGTCTGATGGCCGGCGTCAATGCCGCCCGCAGGGCACAGGGTAAAGAACCCTTGGTGCTCGGTCGAGACCAGGCATATATCGGTGTACTAATCGATGACCTCGTCACAAAGGGTGTCGATGAACCCTATCGCATGTTCACGTCGCGCGCCGAATACCGTATCCTGCTCCGTCAGGATGATGCCGATATGCGCCTCACTCCAATCGGCTACGAGATCGGTCTCGCTACGGAGGAGCGCTTCCACGCCATGGAGTCCAAACGCGAGGAACGCGACCGGTTCATTGATTGGTGCGCTGCCCACCTCGTAAAGTCGACCGATAAGATTAACAATCGGCTGAAAGAATTAGGGTCCGCTCCGTTGTCTGCCTCCGTTCGCCTGATCGATCTTCTGCGCCGTCCTCAACTCGACCTGAAGATTCTGTCGGAAATAGTCCCCGAACTCAGGAAGAGAATTGAGGAACTTCCGGAAGATAGACGTGAGGAGATTGCCGAAGCTGCTCAGATCTTGATAAAGTATGAAGGCTATATCCGCCGCGAGCGGGAACTTGCCGAGAAGCAACAGCGCCTCGAATATGTCCGGATCCCGGCTGGCTTCGACTTCATGTCAGTGAAGGCTCTCTCCACAGAATCACGCCAAAAACTTGAACGGATCCGGCCCGCCACAATAGGGCAGGCCTCCCGCATCCCGGGAGTCTCTCCGGCAGACGTCAACGTGCTCCTCCTGCTCCTCCACAGATAAACCTTAAAGCAGTTTGGAGGATTGTTCCACGTGGAACATTTCCGCCTCCAGCCCGCATCAATAAACGGATTGCAAAATTTTTCTTAAAGTAACTTTGAATATTTAATGAGTCGTTCAGGCGACTCTATAACCCATTAAATTCTCCACAATGAATCTCGAACATCTTAAGGATTCAATCCGCGACATCAACGATTTCCCGTCGAAGGGAATCGTGTTTAAGGATCTCACAACACTGTTGAAGAATGGCCCCGAGCTCCATGAGATCGGTACGGCACTGGCAGACATCTACCGTGGCCTCGGCGTGACGAAGGTTGTCGGCATCGAGTCGCGCGGTTTCATCGGCGGTTCTATCCTCGCCTATGAACTCGGCTGCGGTTTCGTACCGGCACGCAAGCCCGGCAAACTCCCTTCCGTGACGATCAAGAAGTCTTACGCGAAGGAGTATGGAGTCGACACGATCGAGCTCCATAAGGATGCAATCACCGAGGATGACGTCGTCGTCCTCCATGACGACCTCCTCGCCACTGGCGGCACAATGCGCGCTTGCTATGAGCTCGTAAAGACGATGAATCCGAAGAAAATCTATATCAACTTCGTCGTCGAACTGACCGCCCTCGAGGGCCGCAAGAACCTCCCCGAGGATTGCGAGGTTTCAGCCCTCCTTAAGTTCTAAAATTAATCAATTCCGATTTCTACGATGAAATCGGAGAAGGATTTTCTACCCCGGGGTCTTCTCTCCCGGGGTTATTCTTACTTATCAAGTTGGAGAATTAATTATGGATATGCAAGAAGTTCAGATGGATTCAATGATTGAAGATATGGACACCGCGCCGGAGGCGGACGGGAAGGCGGAGCCGAAAAAGGCTCCGACCCGCGAGGAGGTGGAGCGCCTGCTCGCAGGCTCGGGAAGGAACATCGATGAGTTCGGCGGTTTCGATATCGAGATCGTCCCCGACCGCACGCGCGATGACATCAATAACAACAGGCCCGGTCCCCACCTTCGGGAGAAGATTCTTAATCTGCCGGATCTGCCGGGTGTGTATATGTACCTCGACCGCCGTGGCCGCGTGATTTATGTCGGCAAGGCGAAGCGTCTGAAGAGGCGCGTGTCAAGCTATTTCAACCGGCGTCATGACGCAACCCGCACCAACCTGCTCGTGCGCAATATTGTCGATATGCGCTTCATCGTCGTCCATTCCGAGGAGGATGCCCTTCACCTGGAGAACGCGATGATCAAGGAGTATCAGCCGCATTATAATGTGCTTCTCAAGGACGATAAGTCCTATCCCTGGATCGTCGTGACAAAGGAGCTTTATCCGCGTGTTTTTATGACGCGCGAGAAGGATATTCCGGGCCGATATTACGGTCCATATTCAAATCTTCAGTCGGCGAAGGTCGTCCTCGACCTTATCCGCGAGGTCTATCCCCTCCGTTCCTGCCGTCATAATCTTGAGGAGCGTAGCATTGCCCGCAATAAGTATTCTCTCTGCCTGGATTACCATATCCATAAGTGTTCCGGCCCATGCCGGGGGATGATCAGCCCGGAGGGTTATGCGGCGCACATCGGGCGTGTCCGACAGATCCTGAACGGGGAGACCGTGGAGCTCGAACGCTTCCTGCTTTCGGAGATGGAACGCCTCAGCGAGGATTGGAAATTTGAGGAGGCGCAGGCCGTCAAGGAAAAATATGAGGCTGTCAAGCGCTATAACGTGAAGACTCTGGTAGGGGAGCAGTCGATGCCTGACACGGATATGTTCGCCTATGTGGAGAACGATCGGAGGGCTTATGTCAATTTCATGCACCTCCACCGGGGCGCCGTGACGCAGAGTCTCAACCTGGAGTTTGTGCTCAACCGCAATGAGTCGTCGAAGGAGGAGATCCTGTCGCTGGCGATTGCGGAGGTGGCCCATCGGTTTGACCGCCGTTTCGAGGAGGTGGTGGTGCCGTTCCTGCCGGATGTGGCGTTCGAGGGTGTCGATTTTATTGTGCCGAAGCGAGGGCCGAAGAAACGGTCGCTTGACGTCGGGACGAAGAATGCGACGCAGTATATGAACGACCGCGAGCGTGAGGCGGAGAAGCTGAATCCTGACCTGAGTGTGGATCGGCTGATGGAGCGGATGAAGAGCGATTTTCATCTTTCGGAGCAGCCGCGGCATATCGAATGTTTCGATAATTCCAATATTCAGGGCACGAATCCCGTGGCGAGCTGCGTCGTGTTCCGCAACGGCAAACCGGCTAAGCGTGATTACCGCCATTTCAACATCAAGACGGTGGAGGGTCCCGATGATTTCGCTTCGATGAAGGAGGTGCTCCATCGGCGTTACACGCGCATGATGGCCGAGGGTGAGCCGTTGCCGCAGCTGGTGGTTGTCGACGGTGGAAAGGGGCAGTTGAGTGCCGCCGTGGAGGCTTTCGATGAGATGGGGATCCGCGGGGAGGTGGCGCTCGTGGGCATTGCCAAGCGTCTTGAGGAGATATATTTCCCGGGCGACACGTTGCCGTTGTATCTTGACAAGAAATCCCCGTCGCTGCGGGTCATACAGGCCCTGCGCGACGAGGCCCACCGGTTTGGCATCACGCATCACCGCAACCGTCGCTCGAAAGGCCAGATCGTGTCGGAACTGGACTCCGTGAAAGGGATAGGCCCGGCGACGGCAGCGACATTGATGAAGGAATTCCGAAGCGTAAAGCGGATGAAGGAAGCCAGCGAGGAAGCCCTCGCCGCCGTAGTAGGCAAATCCAAAGCCGCCCTCCTCCACGCCCACTTCCACCCCGCCAAACCCGAAGTGTAGGTAATTATCCGGTTTCAGTGGTTTATTCCTTTGGATTTTTACTGATTTCGGTGCTTTATTCCTTTGGATTTTATCCGATTTCGGCGGTTTATTCCTTTGGATTTTATCTGATTTTTGTTGATTGGGTGGAAAAAGTGTTGGGAATGCTTGCAGATTCGGTGGAAAAAGTGTTGGGAATGCTTGCAGATTCGGTGGAAAAAGTGTTGGGAATGCTTGCAGATTCGATGGAAAAAGTGTAGGGAATGCTTGTAGATTCGATGGAAAAAGTGTAGGGAATGCTTGTTGATTCGGTGGAAAAAGTGTAGGATTGCTTGTTGATTCGGTTGAAAAAGTGTAGGAAATGCTTGTTGATTCGGTTGAAAAAGTGTAAATTTACTGGCGAATATCATAGTGAAACTTGTGCAATTTATGCTTAAAAGGAAGATAGAGAAGTATTTGGAGGACTGGAAAAATACATCTGGTAAAAAGCCACTTGTTATAAAGGGGGTGCGGCAGTGTGGGAAGACATATATCGCCCGGAAATTTGCTGGAGATAGATATGAAAGTGTGGTTTACATGAATTTTATCCTCGAGCCTGATAAGAAAACTGCTTTTAAAGGGAATTTAGATGTTGATACCATCATCTTGAATCTCACTGCATTAATTCCCAATAGTCGATTTATCCCAGGACGAACATGTATAATTTTAGATGAGATTCAAGAGTGTAGAGAGGCTCGGACCGCATTGAAGTCGTTCCATCTCGATGGTCGCTTCGATGTCATAGCTACAGGCTCTTTATTGGGAGTGCAAGGCTATGGCACTTCAGGAAAGGAGCAAAATGAAAGAGCAGATTCTGTGCCGGTTGGCTATGAAACGGTAGTTGAGATGTATCCTCTGGATTTTGAAGAATTTTTATGGGCCAATAATATTCCTGAAGAAGTTATAGGGGTGGTGAAATCATGTTATGAGAAGGAAGAGATTGTTCCGGGTGGCATCCACAAGGCTATGATGGATATCCTATATCGATATGTAATTGTGGGGGGATTGCCAGAGGTGGTTAATTGTTATTTGGAATCAAAAAATGTTGAGAAGATTTATCAAACTCAACGAAGTCTTATCGAGGGGTATGTCGAAGACATGGTAAAATATGCTGATGACAAAGATAAGCCCCAGATACGGGAATGTTTTGAATCCCTCCCCCAACAACTGGCTAAGGAGAATAAAAAGTTTCAATACTCAGTAGTCAAGAAAGGCGGAAGAGCCTCACAGTATCTTGGGAGCATTCAATGGCTTGAGGACGCGGGGATGGTGAAAAGGTGTTATAATACCCGGATTACTGAGTTGCCCTTAAGTGGAAACGCCGATTCAGACTGCTTCAAGGTGTATGCAGCGGATATCGGTATATTGATGGGGATGTTGGATTATGGGACGCAGGCAAATATTCTTGCCGGGGATCTTCTCGGATACAAAGGAGCCATTTTTGAAAATTTAATGGCAGACTTTCTGTGTAAATCAGGGCAGAAGCTATACTATTTCCACAAAGACTCGGGGTTGGAATTGGATTTTCTTATAAGATACGACGGCGAGTGCGTGCCTGTTGAAGTGAAGGCGACTACAGGCAAAACTAAAAGTCTTACGACAGTTCTTAAGAACCGGGATATATATCATGTGCAGAAAGCTGTCAAGTTGGGAAAATACAATGTAGGAAGGGAGGGGGAGGTGCTCACGCTGCCTTTGTATATGGGCTTTCTAATCAAGGATAAGATTCGTGAAGGGCTTATCCCTGAAATTGATTTCGGGGGCTTAGGTTCATTTTCGTAGAAATGGAATTGGCTACCACACTCTGTGATAGCCAATTTTCTATTTTGATCCTAAGTGGGGGTATTGGATGTAGACGTAACTCAGATTATGATTTTTTGGGCTTTGGAACCTTGACGGAGTATGTAGATCCCCCTTGCGAGATTTGTGCCGTCGGAGAGTTTGCCATCCATTGTGTAGATGCGCGTGCCCTCAGGGGCTAATATGTTGTTGCCATCGATAATGACTGAACCCGTGTCGTCCCCGATTTCGTTGACGCCTGAATCAGCGGAGGCAATATAGAATGCAGGGGATAGGGTCTGGATCTGATAGTTGCCTGCATCATCCTTTAGCTTGAAGCGCAAATCAAACCAACCATTGGAGCTTTTGCCTGTTACGTTCCCGAGATTTCCTTCGTAGTAATATCCGAAACCGGGCATGAAGTATTTGGAAGGGTCGAGCGTCACGTCAAGGGTCTGGAACTGTTCGGTTCCGAAAGGAGCATATTCCACGGTCAACTCGGTCGGCTCATTGGCGTCCATCTGGTATTCAGTGAATGCCTCGTTGAAGACGGGATAGAAATCCCCGGCGTAAAAACCAAACGTACCATCCTCCGGTTTCTCCAGACGGTCGGATACCTTTCCCTCCTGGTCAAAGATCTGAAGATATTGGACTGTCGGAGGGTAGAAATCTTCTTCGGCGAAATTGCTTACCAGTTCCGTTTCATTGCGTCCCCGGAGCTTCCCGTCAATGAGGGTTGACTCATTAGAGATGTAATACTTCACGAATCCATTTTCAACTGTGTAGCCAAGGGTTGTCAAGGGAAGCGCTCCCCCGCGGTAGAAACCGCTCCGGTCGGCCAAACCGATGTTCATAAAGCCTAAATAAAACATATATTCGGCATATTCCTCCGGCACCGGCCCTTCATAATGGTCGCCAATGAAAGTGATCATAGGGACAGAATTTCCCGCAACGCTGAGATAATCAGCTGGCGAAGAAGCAACAAATGGATTGTCGAGGCGCGTGAAATCTGAATAGTAATAATTGCCTATCTGACGCTTCAGAGGTGTTGTCTCGAAATTGCCTCCGACGGAGTTGTTCCAATTGATATACTGAGGTGTCTCTCCGTCAAAACTAATCAGCGGGCTCTGGGTCATGCCGTCATAGCTATTCTCCCATTCCTGATTGAGCGCAATCGATCCAAATGCGCTGACCACATCCAGACCCTCCAAGGAAGCGACCGGGAGACAAGCCTTAAGAGTAAAGGGTATTTGCCATTCCCCATACGTGAAATCAGAAAACCCAATTCCATACTGGGACGACAATGAATTGTTGGAGGCAATCGAGATTTGATAAGTCTTTTCGCAGTATTCGGCTATATTCTCCGGGTTAGCATCCGTCGAAATGGCATTCTCATAAACCTTAAATCTATCGGATTGATTCACCATCAGTCCCGGTTCAGCAAGGGTGTTGGTCTGAGCAATTAGTCCATTCATATCTTCGGTATATTGACCGACAGAAAAACTGTAAACTCCACAACCTGACGGGAGACGATTCATGTAAATGTTGGGAACAGACCTATCATCCCGAATTTTTCCAGTGGCGATATTTTTGACATACTCTAAATCAAAATCCCTACCGACCAGGATATAATTGTGATTTTCACGATTGACAAAAATATTAGTGGCTCCAAACATGGTTGCCAGTTCTCCCGGTTCGACGAGGGTCCGTTCATGTGTGGCAGGATTCCTCTCATAGTAGGCAAAGCTGAAAGGTTCTCCAGTCTCATTGACAAATTCCGTCCGGTAGAGATCAGTGGCCTCGGAAGCATCAAAGACCACATCCATTTCCGGCTCAAAGTTATCGAATTCCTTGAAGATGAAGTAGTTTTCCTTCATATCTCCTCCTGGAAGAGCTTTTGTGAAGACTGCCACGAGGATATTGGGGCAGTCCATTGGCCATAACTCAATATAGAAATCATCTTCGCCGTAGTCAGACCAAAACCAGTTCTGACCGAAGAGATATTCACCGTAAAAAATAAACTCCGGTTGCAGTCCCTCTGGATATTTCATCGTGACATGAATGGCAGATGGCTGCACTTCCTCCTCTTCCTTCTGAGGATTTTTCTTGGTTTGGAGAGAATAATTTGCCTGAGAATTGTCAGCCTTGATCAACTCTTTTGAGAGCAGCTTGCCATCATCGGAGAAACGTTGCACGAGCTTGTCTCCGTGGCGGCTGAAGTTAGTACGGACCGACACTGCATTGGTGGCCAGACAGCCGAGTGTCCCCAAAAGGATCAGAGTAAGAATCTTGTTTTTCATACTTACTTTCTTTCATGCCCGGGTTTCGAGGGGGCGTTAGATTATGGATAAAAGTCTATGGGTTGACTAAAGCGTGAAAGCGAAACCGGCCTCAAAGGGCTCTTTCACGGACTGCAAAATAAAAGCGCGCCAGGCTTCTCTCATTAGCGGACTTCGCGTATAAATTACATAGAAAATCCCTACAAATCACGTAATAATCACGTATTTTGTTTTTATATCTCTGTGATATAGATGATTATGTAATTTTAAGACTTTTATGAAAATACGTATTTGAGCACTATGGAGTGCGTTTTGGTCGTTAGGAAGATGTGGTCAAAAATCGAATTTCATGAAACGGGCATTAATACTTTTCCTAACGTCGTTACTCTTATTCCAGATTGGCCCCACAAGTTCGGCCAAGGAAAATGATGAGATCCTGAAGCTGAAAGAGCTGTTCAGGGAGGGTCAGTTCAATGTCCTGGAGATGGAGGCGAAGAGGCTTCTTAATACATCTCTTCCCTCCTCGGAATGGTACGATGTTTCGGAATATCTTTCCAAGGCCCTTCATGCCCAGTGCCGTTTTCGGGAGTGTCTGGAGGTGTATAACGAGATAATAGAAAGAAAAAAGCCGGATTCGTTGCTTTACCGGAATGTTGAGGGATATATTGACATGGCGGATTTATTTCTGTCCATAGGGAACTTAGTGGGAGCGGAGGAAGCAATCGCCAGGGCTGAGCAGGAGGCCTTGAATATGCATAAATGCACCCACAGGAATCAGATGGAATCCCTGCTGATCCTTTATCTGACGAAGTCTAAACTGGCGACCAAAAAAGGCGACACAAGAAAAGCTATAGAAGAATGGAAATCGGCGCAATGCTATCTGCCGGGGACAGATCAGGATTTGCTATGGCTGGGCCTTGGCGGCACAGTCCATGAGGAAGCCGGAGATTCTGTCACCGCCGATTCCCTATTCATGGAGGGATTGAAAAGGGAGGAGAGGAATCCCAACAGCCTGGTATGTCTTATCCATTGCGTCAATTTCAGGAATAAAAGAGGGCGATTTGAGGAGGCAAAAGGTTTGTTGGAAAGATTTTCGGGGATAGCAGACTATTCTGTCAGCCCTCATCTTAGGCGATATTATCTGCTCGCGTGTGGAGAAATGCTTCAGGGGCTTGGCCGTGAGTCGGAGGCAGCGTCGATGTTCCATAATGCGTATATATTGGGAGATTCCCTTAACAATCTTGACAAGGAACTGATGAACCGAGAATGGGCCACAAAGATTGACCCTGCGGATTATTCGGTTCTTTCAAAGAGGATGGATAGGCTCTATCATAAAGAATCGGTGTATGTTTTAATATTTTCCATGTCCTCAGCCTTGGCTCTGATAATTTCGTGGATTTCCTCGGGAAGGCTGAGGGAAAGGAGGCGTGAGTATCATAAAGATCTCTATCACTCCAGATGGACGGACTTGGAAAAGGCCGGTCGTATCAAGGTGCTCAACGATCGGCTCAATGAGTCTGAAATGGATTTGACTAATTCCTCTTTGGCCATTTCGAGGATGAAGACTGGCATTGAGGATATAATGAAGGAGATGCAAAATCCCGAAAAGACCCATAGGGAGAAAATGATGGTGATAAAGCGAAAGGTCAGGGAAGTTAACCGTGACAATGGTTCGGCCGATTTCAATTTGCGCTTATTGCAGATAAATCAGGAGTTTGTTCAAAAGTTGACCTCGCTGAATCCTTCGCTGACGAAATCAGAGATATTGATGGCTTGCTACGTGGTAGCCGGCATGGATTGCAAGGAGATAGCGAGGACAACCAACAGATCTACCCGCACGGTTGAAACAATAAGATACACATTGCGGAAAAAACTTGGTATAGAGGGATCGACAGAAATGTTTCTGCGGGGGTTGGCAAACGGTGAAGAGTAGCGGCCTCGATTGATCGCTCCGTTTTGGACAGGGAAGTGATATTTCGGTTTTTTTTCTATTTTTGTATTTGGGTCGGATTAACCCTGCAATTTGATTGACCATCATTTAGACTTAATAATTCCCATTAATGGACAGACTTATTCGTATCGTTAAACCTGAGGAGAGATATGCCGCAGCGTTCGGAGTTTTGTTGGAGATGCATGACACAGGGTTGGATTCGGTGACGGTCGGGCGGCTGGTGGAGGCGATCAGGGAGTGTGAGAAAGTGACGGATATAATCCTTTACGGGTCGCGCGCCAAGGGCGCGTACAGGAAATTCTCAGACATCGATTTGACGTTGAAAGGGGAGGGTTTGAAACGGGAGGATTTATATCCGATCCTTGAGAGGATTGAAGACCTCTATCTGCCGTATGAAATCGACCTGTCAATATATTCGGCAATTGACTACGCCCCGCTGAAGGAAGAGATCGACCGATACGGGATAAAACTTGATTGACCCGCAGAGAAGAGCTAAATTCCCCATTGAGGATAAAATTTTTTGTAGAAGTGTCCCCTTGAAGGGGACACTTTTTTGTAAAAATGTCCCCCTTAGGGGGATTATTTGTATATTTGCAGGGAAAGGAAAGAAGCAGCTCGATGGGGCCGGGCGAGGGTTTGTTGTAAGGGATGATGTGGAATATGGCCACGGCAACTTCATCCCGCTGTGGCATATCGGCCTGAACTATTGACGGGCTGTAATCAGGCGACGCAGCTTGGGGACCAGGCAGCATCCTCTCCCGCGGCTTTGTCCTTACTTCGTGCGGACCACAATCGGGCTACGCAACACGGGGATTTTCTGGAGGGTACCGGTTAGGTCTGGGAGGGTGAGGGTGGTGAAAGCGGAGAGTGACAATTATAAAACCATGCAAATTTAAAATCAGATTTTAAATTTGCACGAATTTACAAAATAATTGCCGAAACCCAAAACATTGTTAGGACTACGCATTGTAGCATTAAAAACCCCGTTGGGGTTCGCGCAAGGACGCGATTTATCGCGTCCCTACTGGGAGGGGAGGAATGTTTGGAAATGGGAGGGGATTTTAACAAATTTTGGGATTGGGGCGGACAATTGGGGGCTTTTTTTGTTATATTGGCAGGGAGTTATTCTCGTTTCACCTTCGACAAACCGGCTCCGCGCTCAATCCGGGCTTGCGGAAGGCTTAATCCGGAAGAGTCAGAGGGCGAAAAAACTTAGGAAGCATTCCCCAAAAACCTTAATTAATCAATGAAAAACCAACGAGGCTTATGAAAAGAACGCTGAAGGCGGCCATGGAGGCCGGGGATGTGGCGCGGGTGCGTGGCATTCTGCTTGACGCTTTGCGTCGCAAACCGGGAAATAAGGAGACATTGGAATCGGTGCGCATGGCGATGACCTCCGTGGAGGGAATTTTTGATGAGGCCGGCGAGCCGCTATATACCCTTCCTCCGGAGGAATGGAACGAGTCATACGCGCGAAGCCTTGAAGCGGCCCTCGTAAAGAATTTCACCTCCGAACGCTTGGGCCATTACACGGAGGTGGTCGTCGCGCTTGAATCGCGCCGCCATGATCCCTCGGCTCCGGCTGACGCTCCGTCTCCTGCCGGCGATTCGCTTGATGAAGAGATAGAGATCCGGGTGGCGAGGCTGACGGAGATTGTCCCGCCTGAAGAGGTTGTGGAATTGACAGAGAGGGAGGCTTCTGACGATGCGGAGGATGAGGAAGGCCGCGAGGTTCGGAAAGGACATTCGGCGACGAAGATTTTTGGGTATGTGCTGATACTGCTCGGTGCGGCGGCCGCGATTGTGGGGATGTGCGTGCCGGCTCATTTCATCATCGGGCTCGGGATCGGGACGCTGATGATCGGTTCGGCGATTGCCTATATCGGTATTTCCTCTCGGTCGCGGGGATAGATAGTTTATAGTTTATAGTTATTAGTTAAAAAGGGGATAGGAGATTGTTGAGGGATGCAGGTGACGGTCGAATACCTTGAGGAGAGGCATGCCTACTGGCGGCGCCGTGTTGGCGTGGCCGGGATATGGGATGCGGGGCGGTTTCGGCCGGTGAGGATGGTGGTTAAGCGGAAGTCGAAGTCGTATGAGGGGATGTTCCGGCGGAAGACTGTGCGGCGTGGTCTGCGCGTGACCGTATCGGATGAGATTATCCTGTATGACCAGGGGCCGGATGCGACGGTCCGGGAGATCGACGAGACGCTGGTCCATGAGATGATTCATCAGTATATCATCCAGAACGACCTGCCGGACACGCGGACGCATGGCCGCGTGTTTCAGCGTTATATGGGGTTGATCAACGCGGCCTTCCCGGGGGAGTTGGAGATCAGTGTGCGGGGGATGGCGAAGCGGCAGAGTGGACCTGGGGAGACGGTGCATTATCTCCTGATTCTGCGGATGGAGAGAGGGGACAATTATGTGTGCGTAGTTAATCCTAAGAAAATTGGGGAATTTGTGCGGATGGTGGAGAGAGATCGGCGGCGGATGGGCGTGCGGGACGTTGAGTTAGCGGTCAGTGACGACCGTTACTTTGAGACCTTCTCGCGCTGCACGACGCGGCTACACGGCCTGCGGATACCGGAATCGGGGCTTGCCGCCTTCATCCGCGACTACCGCCTGCGGGGACTGTCGGGGCGATAACAACGTTCGGCGGCCTTCACCTCCGACAAACCTGCTCCGCGACCGGATTCACCTGCGACAAACCGGCTCCGCGCTTAACAAGCCGAATCCGATCGCTGCGGAGCAGGTTTGTCGGAGGTGAAATAAAAGAATCAAAAACAGGGTTTTGATGAAGATGGGATAGAGAAGAATTTATTATAATTGAAGAATAATTATTGAGAGATGGGATTTTCAGAGATTAGATCATTGCGAGAGATAGGAGAACATTCCTACCATCGAAGGGCAAAAGACCATGATTATTATGGCCCTTTTATATACAACATAGTCTTGAAAAAGCGGCCCGGGCGTGAGGATTTTGGATCAGTGAGAGGGGAGGCACGGATACCTCTGGGGCAGTTGGGATGCGCGGAAATTCTGGAATCAAAATTGGGCAGGATCATCGCTAAGGCAATTGCCCACCTTCCCTATGAATTTCCTATCATTAAACTTCACCAATTCTGTGTCATGCCGGATCATGTGCATTTGCTAATGCAGATTCTCTTCCGTTCGGAAAAGCATCTGGATTTCTATATGGATAGGCTGGTTGACAGGATTGCTTCCAAATATTCATTGATGATGGGAGAAAAGATAGTGGCAGAGGACATCTTTGAGAAAGGATATTGTGACAAACCTTTATTTGAAGATAGATCTTTGGACGGACTGTATTTCTATATTAAACAGAATCCTCATCGTTTGGCGATGCGGATTCAATATCCTCAATTTTTTAGGAGGGCTCGCAACTTGAAAATTGGGGAGAAGGTATACGAGGGATACGGAAATTTATTTCAACTTGGGAATCCGGATAAGATAGTAGTCAAGATTAGTCGGAAATTTACTGTTCAGGAAAGGATTAAGTCGAAGGAGACAGTACTTGAGGCGGCCCGCACTGGGTCTGTGCTTGTCTCTCCATTCATCCATCCCTATGAAAAAGAAATACGCTCAGAGGCGGAATCTTCCGGTGCACGCATAATATTGATTACCCATGAAGCTTTTGGGGATCGGTACAAGCCTGCGGCCCATGATTTCGGGCTTTGCGAAGAGGGGAGATTATTGATTATATCGCTGGGACTGCCTGCCAAGACGCCGCTGACTCGAAAGATATGTGAAGAAATGAATGAACTCGCCAGAATAATTGCACAATCAAGTTAACTCAGTCATCAATCTTCTCCTTCTCTTTTCGGCGGATTCACCTCCGACAAACCTGCTTCGCGGCGGATTCACCTCCGACAAACCGGCTCCGCGCTGTTTCACCTCCGACAAACCTGCTCCGCGCTGTTTCACCTCCGACAAACCGGCTCCGCTACGGAAACACTAAAAAGAACGAAAAGGGCGCGAGGAGTCGCGCCCTTTTGTGGAGATTAATTCTGCAATTAATTGAGATTTAATTCTGCAATTAATTGAGATTTAATTCTGCTAATTAATTTGGGTGGGTTGGGTCAGGGGATCAGGACCTTGGCTGCGGCCGGGCCGGCTTTGACTATGTAGAGGCCGGCGGGGAGGGCGATTTCCATCTTGGCCTCGCCTTCTGCCCCGTAGACCTGGAGCCCTTCCATGTTCCAGATCTCTACAGGCTCTCCTTCCGCTCCACTGATCAGGAGGCGGCCAGGAGCTGCCTGTATCCTTATTCCGGCTTTAACTCCGTCGACTCCGCCGCCAAGGAAGAGGATCGTGACGGGAGCCGTCGGCTCGGAATAGCCGGTGGAGTAAACCGTCACAAGCTGGTAGCTATATTCCTCTCCCTCTTTGACATTGCTGTCGCTGTAGAGAAGCCCTGTCAAAGGCTCGGCATTCAGCCGCTCGCCGTTGCGGTATAGGTCATAGCCGAGGAGGGTGGATCCGGCGGCAGCGGTGCCGGGGATATAGGTCACGTCGTCAACCATTAGCATGAATGAGCCAGTGGCGCAGCTGCGGATTGCGAAGCGGGTTGCGCCCTCGGGAAGTTCGGCTTCATAGAGGGTCCATTCTTCCGGCACTTCCTCCGCGCCGGCTCCCTCAACGAGGATGAAATCGTTGGGATTGGTGCTCCCCGTGCTGTAATATACCTCGATCTTCTCCGGATAGTCCTCGCGCAGACTGCGGGCGTAGAAGCTGATTGTCTGAGCCTTCCCGCATAAAGCAGGGGATATAGCCCAGTCATCGGTTGGACCGTCGTCCATGCGGAAGAGGGCGAAGAGATATTTTGTGCCGCTGTGGGCATCGGAATCGGGCACGCCGCCGACAGACTCATCGGAAGAATCCCATATCCAGAAAGAGCCCTGCGTGATCCCGGCTTCGATATTGGGGATGTCGTTGCCCATCACGCCTCCGACTGAAGCCTTGTCCATATCGACAAACATCCATTGGCCGAACTCATCGCTGAACGCGTCGGCATCCTCGAAATCCTCCGTGATTGGATCGGTCGGGATTGTCTCCAGATCGGGCGCCACCCAGCTGAGGGCCACCTCGGAATCCTGCGGATCGGCTGTCAGGTCGAGAGCCGAAGGGAGATAGGAAGCGCGGGGAGCGACCTCGATTGCGGGAGTCGAATTGTCGGAATCATCCTGATCGTCGGCATAGACAACGACCGCATTGTATGCCACCGGATCGATGGCGGTCAGCGGGAGTTCCTGAGAGAAGACTGCAAAGAGGGAATTCCCTTCCTTGAGGGCCGCACAATTCTTGGAGGCGACCTTGACTCCGTCGGCATAAAGATCGAGGGAGAAAGCCTTGGAATCGGCATTGCCGACATTGGAAACCTTGACAGTGAGATTGAACGGCTTGCCGCGTTCAGCCTTAGCCGGACCCGTGATGGAGACTCCCTTCAGGTTCTGGTCGAACATCGAGCCGATGGAGATATTGTCGATGAGCGTATGGAGATAGAGTTTGGTGATGACCGTGAACTTCACCTGAACGACTTTACCTGACCATGGGGAGAGGTCGAGTTTCACCTTCGACCAGGCCTCCGGAACGCCGCCACACCATTCATCGACCGTCTTGGAATCGAGCAGCACATAATCCTCTGCCGTCTGCTCCTTGACGGAAACGGCAATAATATTTGAATCTGTGCCTTCCTCCTCGTCAAAGATATTGTAGACATAGAAGGAGAGTCCGGGGTCGACGGCTCCTTCAAGGGAAACGAGGCCGGTGATCATGGATGCCTCCGCGCCCTCATCATAGCCTGTGAATGCGAAATAGCGGTCATCATCCTGTCCGGGAATCCCGAGGCGGTCGGTATTGAAGACTGCGATGCGGGAATACTGCGTGGTCACGAATCCCATGGCATAACCGAGGTCTCCGGACTCATTCAGAGCGGAGTATGGCGTCCCGACGGCAATCATTTGGGAATAATTGCCTGCGCCCTCCCCTTGGGAAGTCACGCCGCAGACGGCACACTGTACAAACTCCTGCTTTCCGGACTCGACGGCAGAGAAGGTATACTCAGTTCCCGAAACATTCTCGGCGATAAGGCGGAGCGTCTCGTCTTCATATCGGTAGATATTATACTTCACAATTCCCGGGGCGATGGGGTTGCCGAGATAATCCTCCGTCACTTCATCCCAGGTCAGCAGTGCATCGTCAGAGCCAGGCTTCGTTGAGATATTCACGCTCATGGGAGCGGCCGGGATATTTGTGCCGAGGAAAAGGTCAAGCACGGAGGGAATACCCTTCCCTTCTGCATTATAGGGGGTGACGACATACTGGACCGGACCCCCTTCCTCAGCTACATCCTCGAAGGAGAGAGCGGCTCCCGGCGCGGGAGAATCGAAAGTCTTCACGAGGGTGCCGTTGCGCTCGACCTCGATTCTGGAGATCGACTTCAGTTCCCGGCCATTGATGGTTACGGAGGGAGCCGTGAAAGAAAGATTGGCGCGGAAAGAGCCGTCTGAGGCGGGTTGGCCTGCGAGGCCGGTCACTTCACCCGGAGCGAGGGCCGAGACACCCTCCTCGACGCTGATGTCGGAAAGGTTGAGATAGAGCTGATACTTGTCGGAGATTCCATGGAAGCCGATGTAGAGCTTGCCGTCGGCATCGGCAGTCACGAAGCGGGTGAAAGTATGCGGGTCGCGGTTGCCTCCGATTTCAGTCGGGGGAAGGAGCTCGGAGACCATTCCCTCGGCAGTCGGGGCCGTGCCATATTTGACTTCGAGTCGTTCCGTGCAATCGCTGCGCTGGTTGGTGGCAGTGAAAGTGACGGCATAAGCCTTACCGGCCTCGACGCGGATAGGGGGGGTGATCAGCCAGTCGTCCATGGCCTCGCGCATATTGTATTTGATGCGGACATAACCTCGGTAGGCGGTCCAGGTAATATCATCGGCATTTGCGTCGATGACGGTCCAGCCGGAGAGCTCGTCAGTCTCGAAATCCGGGATATAGGGAGGATTGACAGCTCCGAGCACCACGGCATTCGATATGCCCGGGTCAGACATATTGCCGTCGAAAATGGCGACCACCTCGTAGCGATAGGTAGTAATCTCCTCCGGTTCGGGGAGCGGGAAGCTATATGAAGTTTCGGTCAGATTCCGGGCCACGACGGAATATCCGGGGCCATAGATGGTGTAGGTGATTTCATCGGGGTTGATATAACCCTCGTTGATGGAGCCGGTGACGGCGGTCCATTGGACGGTCATCGTGCCGTCGGCCCAGGAAGCGGTCACAGAGGGGGATTCCGGCGTATCGGAGCCGACCCAGACGTCATGGATGACGGTCTTCGGTCCGTCGCCATCCTCGTTGCGGGCATAAACCTTGAAAGTGTAGAGTCCGGCGCCGTCGACCTCAATCGGGACATCGACTTCCTCTCCGAAATGGGTATCGAGATGGCCAACTATTTCGGACCCGGTCTCGACAATCACTTCGAGTTCGCCGGCGGTCTCCGTGCCGTCATAGAAAGTCTCGGGGAGCATCACGCGGGCATAACCCTCCAGGCTACCGCCGGGGAAGAAGATATTTACCGACTCCAGGGCTGCGGGAGCATCAGGATTTGTCGCGTCGGCGGCGATATACATTCCAACAATCTCCTCGTTTCCGGGGAATTGGTAGATAGGCTCGGCCTCGCCCGTAGCCAGGCTGACCTCGCAAAGCCAACCAGTGTAATCGGAGGGGCAGACATTCCAATACATCCGGTTGGTCTTCGGATCGATGATAGCGCTGGAGATATATTTGGGGAACTGGCCGGTGGAGCCTACTTCCCAGGTCTCGCCTGTGTCCTTGTCAAGGAAATAGAGTTTGGAATCGAGCGTGTTGAAATCTTCGTCAACAATTCGCTCGATGGCATAGTAATCTCCATCGCGGTTGACGGCGAGGGCGCACCATATATCGCCGTCCATTTCGCGGATGACAGTCCGCTCATAACCGGAAGAGGAATATTCGATTGTCCCGAAAGTATAGCCCGTTCCATCCTGGTTGTAGAAGAAGCCGTAGATTTGGTTGTTGGAGGGGTCGACGGTGAGGGCCATCGGGACGGCCTCATACTCATCGGTCGTGAAGCTCCAGAGGAGTTCCCCGGACTCCATATCGTTGGCGAAGACCTCGATAAAGACGGTTCCGAAGAAATCCTCAAACTGGGTTGAATAATAGACGCCGTCGAGGGCGACGCCGTTCCATGCTCCCTCCGTGCGGAAAGCGCATTCAAAATCAGACTCATCATTGAAGGGGATGGAATAGACACCGATAGGAGCGTCGTCGGTCCACGTATCGGAAGCGATCATCGAGCCCATCAGGAGGGGATAAACGCCCTCGGAGCGGGCCGGAGCATGGCGGCGAGGGTTGACACGCTGAGGCAAGCCTTTGGCCATGACATTGAGCCTTGGGGAAGAAAGGTCAGGCCGACGGCCGACGGCGAGGGAATTTGGCAAACGTTTGCCTGAAGCAGAAGGGCTGAGGGCAGCGCGGAGGGCCTTTGCAGGGACTTCCTTATTGCTGTCGGAGCCAAACTTCCGGGCAGAGGAAACCTTGCTTGCGCCCATGGCGGCGGCAGCGGCCACGGCGACAAGGGCTATCCAGGTCAGGAATTTTTTCATAAGCGACTCTGCGGTTTCGGATTGTTTCGCTTTCCTTCCCGCTGAAACCATTCCGGGAAGGGGCGTGAAAGTATGTCTGGAAAGTTATGGAAAGATCCGATGCAAATTTAATCCGGAGAAGGCCGGAGAGGGAATGCAGAAGCACCCAAATGATTGTTAGGAGCGAAATTAAGTGTCCTTAAAACATACTCAATAATTTCATCATATTGAAAATCAATCGGATAAAATTCTCAAATTCTTGCTTGGGAGTTTGGTGTAAGTGAGGGAAGCAGTGAAAATGAGGATATAAAGAGGAGAGAAAGGGGGGAAATTTATGGAAAATCGCTATATTTGCTGCCGTGAAGATGAAACGGGATGTCATGTTGAGAATGGAAACGATAAAGGCGAGAATCAGGCTGTTGACGCTTGTCCTCCTGCTTGTGGGGGCGGCCACGGCGGCAAGGGCCGACCGGGGCGACCCTATCAAGCGGGAATATTATCTCCATAATTTTGACGACGCGTCGCTACCGTTGGAGAAGAGGATTCTCTATGCCGACAGTCTGGCAAGTTTGGGGGGCGGGGAGGTCCCGATGCGGGTTCTCAACATGAAGGCGAAGATGCTGAGCGATCTTGGGCGGGATGCGGAGGCCCTGGAGGCGTTGAGGATAATGTGGGACCGGATTCCGGCCGACTCCTTGGAGCGGCGCTATGACGCAATGGTCAAGATGGGGATCGTTGAGAATAACCGCCGGAACTATTGCGGGGCAGTCGACATGGCCTACCGCCTGCTGCATGAACCTAAGCCTGACTCGCTCCAATATTTCGACATCTACGCCTACTGGATAATAATCGACTTCTACATGACTGCCGAGCAATGGAACTCGGCATGGAAATATCAGAAAGCGGGACTGGAAAAACTGAAGACACTCTCCGCAAAGTCGCTTTTCCCAAAAGAGGAGGTGGCATACGCGGAGAGCGTGTTCCATCGGACGGCGGCCGACATATATCTGAAGACGGATCATCCTGACGAAGCCTACTCCGAAATCCGGAAATCGACGGAGCTTGTGAAGGCAGAAAACCTTGACTGGCACACATACACGACTTTTGCCGAGATAGCGTCGAAGAAGAAGGAATATCACCTGGCGGAGCATTATTACCGGGAGGCACTGCGCGCCCCCTACATTTACAATTATCCTGTTGTCGGCTGGATAAGGATGTTGTTGGAGAAAGGGGAGGTTGGCCGCGCGGATTCGCTGATGAGGGTCTATAAGGAAGATTTGCAATTGCTGAAGGGGACGCCCCTTGAGCGGGAGCATCTGGAGAATATGGTTGCGTATTACCGTCTGACGGGCGATTATCGGGAGGAATCGCGCACGCTTGAGCGCATAATAGAATTTTCGGACTCGCTGAACAAGGCGTCGCTGCTGATCGGGTCCGGGACGGTCACTAACCGGTATGAGTATGAGGAAGTGACCGGGACGATAGCGCGGTTGCAGGGGGAGCGTCGGCGGAACGGGGTCTGGGCGATTGCTTTGGGCGCGGGGTTGGCGCTGACGGTCGGCGCGGCTGTCGGGCTCTGGCTGCGTCTGCGGCGCCGGAAACGGGAATTGGGGACACTGCAGGCGGAGATCGGGGAGATGGAGACGCGGCAGAAAGAAGCCTCGTTGCAAGCGGAGGAATCGATCGAGACGCAGAACAGGGAGCTGTCGACGATGGCGATGTATCTTGCGCGGCTGAATGACGCGGTGGCGAATATCCGTGACAATGCCGACGCGCAGGGGGAGGATGCGGGGCGACGGCTCCGTGAGATCCGGAAGATTGTGGATGAGCTCCAGATGCAGAACAATGCCTGGGAGATGTTCAGCACATATTTCAACCGCGTTCACAAATCCTTCTTCAAGAAGCTCGACCGGCGCCATCCGACGCTGACGAAGGCGGAGAGCAGGATGTGCGCCTTCATCATGATGGGGATGACCACGAAGGAGATTGCCGTCTTCACTCACCGGTCGCCCCGGACTGTGGAGTCAATCAAGTATAATATCAGGAAGAAGTTGGGATGCGAGGAAAGCACGGAGAGTTATCTCAGGAAGTTATGAGGGGTGGGTTTGTTAAGTTTATTGCTTATCTGCAGGTTATCGGGATTGTGCTGGTTGTGCTGGGGCATTCGTTTCATGAGTTTCCGGATGGGGCCCATGGGTCGCGGCTGCTTGCGTTCCGGCTGATCTATAGTTTCCATATGCCGCTGTTTCTGTTCGTGTCGGGGTTCCTGATGCTTTATTCGACTTTCGGGCGCAACGGCTATCCGCCTTCCGTCGGGACTTTTACGCTCCGGAAGGCGAGGCGGTTGTTGGTGCCTTATCTTGTGCTGACGCTCATCACTTATTTCCCGCGGGCATGGATGTCGGGGATGGCCGACGATGCGCTGCCGCTGAGTTTCCGGGGCTGGATGGAATCGCTGGTGCTCACCGACGGGTTGCCGATCATCTATTATTGGTTTATCCAGGCAAGTTTCCTGCTGCTTGTGGGCTGCTATGCGTTCATTTCGTTCGGCAAGCGACGGAATCTGCCGATGGGGGTTATTTTTCCAGCGCTGATTGCGATGATATTAATTTTAGGCTGGGCGGATTATCTGCCGGTGGAGGTGTTCGGCCACAGGCATGCCCTTGGGTTGGGGCTTTATTTTGTGGCGGGGGCGGTCTATTGCGAGTATTATGACCGGATTGACCGTTGGTTGCCCCTTGACAACTGGCTGTCGTTGGGGGTTTGCACGGCGGCGTGGTTAGGAGCGTTTTTCCTGTGGGAAGGGACGGGGCTGGCGTGGGTTTCGACTGTGTTCGGGATCGGGATGGCGATTTGCGGGGCGAAGTTGCTGGTCCGGTATGAATGTGGGGTGCTGGATCATCTTGTTGGGGCGAATTATCTTATTTTTCTGCTTTCATGGTATTTTAATGTGCTGACGCAGCAGGTGCTGGGGCATTATGTGGAGTTGCCTTGGTGGGTTCATACGGTTCTGTCGCTGGTGTTCGGGATATATGTGCCCTGGGTGGGGTATCGGCTGCTTCGGCGGTATGAGGGGCGGCGCTGGGTTCGGGTTGTTTCGCGGGTTTTGGGGCAATAAAAAAGCTTGGGGGTTACAAACCCCCAAGGGCTGACCAAAAAAAGGACGCGATTTATCGCGTCCCTACTGGGTTGGGGGGTTAAACCCCCAAGGATTCAGAGTTAGAGATTGGATTTGAGGGGCTTGGGGAGGGCGTCTTTGTGGATGCCTACGCCTATTGTCTTTTCGAGGAAGTAGGGGATGGAGACGTAGAGGTAGCCGTCGTAGAGCTGGTTGGTGTCCCAGGAGTTTTTGACTTTGTAGTATTTGTTGCCTTCCTGGTCTGTCGCCGTGCCTACGATTACCATGCCGTGGTCGTCCGTGGTCTGGAAGTTGTCGAAGGTTTCCTGGCGGGTTGCCTGCGTGACTTCTTTTTCCTTGACGGGGCCCTTGATGTCGTAGACGGAATCTTCGCGGTCTTTGTCAGAGAGTTTCACCCAGCGGGAGAGTTCCGTGTCGTTCATGTCTTTCTCATCCTTTGAATCGGGGAGCACTGCGTAACCCTTGCGCCATTTGAAACCGCCTTCGGAAACGTCGGCAGCCCACATGACCGTGTAGCCGTTCTCAAGGGCGTTGTCAACGGCGGCCTGCATATCCTCCATGGGGACGTTGAAGCTCTGGCTCCACTGCCAGTTGTCGGGAATTTCGAGGGCAAACCAGGTGTAGAAGGGATGATGGGTGTAGGAGGTCAGGTTGACGAAGTTTTCCGGCTCCAGGCCCATTTCCTTGGCGAAGGAAGCGGGGGTGTAGGTTTTTCCGTTGTAGGAGAACTGTTCGGGGACTTTCCCGAGGTAGGCATCGAGGATGCCGATATATCCGGGGAGCCAGGCTGTCGAGAGTTTCTTATCCTTCAGGCCGCGTTTGAGGACGGCGTTGAGGTAGGCGTCGAGGGCCTCGGCCATTTCATAATGGGCATGTTTCTTCTCGCCGTATTCAATGCCGGCATAGGCTTCTTCAGGGACGGCTCCGTAGCGGGAAGTAATGTCGAGGACATCGGCGAAGGAGCCACCCTGGGCGAAATTGATCTCGCCGTTCATGCGCATCCACTTCTTGGCCTTGTCGATATAGGCGTTGCGGACTACGAACATCTCGGAGAGGTCGAGCTCGGGGCCACCCTTGCGCATGACGTTGTCTTCGAGGGTGGAGAGGCCGGAGAAAGCCCAGCACGTTCCGGACTTGTTCTGGTCTTTGACGGAGCCGTGGGGGTTGATCTTGACGTCGGTGAAGGTGAAGCCTGTCGAATCGGGGACTTCGATTTTGGGATCATCGCCGGCGGGGGCCTGGAAATAGGTTGCGGAGGCCGGGACGGCGGCGAGGAGGGATAAAGCAATCAGGATATTTTTCATGGTTGTTTGGGGTTAGAATTTTTGCAAACTTAATAAAATTTTTTTGGGGTTGCAAAGCGAGGGGAGGGGGATTTATCAAGATTAATCTTGATTTAGGGGGATTAATCGGGGAAGTTAAATATTTTTGCGGATTCGGGGAATATTACTAATTTTGCCGAACACCCTCCGAGGGCGCCGGCATCGCTGCATGCGGCCTTCATGGGGATGGAAACTTTTAAGAACGCAACTATCATATTATCAATTAGATGAAATCGGTTAAGCGATTTTGCGGAGTGCCTGCCTCCGCGCTCACGGCTCTGGCCACTCTCCTCTTTCCGGCTACTGCCTTGGCCGATTATCCCGCAGGGTTCTATGACAGCCTTGAGGGAAAGAGCGGCGTGGAGCTGAAAAAAGCTGTCAAATCGATCGCGCTGAAAGGGAAAAAAGTCATCAGTTACTCCAGCGGCACATGGGACGCCTTCCTGACGACGGATGTCAAGACCGTCAACGGGGTGGAGTATTGGTGGGATATGTACAGCAACAACCTTGTCCGCGTCTCCTCGGGCCATCCCGGGATGAATGTGGAGCACTCGGTGGCCAACAGCTGGTGGGGCAAATCGAAGAATGATGCCTACAAGGATATAGTCCATCTGAACCCCTCGGATGCGGATGCAAACAGCCGGAAGGGTAACTATCCCTTGGCTGAGATCAGCGGCACGCCGACATGGACCAACGGCGTCACGAACGTCGGCAAGCCTGTGAGCGGTCAAGGAGGGGGCAGCGGCACGGTCTACGAGCCGGCTGACGAATACAAGGGTGACTTCGCGCGCGTATTCATGTATATGTTCACGGCCTACGATGACATCTCCTGGGCCTCGAACACGAATTGGATGTATAACATCGGGACAGACCTGATGTTCAAGACTTGGGCTGCGCAGCTTCTCTGCCGCTGGTCGGCCAACGACCCTGTGAGCCAGAAAGAGCGCGACCGCAACGACGGCATCCAGAAAGAGCAGAACAACCGGAATCCCTTCATCGACCTTCCGGACCTCGCCGAATATATCTGGGGCTCGAAATCGGGTCAGGCCTTCTCTCTCAGCGGGAGCGGGACGCCGGTTGAGCCGGGTCCCACCGATCCGACGGGGGAGGACATCGACATCACCTGGCTGCCGGAGACAGCCTCTGCTATCCCGGGCGATTGGGAGATCGAGGATGTGACCGTCCCGAGCGGGAGCAACTATATCTGGAGCTGGAAAGAGATTTCCGGAAAAGGCTATCTGAACGCCAGCGCCTACATCGGCGGGAAAGCATATAAATCTGAATCCTACGCGTGGAGTCCGACTGTGGACCTGACCGGCTGCGAATCGGCAAGCGTCACCTTTGACCATGCCGCCAAATTCCAGACCACTCTCCGGAGCCTTTGCGGACTTGTTGTCTGCGACGAGGCCGGCAACATAACCGATGAGAGCATCCCCGCATGGCCGCAGGCCGGAGGCTGGACCTTCGTCAGCAGCGGCAATATCGACCTCAGCCGCCATCTGGGCAAGAAGGTGAGGATCGGTTTCCACTACGAATCGGACACGACCGGCGCCGACACCTGGGAAATCCGCAACGTCCGGCTCCAGGCGAAAAAGATTCCGACGGGAATCGAAGCGCTTCCGGAATATGACGCAACCGACGACTCCTTCCTTGTGGAAGTCTGGGGGAACAACATCTTTGCGCCTGAGGGGGCTGAGATATACGACATGAACGGACGCCGCGTATCAGGCGAAGGGCTTCAGCGCGGAGTCTATATTGTCACGAAGCCTACGTTCAGGAAAGCCGTCAAGGTCGCGATTCCTTGAGAAAAAAAGAATATCATGAAGAAGACGCATATATTATCATTCGGGTTGGCGATTGCCGGGGCGATGACAGCCTTGGCTGAGGCTCCGGATGGTTATTACAAGAGCCTCGAAGGTCTTTCGGGGAGCGAACTGGCGGCGGCTGTGGCCAAGCTGTCGGCGAGCCACACGCAGATAACCTATGGCGACAAGACCTGGAACGCCTTCACGACGACCGATGTCGTCGAGATCGAAGGGCGCGAGGCATGGCGCGATATGTATAGCAACAACATCGTCTACTGCCCGGGTCACGACGCGATGAACATCGAGCATTCGGTGGCCAACAGCTGGTGGGGCGGCAAATCAGGCAGCGGCAAGGCTTATGCCGACCTGTTTCATCTCAACCCCTCCGACCAGAACGCCAACAACAAGAAAGGAAACTATCCTCCGGGAATCGTCAAGGTCGCCGATCTTCTTGACAACGGCATCTTCATGGTCGGAAAGCCGGAGGCGGGTTACGGCGGCGACGCGACGAACGTCTTCGAGCCGGCGGATGAATATAAAGGAGACTTTGCGCGGGCCTACTTCTATGTCTTCACGGCCTATCCCGAGATTCCATGGGAAGAGAAATATGCATACGTCTATGACATCGAAGGCGGGAAAGCAGAATTGCAGGGCTGGGTCAAGGATATGCTGCTCGAATGGCATCACTCGGACCCTGTCGACTCTTATGAAATGCAGCGCAACGATGCGATAGAGGCGTTGCAGAAAAACAGAAATCCCTTCATCGACATCCCTGACTTGGCAGACTGCCTCTGGGGCGACGGGGGGACGCTGACGGGCGTCACCGGCGTGCCTGCGAGCCTGATTGTCAACCGTCCGGCGGCGCCGGTGTTCGACAGCTCCTGGCTGATCGGGGTCAACACCTACTCGCGCCGTTTCTGGAACAGCTTTGAGCAGGAGCTGACCACGGACGGGAATCCGCTCTGGGTCAGCATCGACGGGAGCGACTATGCGCGCTTCGGCACGACTCTTGACATCGAGCCGGCCTATTCGGAACAGCTTCAGCCGATCGTCATCAAGGCCTATACGCGCCAGGAAACGGAAGGCTACGACCTCCGGAGCCCGATCGCCACGCTGACGCTCACGCCGCTCAATCCGGACGAGACGAACTATTCGCAGGCGAGGTGGAAGAAAGTGACGCAGACGGCCGACATTCCGCTGGAAGGGAGCTACGGCATCTTGCTATCGGCCAATACGCAGCATGTCATGTCGACCTCCGGCGGGACTACGGCCACGTCGTTCATGAATGAGGCGGGGTTTGTCGAATGGAAAGATGATTATGTCACGCAGCTTCCTCCGGACGCGGCGATCGTCAGGTTTGTCTCCACGGGGAGCAAGAATATGATCGGGGTCTACGACACGCGGGCCCAGCTTATTGGCTACTGGCTGAACACGGCCGACAAGAAAATGAAGCTGGATCCGTCGGCGGGCACTCCGGCCGCGCTCTCAATCGACGCCTCGGGCAATTTCGTTGCTCAATTCGACCAATACGGGCGGCTGCAATTCAACAAGAGCCAGCCTCGCTTCCTGAACTACACTACCAACCAGGGCGCCGTCGAGCTTTACAGCTTCTATGACTTCAACACGGGGTCGTTGCTCACGCTCCCGGGCGAGGAGACGGAGCTGCCTATCAGCGTCAGCGGCAGGATGGTGGAAGCTCCGGCCGGAATGGGGATCTACGACCTCAGCGGCCACCGCCTCGAGAACGGCAATCTTGAGCCGGGCATCTACATCGTTGCCGGCGGAGGAAGAGCAGTGAAAATTCTGATACAATAACGCCTTATAAAACGGCCTTAAAAAAGAAAACAACCTTACCTAATACTATCAACACATCGTTATGTTACAGGACACGAATGTGAAAGCCATCGACAAGGTGGTGATTCGCTTCGCCGGCGACTCCGGCGACGGCATGCAGCTTGCAGGCAACATTTTCTCCAACATCTCGGCAGAGGAGGGAGATGAAATCTCGACGTTCCCCGACTATCCGGCGGAAATCCGCGCCCCGCAAGGGTCGCTTAGCGGCGTCTCGGGCTATCAGGTGAGCGTCGGCAAAGGGGTCCACACTCCGGGCGACGAGGCGGATGTGCTTGTCGCGATGAATCCGGCGGCTCTCAAGACCAATCTCCGCTATCTGAAGAAGGGGGGAATCATAGTCTGCGACGGCGACTCGTTCACGGCGGCCAACCTCAAGAAAGCCGAATACAAGACGGAGGATCCCGTAAAGGAACTGGGGATCGACCCGGCGAACATCATGCTCGTCCCGATGACGACGCTGCTGAAGAGCACACTGGCAGACTCCGGTCTCGACCAGAAGGCGATCATGAAGAGCAAGAACATGCTTGCGCTCGGCATTATCTGCTGGCTCTTCGACCGTCCGCTGGAAAGCGTGCTGAAGAAACTTCAGGCCAAATTCGCCAAGAAACCGGCGGTTTACGAGGCGAATGAGAAGGTGCTCCGCGCAGGCTGGGACTACGGCCATAACACGCACTCATCGCTGCCGGTCTACCGCATCGAGACGGCGAGCTCGCAGCCTGGTCTTTACACTGACATCACGGGCAACACGGCCACGGCATGGGGTCTTATCCTTGCCTCCGAGAAGAGCGGCCGTCCCCTCTTCTTAGGCTCTTATCCGATCACTCCGGCGACCGACATCCTCCATGAGCTTGCGAAGCGCAAGGACCTCGGCGTAAAGGCCGTCCAGATGGAAGATGAGATTGCGGGTGTCTGCTCGGCCATCGGCGCAAGCTATGGCGGCCACCTTGCCGTCACTTCGACCTCCGGCCCCGGACTGGCGCTGAAATCGGAGGGAATCGGTCTGGCCGTCATGGCGGAGCTTCCCTTGGTTGTCATCGACGTCCAGCGCGGCGGACCCTCCACGGGCCTTCCGACAAAGACGGAGCAGACCGACCTCATGCAGGCCCTCTACGGACGCAACGGCGAGAGCCCGCTCTGCGTCGTGGCTGCGGTCAGCCCGACCGACTGCTTCCACATGGCCTTCGAGGCTGCGCGCATCGCCATGGAGCACATGACGCCTGTCATCCTTCTGACGGACGCTTTCATCGCCAACGGTTCGTCGGCATGGCGCATTCCGGAACCTGGCGATTATCCCGAGATCCATCCCCACACGCTACCGAACGACCGCCTTGAAGCGGGCTGGAAACCGTTCGACCGCGACGAGGAGAGCCTTGTCCGTTACTGGGCTATTCCCGGCACGCCGGGGGCGATGCACCGTGTCGGCGGTCTGGAGAAGGACTACCATACGAGCGTCATCAGCACAGACGGCGAGAACCATGCACGCATGGTAGAGACTCGCCGCCAGAAAATCGCCCGCATCGCGAACGACATTCCGGAGATCTCTCCGATGTTTGCCGCCGATGCCGACACGATCCTGGTGGGCTGGGGCGGAACATACGGCCATCTCGTCACGGCTGCCCAGCAGCTCAATGAAGAGGGGACGCCGGTTGCGTTCCATCAGTTCCGCTACATCAACCCGCTGCCGAAGAATGCGCTGGACATGCTCCGGGGCTACAAGCGGATCATCGTTGCAGAGCTCAACACGGGCATGTTTGCCGATTACCTGCAGATGCATCTCCCGGGCAAGGAAATCCTGCGGATCAACAAGGTCGAGGGACAGCCGTTCCTCGTCAGAGAGATTGTAGAAGGCGTAAAGAAACTCGTAGAAGAAAACTGAAGACATGGAAAACAACGCAAACCAGGGATTCGCTCCCTCCGATTATAAGAATTCGCAGAACGCCCGGTGGTGTCCGGGTTGTGGCGACCATGCCATCCTCAGCGTACTCCACAAGGCAATGGCAGAGCTTGGCGTCGCGCCCCATGAGACAGCGGTCATCTCAGGCATCGGCTGCTCGTCGCGTCTGCCATATTATATGAACACTTACGGCATGCATACGATCCATGGCCGCGCGGCGGCTGTGGCGACGGGCCTGAAGACGGCGCGCCCCGACCTGACTGTCTGGCAGATTTCGGGCGACGGCGACGGGCTGGCAATCGGCGGCAACCACTTCATCCATGCGATTCGCCGCAATGTCAACATCAACATGCTGATTTTCAATAATAAGATCTACGGACTGACGAAGGGGCAGTATTCCCCGACTTCCGACCGCGGGACTGTTTCCAAATCGTCGCCTTACGGGACGACGGAGGATCCCTTCATCCCGGCGGAACTATGCTTCGGCGCGAGGGGGAATTTCTTTGCGCGGAGCTATGATGTGGCGCTCGACATCACGCGGGAAGTGATGGTGGCGGCGGCGCGTCATGAGGGTGCATCGGTAGTGGAAGTCCTTCAGAACTGCGTGATCTTCAACCATGGCATCCACGGGTCGATCATCGACAAGGAGAACCGGGCTGAGCATACAATCTATCTCCGTCACGGGGAGAAGATGCTGTTCGGGGAGAACAACTCGAAGGGGTTGGTCCAGGACGGTTTCGGCCTGAAGGCTGTGACGGTGGGCGAGGATGGCTATACGCTTGAGGATGTGCTGGTCCATGATGCCCATGCGCGCGACAATTTCCTGCAGCAGCAGTTGGCCATGATGGACGGGCATGAGCTGCCGTTGGCGATAGGGGTTATCCGCGACTATGCGGCGCCGGTGTATGACCAGGAAGTGGAGCGTCAGACGCGTGAGGTCCAGGCCAAGAAGGGGTATAAGGATCTGGGGGATCTGATTCTCAAAACCAAAGAAACCTGGACAATAAAGTAGGGATGCGCCTTGCATCTGACACATTCTAACGAACCTAAAGGAAGCTGAAATAAAAAAGCCGTTGCGGGAGAGCCCGCGACGGCTTTTTGGTTGTCGGGATTGCGCGGAAAGGGGGGAAACGTGCAAAAAAAGCGGGAAAAATTTCCTGATTCAAAATAAAATGATTTACTTTGCAGCCTGAACTTTCCCCCGGCAACGTGGGGAAGGGGACGTTGTGGAGGGCTAAAGGCCTGAGCCAAAAGCGTTTCCACTCAGCCTAACCGACATTATTAACACTTTAAAAAAGAATAGACATGTCTGACATCGAACAGAAAGTAAAAGAGATCATCGTTGACAAACTGACAGTAGACGAGAACGAAGTAACTCCCCAGGCAGAGTTCAACAAGGACCTCGGCGCCGACTCTCTCGACACAGTAGAGCTGATCATGGAATTCGAGAAGGCCTTCAACATCAACATCCCTGACGCAGACGCAGAGACGATCAAGACTGTAGGCGACGCTATCAACTATATCGAATCACACCAGTAAGAAACTCGCCCGAGGGGCAAAATCTTTCTTCAACCTGAACCAATGGAATTGAAAAGAGTAGTAGTGACGGGACTTGGAGCCCTCTCTCCGATCGGCAACGACGTTGCGACGACGTGGGAGAACGCCAAGAACGGCGTAAGCGGCGCGGCCCCGATCACGCACTTCGACGCCACGCAGTTCAAGACCCAGTTTGCATGCGAGGTAAAGGATTTCAAGGCCGAGGAGCATTTTGACCGCCGTCAACTGCGCCAGCTTGACCTTTACGCCCAGTATGCGATGGTAGCGGCCGACGAGGCCATCGCCGACGCCGGGCTTGAGAAAGAGGGAGTCGACAAGAACCGAGTGGGGGTCATATTTGCAGCCGGCATCGGCGGTCTCCACACGTTTGAGGAGGAAGCGGGCTATTTTGCCCTTCACGGAGAAGAGCAGGGTCCGAAATACAATCCTTTCTTCATCCCGAAGATGATTGCCGACATTGCAGCCGGCCACATCTCGATCAAGCATGAGTTCCGCGGTCCGAACTTCGCGACCGTATCGGCTTGCGCATCGTCGAACAACGCGCTTATCGATGCCTTCAACTACATCCGCCTCGGCCAGGCCGATGCGATTGTTGCGGGCGGGGCTGAGGCAGCCGTCTTCCCGGCGGGAGTCGGCGGCTTCAACTCGATGAAGGCGCTCTCGACGCGCAATGATGACCCGGCCGGAGCATCGCGTCCGTTCAGCGGTTCGCGCGACGGCTTTGTGATCGGCGAGGGGGCGGCAGCCCTCGTGCTCGAAGAGCTTGAGCACGCCAAGGCACGCGGCGCCCACATCTATTGCGAGATTGTCGGCGGCGGCATGAGCGCGGACGCCTACCACATCACGGCAACTCATCCCGAGGGTCTGGGCGCAAAGCTCGTCATGGAGAATGCGCTCCGCGACGCCGGAATGAAGCCGGAGGAGATCGACTATATCAACCTCCACGGCACCTCGACGCCTGTCGGCGACCGTTCGGAAGCCAAGGCTATCGTAGACGTCTTCGGGCCGCATGCCTACGAGATGAACCTCAGCTCGACCAAATCCATGACCGGCCACCTTCTGGGAGCAGCCGGTGCGCTGGAAGCCGTCCTCAGCGTCAAGACGCTCGAGGAGGGCGTCATCCCCCCGACCATCAACCATGAGGAAGGGGATGAGGATCCGGAAGTCGACTACAAGCTGAACTTCACCTTCAACAAGGCCCAGAAACGCGACGTGAACGCCGTCCTGTCGAACACATTCGGCTTCGGCGGCCACAACGCAGCCCTGATCATGAAGAAATATAAAGACTGATCCCTGCGAAATAATAACTAAACGGGCGTCTCCCTTCCGGGAGGCGCCCGCTTAGTTATTAGTGACAAGTTACGAGGAGGCAAATTAAAAATTGCAGGAACGGGAAAAACTGATTAAATTTGCGGGCAAAACTGCAACCCTGTGGAAACACGCTACATTTTTGTCACCGGAGGAGTCGTCTCCTCGCTCGGTAAAGGAATTATCTCCAGTTCGCTCGCACGCCTGTTGCTAAGCCGCGGTTACCGCGTCACCATCCAGAAATTCGACCCGTATATCAACATCGATCCCGGCACGCTGAATCCCTATGAGCATGGGGAGTGTTACGTGACGGCCGACGGGCATGAGGCTGACCTTGACCTCGGCCATTATGAGCGTTTCACCAACATCGAGACCTCCCGGGCCAACAACGTCACGACCGGGCGCATCTACCAGACCGTCATCGACAAGGAACGCCGCGGAGACTACCTGGGCA
>CAYZQA010000023.1:0-34194 GCA_964480745.1 uncultured Sangeribacter sp. | reverse complement strand
CGCAGGAAGATGGGTCTCTACGTTCAATGCAAATTAAGCCGGAAGAACTGCTGTCTTTCCCGACTATTAGGACTTACATGACCTCTCTACTTATAGAAAATGAGGTCATTAATAAATTTATCACTACCAGGAGAGATTCCTTCAGTAGCCAAGAAATAAAAGACTAATCGCCTTGTCTTTTCCGCATAGTGGGCTTTACCGTACTTTTGCAGTACGTTAAAGCCCATTTTATATACTTATTATCAGGATTAACTTTATAGTGCGTAAACGTTCCAAACTCCACTGGAGGCTTTGAGGAAATCGGTACACTTGACAAACTGGAACAGAACCTATGGTCTGACATACTCATTCCGAACTTGTGAGCTTACCAACTTGTAAAGATAATACTTGTCGAACTTTTTTTCAAGATGTTTTACTTTGCTATGGTGTTGTATCCTGTTTTTAAGGATTCAGCCAATTCCATAGTTTGTCTCTATGGAATTCTGACCACCGATACGAAATTCTATGATGACAGTATGGCCAATGAGACCATACTTTTTGGAGATTAAACAGAAGAAAAAATTTTTTGAGGTGAGTGTAACTATTCGTATTCTTTTTGCATCTAACGTTACAAATCTTCAAAAAAATGAAAAGTCCACCAAAATCAAGCAGGGAGTTTTCCTCTTTCGTAAAAGAACATTCCCGAATCATCAATAAGGTTTGCTGGGTCTATGCGACCCCGAAAGTGCCTTATGAGGACCTGCGTCAGGAAGTCCTCACTAACATTTGGTTGAGGTTAGAACAATTCCAGGGAAATAGCAAACCCTCTACTTGGGTTTATCGCGTCTCTGTAAACTCGGCTCTCATGGCTATTCGCAACTACCAGTCAAAAGTCAAAACCCTTCCATTTAAAATCTCGCTTACCGATATATCATCGGAAGCGGATGACGAAAAGGCTGAGCAGTTGAACGCTCTTCATGAATTGATCAACCAACTTCTTCCGATTGAGAAAGCACTTATTCTTTTATGGCTTGATGAATACTCTTACGAAGAAATTGCAAACATCATAGGCTTGGAAAGGAATAACGTGGCTACCAAACTTCACAGGATTAAAAACAAACTTATCTCAAAAACTGAATAATATGAATTTAGATGAACTTAAAAAAAGCATGGCAACTCTTGACGATGTACTCGCTCAAAAAAGTATTGAACCGATCAGACTCAACTCTGAAACCTGCAATACTGCACAAAGAAAAATAATGAACCAATTCCGGCAGGGAGCTCTATCATGCATTATATTAGGCATAGTATTCCCATTTGCTTGGAGCGCAGGACTAGGTAAGAATTCCTTTCCTCTCCCATACAAACTGTTCATGGAGATTTTCTGCTTGATTGCCGCTGGGTGGTATGGATTCCTCTATTTCAAGACAAAAAAAATCAACATTGCTGCGAATACACCAATTCAGACGATGAAACAAGTGGCTGCTTTGCGATTGTACACTCTTTCGGGGGAAATCACACTCGGGATGGCGATGGCAGTATTCTTTACTTTGTTTCTCTCCAATCTTTGGGTCGTCGGGCCTGATCGCTTTTGGATTGTCATTGCCGCAACAGTTATTTACATCATTCTTCTGGTGACTGTTTTTCTACCCAGGACCATTCGCAACTTCAAAAACCTTACCTCCATTGAATAGGGAATAACTCCTCAATTTGCGCAGACCAGCAGTTACTCTTCCCTTAATTTTAGCGGAATTACGGTTGCAATCGGCGTGAGCTATCTGATTGTCCGGAAAGTCAAAAGCTAGCAAATTGATTAAGTCTTTTGACCTGACCGATGGACCAGCAGCAATTCATCAAACATGTAGAGGCCACACAGAAAGAGTTCAGCCGCTTTCTGGTGGCCCTTTGCTGTGGCGATTCGGATCTTGCAGACGATCTCGCCCAAGTTTCCTATATCAAGGAATAACAATGGCAAAATTTTCAGGAAATAAATCATAGAGTGTTCAGCGAGATAGTCAAGAAGTGTGCTTGAAATTTACCAAATATAATCCCAAGGAGATAAAAAACTATTAATCAAACAAATTCACAAAAGAGAAGGTTGCAATCCCCACATTTGGAGATTGCAACCTTTTGCTTACTATCTTGGTATGGCTTTATGCTTCCAAGGCAGCTTGGGCGGCCGAGACTCTTGCTATCGGCACTCTATAGGGGGAGCAGCTTACGTAATTCATGCCAAGGTTGGCGCAGAATTTAACGGAGCTGGGCTCGCCACCATGCTCGCCGCAGATACCGACTTTCAAGTCAGGCTTCGTGGCGCGACCTTTCTCAACACCCATTCTTACGAGCTGGCCTACACCTTCCTGGTCGAGAACCTCAAACGGATCAACCTTGATGATGCCCATCTCTTTGTAATGCTTCAAGAACTTCGGAGCGTCATCGCGAGAGTAACCGAATGTCATCTGCGTCAAGTCGTTCGTTCCGAAGGAGAAGAAGTCGGCAACCTCTGCAATCTGGTCGGCCGTGAGAGCGGCACGCGGAACCTCAATCATAGTTCCTACCTTGTAAGGAATCGTCTCGCCTCTTTCTTCAAAGACTTTGGCAGCCGTGATGTTGATGACATTTGCCTGATGCTGGAGTTCCTTGAGAGTTCCGACAAGGGGAACCATGATTTCAGGATGTACGTCGATTCCCTCAGCCTTGCAATTGAGGGCAGCCTCAATGATGGCGCGGGTCTGCATCTCGGTAATCTCCGGATATGTGATACCGAGACGGCAACCACGGTGACCAAGCATCGGGTTGAACTCTGCAAGATCCTCAACCTTCTCCTTGACTTCCTCAAGAGTCAGGCCCATTTCATCGGCGAGCTCTTTCTGCGCGGATTCAGTGTGAGGAACGAACTCATGCAACGGGGGATCGAGAAGACGGATAGTCACGCCGTGGCCATCCATAGCCTTGAAGATTCCCTCGAAGTCTCCGCGCTGCATGGGGAGAAGTTTCTCAAGTGCGGTGCGACGGCCTGCCTCATCAGAAGCAAGAATCATTTCGCGTACAGACTTGATACGGTCGCCTTCGAAGAACATGTGCTCCGTGCGGCAAAGACCGATACCCTGTGCGCCGAAACGGCGCCCTGTGCTGGCATCGCGGGGAGTGTCGGCGTTGCAGCGGACGAGCGTCTTCGTGAATTTTTCAGCGAGATCCATGATTGCACCAAAATCGCCGTCAAGTTCAGGCTCGGCAGTCTTGACCTTGCCTTCATAAACGTCGCCCGTGGAACCGTTGAGAGAAATCCAATCGCCCTCTTTGAATGTCTTGCCATCCATGCGGACAGTCTTTTCCTTATAATCGACAGTGATATCGCCGGCGCCAGAAACACAGCATTTACCCATACCGCGGGCAACGACAGCAGCGTGGGACGTCATACCGCCACGCATCGTCAGGATACCCTGAGCAACGGCCATACCGCGGAGGTCTTCGGGAGAAGTCTCGATACGGACGAGGATAACATCCTTGCCCTGTTCAGCCCATGCCTCAGCATCGTCAGCCTGGAAGACGATCTGGCCCGTGGCAGCGCCCGGAGAAGCGGGGAGACCCTTGGCAACAACTTTTGCCTCCTTCAGACCCTTCTTGTCGAAGACAGGGTGGAGGAGCTCATCAAGTTTCTGGGGCTCCATGCGGAGAAGGGCAGTCTTCTCGTCGATCATATTTTCGCGGAGGAGATCCATAGCGATGCGGACCATAGCTGCGCCCGTGCGCTTGCCGTTACGCGTCTGGAGCATCCAGAGCTTGCCATCCTGGATCGTGAACTCCATATCCTGCATATCGCGGAAATAATCTTCGAGTTTGTGGGCGATGTCGATCAGCTCCTGAGCAAGGGTCGGCATCGACTCCTGAAGAGAAGGATACTTGGAGGCACGTTCCTCTTCAGAGATGCCCTGAAGGGCCGCCCAACGGCGAGAGCCCTCGATTGTGATCTGCTGGGGAGTGCGGACACCGGCTACGACGTCCTCACCCTGAGCGTTGATAAGATACTCACCGTTGAAGATATTCTCTCCCGTGGCAGCATCGCGGCTGAAGGCAACGCCGGTTGCGGAATTGTCGCCCATGTTGCCGTAAACCATCGCCTGAACGTTGACGGCCGTTCCCCATTCCTCGGGAATCTGGTTCATGCGGCGGTAGAGAATCGCACGCTCGTTCATCCAGCTGTCGAATACTGCGCAGATTCCTCCCCAGAGCTGTTCCCAAGCTGATTCGGGGAAATCCTTGCCGGTATACTCCTTGACGGCAGCCTTGAAACGCTTTACGAGCTCCTTGAGGTCGTCAACGTCGAGGTCATTGTCAAACTTGACACCTTTCTCTTCCTTCACCTGATCCATGATGGCCTCGAAGGGATCGATGTCAGTCTTGCTCTTCGGCTTCATACCGAGCACGACGTCGCCATACATCTGGACGAAGCGGCGGTAGCTATCCCATGCGAAACGGGGATTGCCGCTCTTCTCAGCCATTGTCGCAACCGTAGCGTCATTCATACCGAGGTTGAGGACCGTGTCCATCATACCGGGCATTGAAGCGCGGGCGCCGGAGCGAACGGAAACGAGAAGGGGATTGGAGGGATCGTCGAATTTCTTGCCTGTGAGGTTCTCAACGTGGGCGATAGCCTTTTCAACATCTTCCTTGATGTCGGCAACCACTGCGTCACGACCCTGCTGGGTATATTCAGTACATACTTCGGTAGTGATAGTGAATCCGGGAGGAACGGGCATTCCGAGCAGGTTCATCTCTGCAAGGTTGGCTCCTTTGCCGCCGAGAAGATTTCTCATGTCGGCCTTACCTTCGGCTTTTCCATCACCGAAAGTATAGATTTTCTTTGCCATAGAGCTTAAAATCTTTTTGGTTTAAATATTTGGAATATAGTGATTTGTGTTATTCATCGGTTATGCGGAAGCGGGAGCAAAGAGACGCTGTCCAATCCCTGAACGAGGACATGAAGGAGTGTCATTCAGCCCTTTGCCTCCAATTGCAGTTGCAAATTTAAGAATTTATCGGGAATTTTCTTAATTTTGCAGCCATTATTTTTGTCAGGGCCGATACCTGACCTTATTTGATTTAATAATGGGGAGAAAGAAAAAACCGTTACCGGAATTGAAATCCGTAGAAATTACGGGGGTGGCAGCTGAGGGACGCGCCATTGCCCGGGTCAAACTCAGGCCAGAGGATGAGTCGCAGTTTGTGCTGTTCATTCCTTATGGAGCGCCGGGGGACATCGCCGACATCCAGCTTGACCGCAAGAAGCATTCCTTTGCCGAGGGACATATCGTCAACCTTGTCCATCCCTCCGAACGGAGATGTGAACCTAAATGTCGACATTTCACAATTTGCGGAGGCTGCAAATGGCAACACCTTCCGTATGAGGAACAGCTTCGCTGGAAGCAGCAGCAAGTCACGGATGCACTTCAGAGAATAGCAAAGGTTGAGCTTCCGGAGATTTCTCCTATCCTCGGATCGGAGGAGATATGGTGTTATCGCAACAAGATGGAATACACCTTCTCCAACAAGAAATGGCGGACATGGGAGGAAATTAAGGCGGGGAAAGAGTTTGAAGATTCTCCCAATGGTCTGGGGTTCCATATCCCGGGCGCCTTTGATAAAGTCCTTCACATAGAATCCTGCGAACTTCAGGATCATCTTGGAGACAGAATACGAAACTTCATATATGATTTCGCGGAAGCCCATTCATTCTCTTTTTATGATATAAGGAATAATACCGGGCTGCTTCGGACCCTCATGATTAGGATTGCATCCACGGGGGAAGTGATGATTTGCGTGGTCTTCGGGGAGGAGGATGAAGAGAAGAGGAATCTTCTGCTGAACGCGCTTGACAACGAATTCCCGGAGATTACGTCTCTGGTATACGTCGTCAACACAAAGCTGAACGACACCATCTCTGATCAGGAGATAGTGTCTTTCAAGGGTCCCGATTATATTGTCGAGGAAATGGAGGGCTTGAAATTCCGTATCAATGCAAAGTCGTTTTATCAGACCAATTCCCGTCAGGCCTACAGGCTTTATCAGGTGGCCAGGGAATTTGCCGGACTCGATCCCTCTATTGAAATTCCGGAAGAGAAAAGACCTCTTGTCTACGACCTTTATACAGGCACGGGGACGATCGCCAATTTCATAGCCCGACAAGCCCGGCACGTGATCGGCATAGAGTATGTAGAGGAGGCGATAGCGGATGCAAAGGTCAATGCGGCCGCAAACAACCTTTCGAACACCGAGTTCTATGCCGGAGACATGAAGGATATTCTGACCGACGGGTTCATTGCCGAACATGGACGCCCGGATGTCATGATCATTGACCCTCCAAGGGCCGGGATGCATGAGGATGTTGTCAATGTCATTCTCCGGGCGGAGCCCGACGTGCTGGTCTATGTAAGCTGCAATCCGGCTACCCAGGCGCGCGACATCGCGTTGTTGGATACAAAATATGCTGTCACGCATGTGCAGCCCGTCGATATGTTCCCGCATACCCATCATGTGGAGAATGTGGTAAGAATGGTAAAGAAGAAATAAAAATGAATTTGATAGACAATACCGGGGATCTTCCATTGATTCCCATGCCGGAGGTCGGGAATGAATCTCCCGCCTCTTTCTGGGCAGATCTCAAAGGACTCGGATTCGATGAGATCGTCTCTAAAATTGCTAACGGAGCTGTTTCATTTGCGTTCAAACTCGCGTTGGCAATCTTGGTTTTCTATCTGGGCCGATATATTATAAGGAAACTTTATAATGTGGTTTACCGGATGCTGACCAGCAGGAACGTGGAGGCCTCTCTCGTTACGTTCTCGCTGTCGATGGTCAGGATAGTCCTCTATTTCATACTCATCATAACGGTCATTGGAATCTTAGGAATCGAGACGAGCAGCTTCCTGGCATTGTTCGCATCGGCCGGAGTCGCGGTCGGTATGGCATTGAGCGGTACGCTTCAGAATTTTGCCGGTGGCGTATTGATTCTTCTTCTGAAACCGTATAGGGTAGGGGATTTCATTGAGGTTCAAGGATATTCAGGTACTGTCAAATCGATCCAACTGTTCAACACTATCATAAACACTCCGGATAACAAGGCCATCATCCTCCCGAACGGGATGTTGTCGACTTCTTCGATCAACAACTATTCGCTTGAGCAATACAGGCGCGTGGATTGGGATGTCAGCCTCGCGTATGGGACGGATGTGGAGGCAGCTAAGGCAGCTCTCCTGGAGATTCTGCTTGAGGACGACAGGGTAGTGGAAAAATATGTAGAAGACGACATCAAGAAAAGGCATGAGGAGAACCAGAAATCGAGGTCTTCCATCCTTTCCACTCCGGAGATGCCTGTTGACCTTCCAAATAAAGCTGACCGCGCACCCTTTGTAGCCCTCAAGGAGATGGGCGATTCGGCGATAGTGGTCACGGCGAGGGCATGGACCCACGTCTCCAATTATTGGCCTCTGTTTTTCTCCATGAATGAGAAAATCTACGCGACGCTGCCTGAAAAAGGCTTCTCCTTCCCGTTCCCGCAACTGGATGTCCACATGGCCAAAGAATAATATCAACAATTTTTTTCTGTGAAAATTATTGAATTTGATGGCAGGCGCGCTGAGGGAATAATTGAGTTGATTCTCACTATTCAGAATCAGGAGGCGGGGATTGGTCTTTCGCTGGGGGAACAGCCGGACCTGACCGATATTGAGAAGAGCTATCAAGAAAATGGTGGGAATTTCTGGATTGCTTTAGACGATCAGGGAAAGGTTATTGGCACAATCGGATTGATGAAATTGAATGACCGGTGGGCCATCCTTAAGAAATTTTTTGTGGCGGCAGCCTACCGTTTCCAAAGGATAGGTCTTAAGCTGTATGAAACACTTCTTGACTATGCAAAGCAACATGGTTACAGGCATATCATACTGGACACTCCATCGGTGGCGACAAAATCCCATGCTTTTTATCGGCGTGCAGGCTTTCGTCAGATCTCTGCCTCTGATCTTCCAGTTCCATACAATTATCCAGACCGCGACTCACTCCTTTTTCAATTGGATTTATAATAGCAACTTTTAGAGAAAGAACTAAGTCTTTATAAAGGAATGGAAGCCGACGAATTCAAAAGATTCGCCGGCTTCCTTTACAAAATTTGAGTATTTCCTTCGTTCAACTTACAGGGATTACATTGAAGGAGTTTGATCTCATGTCAAAGAAGAGGACTTTGCCGTAGAGGCATTCTCCGGCCCCCGTGATCGCCTTGATGCATTCCGAGGCCTGCACCGAGGCTACAACTCCAGCCGCCGGACCGACCACGCCGCCAATGCTGCATGGCGTGAAACCTGCTCCACAGTCCTCCTGACCGAAGACGGAAGAGAACCGGGGAGATCCAGGTCGCCAGCTCATCACCTGGCCCGAAAATTCCCTAACGCCACCGATACAGTTGCGAACGTCTGCCTCAAAACAGTATCGGTCTGTCATTAGCTTTGTGGAAGGGTTGTCGCTGCCATCGACTATGAAATCAAACTCAGGAAAATGCGTCTCTGCATAGCGGCGGTCGATTAGATGAGAAACAATATCAAGGTTGACTGTGGAATTCAAGAGCCTGATCCGTTGCCCCAACAACTCTGACTTCTTTCTGCCGGTTTCCTCTTCTGTAAAAAAGAGCTGACGTTGCAGGTTAGACAGGTCGACTGTGTCGAAATCAGCAATTGTAAGATTTCCGACTCCGGACGCAGCCAGGTACATCGAGCAAAGCGACCCGAGAGCCCCACACCCGATAACCAAAACCCGAGCTTCCTGAAGCTTTCGGATTCCCGCTTCGCCAATGTCTTCCACCGACGTGATTCTTGAATAACGCATCATCCAGTCTTCCGCCATTTTGATTCCTATCTAATCCGACCTAAAGATTATCCGCAATGCCAATATTTCTTAACAAGCTCGAGCATCTCCTGGCGGTTACCTGCAATTTCATCGCGCAGATTTTTGTCCTTGTAAGACTTCAGGCGCTTGATGATGCCATCGATCATTGCTGGGGAGAAAACTTCCTCGCGTTCGAAAACCTCGCGGTCCGCATCCAGTGCCTTAGCTGACATGGAGCAGCTGTCGGGAAGTGATTTCAGAGATTCAAGCTTAGCCTTGTTCTCATCATTATGGATATTGACGCTGACATAAAGCTCATCAGCACGACGCAGGGCATCCGGATTCTCAAACCCGGAGCGGGCAGCCACGATCATACCGGCAAGCAACTGATAAACATTCGCCGAGCCGTCGGCGCTGCGAAGCTCGACTGTCTGTTTTTCCGGTTTAACAGATGCAGGAGCCTCGAGAGGATTGGCGATCGAACACATGTCGCCGTCGCCTGTCCAGCCGAGGGGCACGCGAACGAGTACCGACCGGTTGCGGTCGCCCCAGCATATCGATGTAGGGGCCTCCTGATGGGGGACGAGGCGGAAATAACTTGTCGGGACTGTGTTACCCATGGCTGTAAGCGCACCGGCGTGTTCAAGAATGCCCACGATGGCTTTCTTTGCATCATCACTGAGATGTCCATCCTGAGTCATCATGTTATGTCCATCCTTCATCAGCTTGAAATGGATATGAAGACCGCTGCCTGCTTTGCCGGATGTGATTTTTGGCGCAAATGTGACGTCATATCCGCGCTTCACTGCCAGGGTACGGATGATCCATTTGGCCACCATCAACGTATCGGCTGCTTCCAAAGCAGGGACAGGGAGAAATTCAATTTCATTTTGTTCGAAGATCTCGCCGTTGAGCGTAAAGTTTCCAACCTCGTTATGTCCGTATTTAATCTGACCCCCACATTTGGCAATCAGTGCCATGCACTCTACGCGGAAATCATTGAACTTTGCAAAGGGAGCGGATTCATGATAACCTTTCTGGTCGGTTGCAGGGAAGAGCTCGGGATCTTTGGAGATTACGTAATATTCCAATTCTCCCATTGCATAAAACTCCAGACCGGTTGTCTTCGTGAAGCTTTCTGAAGCTTTTCGGAGAGCATTTTCCGGAGAGGTCGGAAGAGGTTTCCCTTCATTATTGAAGAAGGAACAGAGCATGGTCAGCGTCGGAATCTCGGCAAAGGGATCGACAAAAGCGGTCCTGAAACGAGGGATGACATAGAGGTCGCTGTTTCCGGCCTCAATGAAGGGGAAGAGGCTTGAACCATCAACACGTTCGCCGAACGTAAGGATTGAATCGAGATATTCTTCCGAGTTGATCACAAAGTTAAGCGTTTTGAGGCGGCTGTCATCGGCAGGATACATGAAATTGATCATCGTAATCCCATTTGCCTTCACGAAACGGATAATATCATCCTTCGTGAATTCGGCCGGGCTTTTTCCGAGATACTGCACAAGAGAATTCGGATTGAGCGCAATGTTGTTATTCATGGTGTTTAATTTAAGGTAGTTAGATTTATAGGTTTTATTTTCAGTCTTTCGTTTCTGAGGTCGAAATCTTAGGAAGGAGCTCCACAGATTGACAACGGAGCAAATTTAAATAAAAACAATGAACCTCACAATATTCAAAGGCGTTATAAAGGCAAAATAGGTTGTAAAACATATAATCTTCATCGAAGTTGATTCATTGCGCAACCTACCATGATTATAATTCTTAATTGAAAGGATACTATGGAAAAATTTGAAGACATTATTCAATCCGAGAAACCCGTTCTCATTGACTTTTTTGCTACTTGGTGTGGACCGTGCAAAATGATGCATCCGATCCTCGAGGAACTTAGTGGAAAGGTAGGGGAGAAGGCCCGAATTCTCAAAGTGGACATCGATAAAAATGAGCAGTTGGCAGCGCTTTATAATGTGCGTTCAGTTCCTACTCTTATGATTTTCCAGAACGGAGAGATGAAGTGGCGCGTTTCCGGCGTTCAATCTGCGGATGTTCTTGAAAGTGAACTCGCCAAATATTATTGATACAATTAGTAACTGATAAAGAAAGTCCGTCGTAAGTGGCGGACTTTTTTGTTGTTTCCCTATAACGTTTCCATAGTAAACCGCGCTCCGATTGATATGTCTAATAGTCATATCCAATCTTATTACAACGTATGAGAATATTACGCAAGTTAATGATTGCCTCTTTGGCAATTCTCTTCTCTTTCTCCATTTCCGCCCAATCTTTTCAAAATGAAAAGTTGAGATATGTCATCTCCTATAAATGGGGGCTTATCCATAAGGATGCCGGGGACGCCACATTGTCTCTGAAGCGCAATGGCAACCAGTATAATGTCATGTTGGCGGCCAAGACTAAGCCCTGGGCCGACAAATTCTATAGCGTCCGGGATACGCTTCGGGCCACGATGCTTACCGGAAGTCTTCTCCCCGTAAGATATGAAAAGATCACGCATGAAAAAGGGGGTTACACCAAGGATGTCATTGATTATGTCAAATCGGGGAATGTAACAACCGGAAATGTGAAGCTTCACAGACTCTCGAAAGGGGAACCGATCCTTAAGGAGAGGACCTTGACCGCAACCGGACCGGTCTACGACATGCTGAGCGTTTTCTATTATCTCAGAACCCTTGACTATTCTGCCCTTTCTAAAAATAAGATTTATACTGCAACGGTCTTTTCCGGTTCGTTGGCAGAGAAAATAAAGATTCGCTCCCTCGGAATAGAGACTATCAAACTCAAAGATGGGACAAAACGGGAGGCCTATCATATAAAATTCAACTTTACTCAAGAAGGAGGGAAGAAATCGAGCGATGACATCGACACATGGATCTCAACCGATCAGGAACATATACCTCTCTATCTTGTCGGTAAACTGCCAGTTGGAGAAGTGAGGGCATACTTCCTCGGGAAATGAAATACTCCGGGAACTTGAACTAAAGCGTGCCTTCACTAAGAAGAGTGTTTTTGAGAGGGCTCCATAACATTTTGAAACGCCTTTTTCCCAATAATAAAGCAGGGAAGAAGGCGTTTATCATTTAATGAAGATCACATTACCAATCATTGCAGGCCTCATTCTCTCCATTTGCGGGATTGCATTTGGAGAGAATGTCACGATTAGCGGTAAAGTCGTCGATGGCGAGGATAAACCTGTGGAATTCGCGACCATCAGGGTTGGAGGCACGGCCATAGGGACTAACAGCGACCTCAAAGGAGACTATAATCTGACTGTTGCGGCGAAAGATACTGTTGAACTGATCTACAGCTGCATCGGATTCAAGACCATAACACACACACTTATAAAACCCAAAGGGACTGTCACTCTCAATGTTCGTCTTTACACTAACGATGTCGATCTGAAAGAACTCGAAGTCATTGGCTACCGGAATAATATCAACGGGATGCAGACCTTTGACACGGAGGCCTTCAAACTCTCCCCGGACGTTTCGGGAGGGTCGGTAGAGGCAATGATAACGACCATGCCCGGCGTCAACTCTTCCAATGAGATGAGTTCCCAATATTCCGTTCGCGGAGGATCATTCGATGAAAATTCCGTCTATATAAACGGGATAGAGATATATCGCCCTCAGCTTATCAGAAGCGGCCAACAGGAAGGGCTGAGCGTTATTAATCCCGATATGGTCGGGAATCTCCGTTTCTCCTCAGGAGGTTTTCCCGCGCGTTATGCCGACAGGATGTCGTCGGCGCTCGACATCACATACCGCGAGCCGGAAGCATTTGAAGCGGCAGTCTCGGCAAGTCTCATGGGAGGATCTCTCTCCATCGGTCAAAACTCAGGGATATTCAGCCAACTGCATGGTGCGAGACTAAAGAAAACCAATTCCCTGTTGTCGAGCATGGACACGCGAGGGGAATATGATCCTACTTATTTCGATTATCAGACGGCTATCTCCTATAAGCCGAACGACCACTGGAATATCTCCTTTCTTGGCAACATCTCCCTCAATCATTTTAATTTCAAACCGACCGACCGCGAGACCTCTTTCGGAACGTCAGAGGATACAAAAAATTTCAAGGTTTACTTTGACGGCGAGGAGAAGGATAAATTTGAGACATATCTGGGTGCATTGTCCGTTCTCTACCGACATAATAAGGTCACATCTTTTGAATTGGGTGTAGCCGGATTTTTGTCGAATGAATTGGTCACATACGACATTTCCGGTGAATACTGGCTTAATCAAGCCGGGACTTCCGGAGCAGACGCCGTAGGAGGAGAATTAGGAGTCGGGAAATATATGGAGCATTCCCGAAACCGACTCAAATCCTCGGTCATCCAGGTCTCTCTCAAAGGAACCACCAGACTGCGAAACAACACCCTTTCCTATGGAATCGGCTATCATAGGGAAAACTTTTATGACCGAACCAAAGAATGGGAATGGAGAGATTCAGCCGGATACTCGTTGCCTACACTTCCGGAGGGAGTTCATCTTGTCTACAACCTTGCGTCCCGCCAGGACATCGGTGTCAACCGTTTCAATGCCTATATCGAGGATGCAGTCAATTTTAGCAATGATTTTGCTTACATGACCCTCAACGGAGGAGTGCGTCTTTCCTATAATGACTTCAATAAAGAATTTCTGGCTTCCCCGAGAATCAATTTCTCCTTCAATCCTATGAACCTCCCAAATTGGTATTACAGGATTGCGGCTGGAATGTATTATCAGTCGCCATTTTATAAGGAATACCGCCAGACTGTCGTTGACGAATTGGGGAACTGCAATATCGTCTTGAACCGGAATATCAAATCCCCGCTTAGTGTCCAGATCATAGCGGGAGCTGATTATACTTTCCGCGCCATGAACCGACCCTTCAAATTAACCGGAGAAATATACTATAAGCATCTCAGCCGACTCATATCATACGAATACGACAATCTAAAGATTTCTTATTCAGGAATCAATGATTCGAAAGGCTACACGTATGGATTGGATATGAAATTGTTCGGCCAATTTGTTGAAGGAAGCGACTCCTGGATCAGTTTCTCGTTGATGAAGACAGAGCAGACATTGGATGGCAAGAAAGTGCCGCTGCCAAGCGACCAGCGTTACTCCGTTAGCGTCTACTTCACCGATTACCTGCCCCGCTTCCCGCGTCTGAAGTTCAGTCTGAGAGGCATTTTCTCAGACGGCCTGACGATGACCGCTCCACACACATCACGTTCGGTTTCCTATTTCAGGGCTCCGGCTTACAAAAGATTAGACCTTGGAATCAGCTGGCAGTTCATAGGCGCACCGGATGAGAAAAAACCGAGCTCAAAATTCTTCCGTAGTTTCAAGAGCCTCGTTTTAGGTCTGGATGCCTTTAACCTTCTTGACATCACTAATGTAAGCAGTTATTATTGGGTCACGGATGTCAACAACCTCCAGTATGCGGTTCCGAACTATCTGACCCGGCGACAATTCAACATTCGTCTTTCGGCAGAGTTTTAAGACCCTCTCTCATAAAATCCTCCCTGATCCATATAAGCCCGATTTGCTAAATCGGGCTTATTTTTGTAATTTCGCAAATAACCCTCCCTTTCTCCCCAAAATTTACTGAAATTGCAATAACAATCCAAGATATGGCCCAGAAACCAAGCATTCCAAAAGGGACACGCGATTTCTCAGCTGAAGAAATGGCGCGCCGTAACTATATATTTGACACAATCAAGAAACAATTCCGCCTGTTCGGATATAAGCAGATAGAGACTCCCTCCATGGAAAATCTTTCAACCCTCATGGGGAAATATGGAGAAGAGGGCGACAAACTGCTTTTCAAAATCCTTAATTCCGGAGATTTCCTAAAATCGGTAAGCGAGCAGGAATTGACAGACCCTCAGCTTGGGAAACTGACTTCAAAGATCTGCGAAAAGGGACTTCGTTACGACCTGACCGTGCCTTTCGCACGCTATGTTGTCCAACACCGCAATGAGATCCAGATGCCCTTCAAGCGCTTCCAGATGCAACCTGTCTGGAGAGCCGACCGACCCCAGAAAGGTCGTTACCGGGAATTTTACCAATGTGACGCTGACGTTGTAGGCTCGGATTCCCTCCTTAATGAAATAGAGCTGCTCCAGCTTATTGACCGCGTATTCGGAGACCTGGGTATCAGAGTGGCCGTGAAGTTGAACAATCGTAAGATTCTTGCTGGAATTGCGGAGTCAATAGGGGAGGCCGACAAAATCGTCGACATCACCGTTGCCATCGACAAGATTGACAAAATCGGACTTGAAAACGTCAATGAGGAACTTCGCAGCAAAGGTCTTTCCGAAACTGCAATTAATCAACTTCAGCCTATCCTCCTTCTGGAAGGAGACAACGCGAGCAAACTTCGCACAATGAAGGAATTCCTCAAAGACTCCGAGCAAGGCAAGAAGGGTCTTGAAGAAATGGAGGAGGTTCTTGAAGGAATAGAGGCTATCGGTCATAATTGCGATATTGACATTGACATATCTCTTGCGCGAGGACTGAATTATTATACCGGCACCATTCTTGAGGTGAAAGCCCTCGACACTCCAATGGGCAGTATCTCCGGCGGCGGCCGTTACGACAACCTGACCGGGGTCTTCGGTATGCCGGGACTATCGGGGGTTGGAATTTCTTTCGGAGCTGATCGGATATATGATGTCATGATGGCTCTCGATCTCTTCCCGGCGGAATTGAAATCGAGTGTCAAGGTGATGTTTGTCAATTTCGGAACCAAGGAAGCCATTCAGTCGATGAAATATGTCAAGGCTCTCAGGGAAGCTGGTGTCCCGGCCTTACTTTATCCCGATTCGGCCAAACTAAAAAAACAGATGGCCGTGGCCGATTCCGATAATATTCCCTTTGTAGCCTTTGTAGGAGAATCTGAGTTAGGAAAAGACGCGATAGTCCTCAAAGACATGGCTTCAGGAGAACAAACAACCCTGACATTGGCCGAAATGATAGAACGCCTCAAATAATAATCTAAACAAGCTGACCATGAAATTCAGGGATTTTCTTATCCGTCAACCGGGTTATCCGGAACAGAATGAATATGCAGAGCTCTATTACGGCATTGCTGAGAAATTGCTTAAGACTCTTCAGAATTTCAACGAAGGTCATATTTCCGACAGTCTGCTCGAAAAGATTGCCCTCACACTGACCGACTATCTTCAGGACATTGTAGCCGATGGCGGCGTCTGGCGTTCTTTTGTCGAAATGAACCGTTCGCTGTATGGATGGTCCGTTCCATTCCATCCGATACCAGAGGAATATATCGACTATGAACTTAACCGGGAAGATGTCAGATTCCTTGTCTGGTATGTCATCTCGATGCTTGACATTGACCGAAGAGACCTTTATCCCCACAAGTCGTATGTCTTGAAAATGGCGGATGAATGTTACAACATCCTCGAACAGGAATATGACGAGGCGCCAACTCCTTCCAACTGGAATTTAGCTTTAGGACTTGAAATGCATGATCCGGAAGACCAGGAAAAGATAATGCGTCTGACGCTTTGGCTTTTCAATAACTCCTACCTCCTGACTCCTGCATTTGCCCTCGACCTTCATTCCCTTCTTGATGACCCGGAACTGAAAGGGGAGGAGGCTCTTCCCAAAATTCGGGAAAGACTGGACAATGCTCTTATGGAAATGCCAACGGGGCCTCTCGCTCTCTTTGCGTTTGAATGGACATCCATGATTGTATCAAAGAAATTGCCCAATAGCAGACGTCATCCCGCCTCAACAGAAGAACACCCTTACTATACGGCCTTCGTCAAGGCAACCGGAGGGAAAGTCATGGAGATTTTCAGCGACTACGACTCTATGAATAACTTCTTTATCGATAAGTTAGGATGGGAAGCCGGAAAAGAGCACCTCGCCATGTCAAAAGGCGCACACGATTATGTGTTGCTCGTCAACAAACATAAAGGAATGCTCATGGCTCGCGACATTGCCCGATGCATAAATGCTCCGGATAATCCCCTTTATGACGCGGATTTTGCAAAGAAACATACATTCGATCTTCTGACAGTCAGGGGGCTTTGTCCAGCTGACCTTTATCATTATATTTCAGAGCAAGGATGGTGGGCTCCGACTTCCTTCCCGAAGTCAGATGACCCCAAACTTGTCTCGGACAACAGGGACTTTATCGCCAGATGTTATCTCCAGCAATATTATGTAGGGGATTGAGTAATGATGAACAAACAAAAGAACAAATGAAAAAATTCTTTTTGCCTATAGCCTTTCTCTTCTTCGGAGCGACATTGTCTGCCCAGACAGATTTCCAATCCATGTCGGAAGACTTGAACAAAACGGGAGGCGTCTACTATGCCTATCCGGCTTCAAAAGCAGACAACACTCCGGCGCCGAAAGGATATGTCCCGTTCCATGTAAGCCATTACGGCAGGCATGGGTCTCGCTATCTCATCAGCGACAACGACTACACTCGGGTTGAGAAACAACTCCGACATGCAGCAGAAAATAATGCACTGACTCCCCTGGGGAAAGAGGTGCTCGCACGCCTTGACAGCGTGATGGTGGAAACGCGTGGCAAGGGAGGAGACCTTTCGCCGCTCGGACGCCGACAACATCGGGGAATAGCCGAAAGAATGATCGCCAATTACCCGGAAGTATTTACAAAAGATGCAGGAATAACGGCTCGGTCAACGCTTGTCCCGAGATGCATCCTGAGCATGGCCTCATTCTGCGAAAGGCTGAAAGAAGAGAACCCTCAGCTCACTATTGATTTCGAATCGTCCAACCGATATATGCCATACCTGTGTCACAGCACAAAGGAATCCGACGAGTTCAATGGCGATAAAGGATGGTGGAAGGAAGTTTACAGGAAGTTTGAAGAGAAGCATACCTCTCCCGAAAGGTTGACTAATGCGATTTTCTCAGATCCGACTTATGTTGATAGATATGTGAATCCCCATGAATTCATGTGGAACATCTATTGGCTGGCATCGGACGCTCAGAACACGGAGAGGAAGATTGATTTTTATGACCTTCTTACTCCAGAGGAACTCTTCAACCTTTGGCAATGTTTCAATGCGAGTTTCTACGCCCGTCACTCCTCATATCCGGAGGCTGAGGGAAAACATGTCCAGAACGCGGCCAATCTATTGACCAATATTATCGAGACGGCCAATGAGGCAATATCCTCTGACAAACCTTCAGCTGCGCTTCGGTTCGGACATGACGGAAACATCGTTCCTTTGACCGCTCTGATGGGCATTGAGAACTGCGATGCCGAAATCTCGGATCCTGAAAAGTTCCACGAAGGATGGTGCGACTTCTATGTCGCTCCGATGGCAGCGAATGTCCAATTGATTTTCTATCGAAACAAGAAAAATCCGGAGGATATATTGGTAAAGGTGCTTCATAACGAAAAGGAGCGTCATCTTCCCATAGAGACTGATTTGTATCCATATTATCACTGGAAGGATGTAAATGCCTTCTTTAATTCAAGGATAAAGAATTGAATTCTCAGGCCTCCATACCGGAATCATTGGTTGCCCTTGAAGAAGTCTATGCTGAGGCTTGCATCGGGGCGCGAAGTCTTTGTGTCTTTCTGACGCAATACGGGTCTGTATTGCTGGGTTGCGGCTCCACTTGCATACGGCTTGAGAAAAATATCCGCAGGATGGCGAAAGCCTTCGGGATGGATGCGGAGATTTACATTATGCCTCGCCATATCCAGGTTTCAGTGTGGGAAAAAGGCCGGACTGCCACTGTTTCTGCTCTTGAGGCCGTTGCTCCGGTCGGGATCAACTTTGACATGAACACGCGGCTTAGCGAACTGAGCTGGGAGGTGGCTGACGGGAAGCTGACATTTCATCAGGCGATAGAAAAGTTCGAAGAAATCAGAAAGGGGCGACCCCAGAATCCCTATTTGCTGCTCCTTTTGGTAGCAGCGGCAAACGCTTCATTCTGTCGGCTGTTTGGAGGGGACTTCCAAGCGATGGCAACTGTGGCGATTGCAACAGCCGTCGGCTTTTTCACTAAGTTGACATTATTGAGATGGAAGAGCGATGTGAGGGCAGTCGTGTTCTTCTGCTCCTTGATTTCAGCCCTTATTGCAAGCTTCGGAGTTTGGTTCTCTATTGGAAGCGTCCCAAGGATAGCAGTCGCCACCAGTATACTCTATCTCGTTCCTGGAATCCCATTTATCAATTCCTTCAGCGATTTGATAAATAAGCATTATATCTGCGCTTTCGGAAGATTCATGGATGCAGTCGTGTTGACGTGCTGCCTATCCGCCGGATTGTTTGTGGCAATGAAAATCATGGGACTAAGTATGTTTTGATGATGGTAGAAAAGTTATTGCAGGATGCATTTTTTGCGGCCATTGCTGCCATAGGGTTTGCCGCCATAAGTAAGCCGCCGAGGCGAGCCTACATTTATTGCGCACTCATTGCCGCTATCGGACATTCTGCGCGCTATCTGCTGATGAATGCCGAATCCATATCCATGCATATACTTCCGGCGACTTTCATCGCGTCCCTTTTTATCGGAATCCTTGCGGTCCTTTTCTCCCCGATTGCGCATACTCCCGCTGAAACCTGCCTCTTCCCATCCTTGTTGCCGATGATTCCGGGGATGTATGCATATAAAGCATTCGGTGCATTCCTTATGTGTGTCATGGCAGACAAGGCTGACGAATTTGACAGCGTGTTCTTTCTTTGCGCCCACAATGCCTTGATATGTGGAATGATTCTACTTGCAATGGTGGTCGGGGCGACTATCCCGATCTTTATCCTTAACCGAATCTCTTTTCAGGCCACTCGAAAAATCGAATAACAAGATTGGGGGGAAAAGATAGACCCGGGAACTTCTGATTGTTGAAGTTTCCCGGGTCTTTATTCTGAAATTCTATCATTATGGCGTCATTCTCCGAGATGGACTCTGGCCATCTGAGCTTTCAGAAATCTGTCATATTCCTCCCAATCTGAAATTTCCCTTTTGGCCACTCCTGACTTTATTGCAGCTTTCGCAACAGCCGGGGCGACCTGATATAATAACCTCGGGTCAAACGCTTTAGGAAGTATATAATCTCTACCGAAACTAAGGGAATCCAATCCGTAGGCTTTCAACACAACCTCAGGAACAGGAAGATGGGCAAGCTGAGCAATCGCATGGGTCGCTGCCAGCTTCATTTCCTCATTTATCTTGGTGGCTCTTGAATCCAAAGCTCCCCGGAAGATATATGGAAAACCAAGGACGTTATTGACCTGATTGGGAGTGTCGCTTCTTCCGGTAGCGATGATTATGTCATCGCGCGTTGCCCGCGCAAGATCATAATTAATCTCCGGATCGGGGTTCGCCAGGGCAAAGACAATGGGGCGCGGCGCCATCGAGAGAACCATCTCTGGAGTCAGGACATTGGCCACGCTGAGTCCGAGGAAAACATCCGCGCCTACAATTGCCTCAGCCAGAGTGGAGATGTCTCTGCGAGTGGCAAATTCTTTCTTCTGTGAAGTCATATTTTCCCTGACAGAACGAATGACTCCCTTGGAATCACACATCACTATATTCTCGGCCCGGACACCGAGCTTCTTGTATAATCTGGCGCAACTGATTGCCGCCGCTCCGGCTCCGTTGACAACCAACTTTATGTCTTCAATTTTTTTCTCCTGAATCTCGATAGCATTGATCAGGGCAGCTCCCGATATGATGGCCGTCCCATGCTGGTCATCATGCATTATCGGTATGTCGCATTCCTCAACGAGACGGGATTCAATCTTGAAGCTTTCGGGAGCCTTTATGTCTTCAAGGTTAATGCCTCCGAAAGTGTGGGATATGGCTTTGACGATCTCGACCATTTTATCAGCGTCTTTTTCATCAACCTCAATGTCGAAGGAATCAATCCCTGCAAAGATTTTAAACAGCAGGGACTTTCCCTCCATAACCGGTTTTCCGGCCATCGCCCCTATATCCCCGAGGCCGAGCACGGCAGTGCCATTTGAGATTACCGCCACAAGGTTACCTTTGTTTGTGAAACGATAGGCATCCTCGGGCTTCTTTTCAATCTCCAGGCAAGGATATGCGACTCCCGGAGAATAGGCCAAAGACAGGTCCCTTTGGGTTGCGTAAGGTTTGGTGGGCAAAACTTCTATCTTCCCGGGGATGGGAAATTCGTGATAGTCAAGAGCCTCTTTTTCAAATTTGCTTGTCATGGTATTAGTTTAAGTGCATCCCTCGATTAGGGAATATTTAATGCTGGAGGAATATTTAAATCCCTCCAAATATCGTTACAAATATATGAAAAAAATGTTTTTGCAACCCGAAAAATTCATCGAATATATAGATGAATTTAAAAATCTCGATCCAGCCACAGTTGCCCTCAAACTTGGAGGCAAGGAATCCAGTTTTGAAGCGCACGATGTAATAGCTCAGATAGAGTCACGAAGAAAGGGTAGCAAAAAATTGTCAGCTTTCATTTCTTGTGAGAAGTTTATTTTCCCTGATTCGCTTTCTTATGAACAGGCCACGCATCAGAGCGTCGCGCTCTTCCATACTTCTTTGGTTCCGAGGGATGCAAAAGTTCTGGACATGACTGCAGGCTTAGGCATCGATTGCTTCATGTTTGCATTGAGAGGGCATGAAGTGACGGCATGTGAGCTGGACGAAGTCCGTGGGGATGCTCTCATCCATAATGGTAAAGAGTTAAATCTTTCCCAACTTATCATTCATCATGGGGATTCCATTGCCTTCCTAAAGGATAATGCAGATGTCAAACCCGATGTCATTTTCATTGATCCTGCGAGAAGGGGAGAAGGCAACAAAAAGACTTATTTCTTCAAAGACTGCGTTCCTAACATGATAGAACTGTCTCCGACCCTTTTGCAGCAGGCCGACCGGGTTCTTGTAAAGGCGTCCCCTATAATTGATATTACCAAAGCGATTGATGACCTGCCAAACGTCGCAAAAGTATATGTTATTGGCGTTGCGGGAGAATGCAAGGAGGTTCTTTTGGAATTAAGAAGAGGATTTGAAGGCCAGATTTCCCTTGAAGCTATTGACCTCTCGAATGAATCTTTTTCCTTGGAACAAATCGCGGACCCTTCTTTCAATCCGAAGATAATATCCAGATTTATCTGCAATCACACGGGGGAAAGTAAGAAAATGGGGAACGCCGGATTGAATTATGCGGAACTTGAAGATCTGACCACAGGATTCTTATATGATCCCAACGCTTGCGTCCATAAACTCAACGCGGGAGCGGCGATTACAACCCAATTCGAAGGCTTAAAGAAAATTTCTGCAAATACTGACTTATATTGGAGCAATCAATTCTTTGATGAGTTTCCCGGAAGAATAATGGAGATAGAAAAGAGGCTTGAAGGAAAGGATCTGAAAAAGCTCAAGGGAACGGAGGTAAATGTCGCTGTCAGGAATTATCCCCTTAAGGCAGATGAAATAAGAAAAAAATATGGGCTTAAGGAAGGAAACAGCCTATTTCTCTATGCATTCAGAGCGGGGAAAAAAGAAAACCCTATTGCTCTACTTTGCAAAAAATTGGCTTGAAATTTGCCGATAAGGGAAAGTAGCAATCTAAGTGGTATAACCTTAGAGAGCCTACTTTGTTATAAAGATATGAAACCGACAACTGATCAAAACTCAAATAATCGTCCGGCATCCCCGGAGTCAATGAGAAATAAAGTAAATCAATTAATAGAGGAGGGAAGTCTCAATCAGGCTATGGAAATACTGAAGTCGAATGAGACTGTCAGAATGTCTCCTTCCCTAATGTCACGCCTTTCAACCGACAGGGAAACTTATAAATATATGGTCAAGTTTTTCCTTGACGGAGTCCCGGACAAAGACAGGGAAAAAGTATCGGCTCAGATAGCAGAAGGATTGCGAACGATAGCGGATGGTGCGGTAAGGGAGTCCCGTGTCCAGGAGAGTCCTGATCTTTACTCATCCACGCTGCGGATGAACAGGCATAAACCGGCCACCATTTCTTCCCTTATAGAGCAGTATAAGGCTACCTCCATTGAACGAGAACTCGCCGAAGTTGCAGAGGCTGATATTTCTGAAATTCAGAAAAGGCTTGAGTTCCTTTCGGAAGACTTGTTCAATTATGTCCTTACTGTTTTTGATTCCGAATCAGAGGCCAAGACTATAGTCGAAGCTGTCGCGGACGATGCCAATCCTTACGAGCTGAAGTTATTGATTCTCAGCGCCCTTAATCTTTCTCTCATCCATTACTATTCAAGAACTTCTTTTCTGGCTCTTATTGACATCTACGACCGGATGGAAGAGGAGGATGCCATTGCTTCGAGGGCATTGACAGGGATGGTCATCACCGAAGCCCTCTATCCGGAACGCGTCAGAGAAGATCAGGATATTATCAGACGGCTTTCCCTATGGGAAGATTCGATTTCGACCTATATGAAGCTCCGGGAAACAATCCGGGCGATTGTAGGGACGAGGGATACTGAGCGAGTTTCGGCAAAAATGAAAGATGAGGTGATTCCAGAGTTGATGAAACTACAACCGGATTTCATCCAAAAACTACGGGATGCAAGTCAGGATTCGGAATCAATGATGCTCGATGACAATCCGGAATGGGAGGAACTCCTCAACAAAAGCGGCCTTGCAAAAAAAATGGAGGAGCTTCAATCAATGCAAAAGGATGGGGCCGACATGATGATGGTCGCCTTCTCTTCCCTGAAGCAATTTCCATTCTTCAATAAGGCTGTCAATTGGTTCAGACCCTTCGATGTCCGGACCGCGGGTTTGATTCCTGGAAAGGAGGAAGCCAGAATAATGGAGACATTATCAAATCTGGGTGGACAAATATGCGACTCCGACAAGTACTCCCTGGCATTGGCTCTGCGTCAAATGCCGGAGACTCAACGCAACATGGTCGTATCCAATTTCTCGTCACAACTTGAAATTTTGGCCCAGGAAAACAAGGATAAAGAATTCAAAACATCAGTGCCTGGCTTTAATGCGGAGTTGATGAAATACACCAAGGATCTTTACCGCTTCTTCAAGTTGTTCCGGAACAAGACTTTCTTAACAGATCCATTCAAACTAACATTCAATTTCAGGGCATTGCCGGTTGTCGGCGAAATGATGGCCAATGATGAGGTCTTGAGAATTATCGGGGAATTTTATTTTTCAAGGGGATTCTACAAAGAGGCTCTTCCTCTGCTGGAATCCCTGTCGGACGAGGATCCATCTTCAGCCCCGTTATGGGAAAAGATTGGCTTTGCGCGTCAATCCCTGATGGATTATTCCGGAGCAAGGGATGCTTATGAAAAGGCAGAACTCCTAAAGACCCCGGGGCAATGGCTTGTAAGAAAATTGGCTTTCGTCAACAAACGGCTTGGCGACCATCGCAAGGCGGTCCATTATTATGAACAAGCCTTGGAAGCAGAGCCCGATAATGTAGAGCTATTGTTGGCAAAGGGGCATTCCCAACTGGAAATAGGAGAGCCGCAGGAAGCACTCAAAGCCTACTATCACGCCAACTACATCCTAAAAGACGATATAAGGACACTGCGTTCAATAGCCTGGGCGGAATTGCTGAAGGGCAACAGCAAGAAAAGTCTTGAATATTATGACCGAATCCTCGCGGAGAACCCTATAGATGCTGACTTCCTGAATGCCGGTCATGCAAATGCAGCTGCAGGAAATTTCCGAACAGCGGTGGAAATGTATCGAAAAGCCTCCTCCGGGAATCTGGAGGAATTTAAACTGGCCTACATGGCCGACATGGCGACGTTATTAAAATTGGGAGTAACGCCCCTGCAGGCCAACCTTATGATGGATGCAATAGAAATGGAGGATTGAAAAATCCTCCATTTCTATTGCAAGGGCTAATAATGTCTTAGACTCCGTCTCATACAATTCAGAGCTTCCAGGGCTTAATCCATCCTTTCCTTCCGCGAGGCGTCCAGACGCAAAAGTATGAAGAGCAGAATGGTGAAACCCCATAATGAAGAGCCACCATAACTGAAGAATGGCAGCGGAATGCCAATCACGGGACATAGGCCGATCACCATCCCAATGTTTATTCCAAGGTGGAATATGAGTATCGACACCACGCAATAGGCATACACCCTTTCAAACGGGGTCCGTTGGCGCTCTGCTATGTGGATAAGCCGGAGAATCAAGGCAAGGAAGAGACCCAGCACTACCGACGCCCCGATGAAACCTTCCTCCTCTCCAATCGTACAGAAAATAAAGTCAGTGTGCTGTTCCGGAACATATTTAAGTTTGGTCTGGGTTCCATTCAGGAAACCTTTGCCCATCACTCCTCCCGATCCAATTGCAATTTTTGATTGGTTGACATTATAACCGGCACCACGCAGATTTTCCTCGATTCCGAGCGCGACCTTTATTCGCATCTGCTGATGCGGCTGGAGAATGTTCCCATAAACATAGTTGACCGAGAAAAGAAACAGGACTGAGACGACTGCAAAACTTATCGTCAGGACAAATTTCCCTATCCTGTGGCGAAGCATGAAAAGAGCCGTATATATGATGGCCGCCGCAAGGATTCCAAGGAAATACCAAAGGCCATTGATCTGCACCCCACATAAGGATAGGATGGCAACAATGACGCCGGAACCGACAAAGCCATAGGCAACATTCCGAGCAATGATTATATCCTTGCAATAGAAGGCGAGCATCAAGGTGTATATCAAGAGGATGATCACAAACACCGTGAATTCACCCATCGGGATTCCTAATATCAGGGGCTCTGCAAACTTCACCGCCACTACGAAAAACGTGATGGCGCATAAAACGGAAAAGAGCACCAGCCCACTCATTCCTTCCCTGTATAACACAAATATCAACGAGACATATACCAACGCGCTACCGGTTTCCCTTTGTGCAAGGATAAGGATGACAGGCAGGAAGATAATTATAAGTGCCTGGAAATAATTTGTGATTTTGGCATTGAGATTGAAATTATAGGAATCAAACAGTTTCCCTAATGCGAGGGCTGTTGCAAACTTACCAAACTCGGCAGGCTGAAGGCTCATGGACCCGAAAGTCAGCCAGGAATGCGAACCCTTGATATTCGGCGCAATGAATATTGTCAGGAGCAATAGGAGGAGGACCGCAATATATATCGGATAGGCATACGTCTTGTAGATCCGGTAATCAACCAGAAGGATGACGCCTCCCAACACAAGGGAGAGACCTATCCAGAGAATCTGCTTTCCGCTGAACTCCTGAAGGTCAAACAGGCTTGCATTGTCAAAGTCGTAGCTTGCGGCATAAATGCTGACCGTTCCCGCCGCAACCAGAACGAGATAAAGCAAGACCGTGACCCAATCAAGGGATTTGAATACGGAAACGCCGGCATCAGTGTTTCTTGACTCCACTTGCAATGATTGTATTAGAATTCAACATCCGTTCCTCAAGATATTTCCTTGACTGAGAAATCTCCCCTTTGAGATATTTCTCTATCATAAGACTTCCGATCGGCACGCCATACGTTGCTCCAAATCCGGCATTTTCCACATATACGGCTATTGCTATCTTTGGATCGTGATAGGGAGCGAAGCCAATGAAGGCTGAGTGGTCGCGTCCGTGAGGATTCTGGGCCGTTCCGGTTTTACCGCAAACCTCAATGTCAGGAAGATTGGCAAGACGGCATGTTCCTCCCAAAACTGCCATACGCATTCCTTCAGCCACAGCCTCATAATGGATCTTATCGATTTTGGGCCGATGTTTCTCCTTATATTTGGAATCAATTGCGCTGTCGGCAATCTCCTTCACAACATGAGGAGTGTAGAAATATCCCCGGTTAGCCACAGTTGCGCAAAGGTTGGCAATCTGAAGGGGAGTGGCGAGAATCTCACCCTGACCGATGGAAATCGAGATAATCGAGTTGGCTGTCCAGTTTGCGCCCCGGAATGATTTGCTATAGAATTCCGTGTTAGGAATGAATCCCCGGGATTCATGGGGCAAATCGACGCCGAGACGGTAGCCATAACCCATCTGGACCATATAGTCTTTCCATTTGTCGAACTGATTCCCTGGCTTGGTTCCCTTCTTGTCAATCATGTTCTTGAAGCCCCAGCAGAAATATGCGTTACAACTCGTCTGGAGTGCCGGCTTCAGAGCTATGGGGGAGGCGTGGCCGTGACAGCCGACCCTTAGACCGTTGACATATCCGTGATGGCAAGGATACATCGTTGAAAGATTGACAACCCCCTCCTGTAGGAAAATAAGACCTTGTGTGGGCTTGAATGTTGACCCCGGAGGGTAAACTCCCTGAAGGGCGCGGTCATATAGAGGTTTCTGCGGATCGCGGGTGAGATCTGCATAATTTTTTCCGCGTTCTTTTCCGACAAGCAGAGAGGGGTCGTAATTCGGAGAAGTGACTAGAGCGAGAATCTCTCCTGTGGCTGGCTCAATGGCCACGATTGCTCCGATTTTATTTCGCATCAATTGCTCTCCATAGGCCTGCAGCTCAATATCAAGGGATAATTTCAGGTTCTTTCCAGCAACAGGAGCCTCATCATGGATTCCATCTTCATACTTCCCTTTGATCCGTCCATAGGCATCCTTCATCAGGATCTCTACTCCTTTTTGACCACGCAATGCCTTTTCATAGCTTTTTTCTATTCCGAGGTCTCCCGTATAGTCTCCCCGCCTGTAGTAGCGGTCGTTATCTATATCCGATGTAGAGACTTCTCGGATGTTACCTAAGACATTGGCGGCGGCATGATAAGTATATTCCCTTGCCGTGCGCTTCTGGATGAAGAAGCCGGGGAAGAGATAGAGTTTCTCCTGCAATTTCCCGTAATCTTCCTGGGTCAGATGGGAAATAAGTTTCTGGGGAGTGTAGGCCGAATAGCCGGGATTCTTACGTGTATCCTTCATGTCAGCCCATTTCTGGATTAGCTGCTCACGCGTTATCCCAAGCACAGAACACAAAGTGACCGTATCAAACTGGCCCACATCCTTCGGAATGATCATGACTTCGTAGGCCGGCTTGTTGAAGACAACAAGCCGGTCCTTCCGGTCATAGACCAATCCTCGGGAAGGATATATGACGCGGCGGAAAAACGCGTTGCTCTCAGCGCTTTCCTTATATTTCGTATCCCCGACCTGGAGATTGAATAAGCGTATGATATAAATAAGGACAATCAGGGAGATAAAGCCTCCAATGACATACTTCCTTTTTTCGAGATTATAATCTTTTCTCACGTCTTGTTACGATTAGACTGTCCACACCAAGCAAAACGACAAACGTCAGCAATCCGCTTGAGACAGCCATAATGAGAATGTCCTTGACATCAGCAAAGTTGAGATATTCTATGGAAAAAATTAGCAGGCTGAAAATGATGGACATGGAAAACAAATATTTCCCATATACGCCGAAACCGAGTTCCGATAGGGAAGGGGTGACATTTTTTGTCCGGTCATCCTTGGGAACATAGGCATAGAGGCATGGGGTCTTGACCATGGCCAGTATCGTGCAGGCAAGGGCGAACACACCTGGAGAATCGGAGAAGATATCAACGATCAAACCTGACAGGAAACCCCATGTGAGCAACCAGTCGGTCTTCAGATCCATCGGCAATCTGACAATGACGTATATGATGACAAAGATTGTCGCCACATTAAACAACATCAGATGGTTGCAGATCAGGACCTGAACCAGAATGAGTATGAATAATATCAGAAGATTCTGCAATACGCTTTTATCCATCCGATAGCCCGTTACTTGTTAAGATCGAAAGTTGCCAAAGAGTCGATTTCAGACTTGTAAATATCCTTTATGACCCTGACTGTAGACAAAGCCTTGAAATCAGGCAGGAGTTTCACCTTGAAACTGAAAAAGCTGTCGTCTGAGCCTCGGGTCCGGTTAAGAATCACTCCGACCGGGATTCCCTCCGGGAAGGAGGTGGAATATCCGCTGGTGACAATCGTGTCTCCTATATGATAAACGATATGTCGGGGCATCTCTTCCACGTATCCGATCGTGGGGTCCTTCCCTTTCCAGGAGAGAGATCCTATGAAGGGAGTGTTTTTAAGCTTAACGGAGAAATGCTGGGTTTCATTGAGGAGGGATATGACTCTCGCCATATGATTCCCCGCCACGTTAACTATACCTACTACGCCGCTTTGATCCACAACACCCATGCCGGTTTCGACGCCGTCCATTTTCCCACGGTTGATGGTAAAATAGTTTCGGGGATTGCGGGTATTATTATTAATAACGGCCGCAGAGACATATCCGTATCTTTCGCTCCCTTCATGAGGGAGTGTGTCGGAATAGAGGGCGTGATATTCAGCAAGTTCGCTTCTAAGATTCAGCACTTCATTCTGGAGCTCGGCATTGCTTGCCTGCAGGCGCTCGTTGATACTCTTGAGATGGAAATAGCCGGTCACCTGCGACCACGTGCCAAAGACAGTTCCTGTAACAGCGTTAGCCGATGTAAGATAGACCGATTGCCTGTAGCTGTTACGGCTGACAAGCAAGATGAGGCTAATCACCACATATAGCGTGAAAACAAACCACTTTGAATATCGAAGAATGAAATTAAGAAGATTACGCATTCTTAGACCCCGTCTTAAATAAATCAATAGGGAGGCCACGGTCAGAACCGCAGCCTCTCTTATGGGTTTTAATCCTCTTTTGGTCCGTTGGAATTCACGTTGCTACCGTTATCCATTTCCGTCAAAAGTTTCGACGGTTTATCGGATGAGGAAGGAGAAACGGTTGATATTCTTCAACGCCACCCCTGTCCCTTTGGCAACAGCGTGCAACGGATCCTCGGCGATCTTGAATTCGATACGGAACTTGTCTGTGAAACGTTTTGCGAGACCTCTCAGGAGCGCGCCGCCTCCGGCCAGATATATGCCATTCCGGACAATATCTGCATACAGCTCAGGAGGAGTCTGTTCGAGGGCAGCCAGAATTGCATCCTCCATCTTGATGATGGTCTTGTCAATGCAGTGGGCGATTTCCTCGTGAGTGACGGGAACTTCCATAGGAAGCGAAGTCATCCTGTTGGGACCGCAAACGATATAGGGTTCCGGTGGATTTTCAAGTTCTGTAAGGGCAGATCCCACATTGATCTTGATGTCCTCCGCCTTTGTAACTCCGACCTTCAGGTTATGGACTCTTCCCATGTGCTCCTTAATGTCGGCAGTCAGATCATTTCCGGCGATACGGATACTTTTGTTGCTGACAATTCCGCCGAGGGAGATGACGGCAATCTCCGTGCTTCCGCCGCCTATGTCGACGATCATGTTGCCATCAGGAGCCTCAACGTCAAGACCGATTCCCAAGGCTGCGGCCATCGGCTCATAAATCATGTAGACATCTCGGCCTCCGGCATGTTCGCTCGAATCGCGGACCGCACGGATCTCTACTTCAGTCGAGCCCGAGGGGATACAGACAACCATCCTGAGAGCAGGGGAGAACCAACGGCGTTTGGAACTTACCATCTTGACCATGCCGCGAATCATCTGTTCGGCGGCATTGAAGTCGGCAATTACGCCGTCGCGCAGCGGACGGATAGTGCGGATGCCCGGAGGCTCCTTGCCTTCCATCTGGTGTGCAACCGATCCGACAGCAAGAAGCTTGTCGGTTTTGTTCTCGATCGCCACGACGCTGGGCTGATCGACGACAATCTTGTCGTTATGTATGATGATGGAATTGGCAGTGCCAAGGTCCATCGCAATTTCTTGCGTAAAGGAAAAAAGTCCCATCCTTTTGTTCGTTTAGGGTGATAGATTTGAATCTTCCATGCGCCTTTCCAGCCCATCAGGCAGGGAAAAGGAAAGTCACTGATGGAGATTTTTCCCAAATCCTCTGCAAAGTTACAAAAAAATTCCAAGTATATAAATATTATTGAGCTTCCAAGTGGATAATTCTTGTTGTCGGGAGATGTTTTTAAAGATTATTTATAGGCTCGAAAGATTATTTTTTGTTCAACCCGACGATAATGACTATTTTTGTGGCTAATGAATCAATCGCTTCCATATTTGAAAGGGTGGCCACTGGCCCTGATGACGGTCGGCGTCATGTTTCTCGGCCTGGTCGTGACCGGTTTCATATTGCCCCTGATCGCCCCGTCCGTTTCTCCCCGAGCAGGGATTTTATGGGCCTCGGCTTTACAAGGTGTTTTCCTTTTTATCCTCCCTTCCTGGCTGGCAATAACTATGGCTGGCAAAAAGGTGATGAAATTCTGGGGATTGGAGACAATCCCTTCCGGGATTTGCCTCGCGGGAGTGGTCCTGCTGCTTCTCGTCAGTATGCCGGCCATGAATCAGATCATCTACTGGAATGAGACGATGACATTGCCGGATGCTTGGGGCGCTTTGGAAGCCACATTGAGGAATTGGGAGGAAAATGCAGCGCAATCCACCGCCACCCTGCTCGATGACAGCAGCTGGGGAGGGTTGGTTTCCGGAATCCTGATAATCGGGATCCTGACAGGTTTCGCAGAGGAGAGCTTTTTCAGAGGTCTGATTTTACCGGCCCTGTCAAAGACGGGGCTCGGAACAGGGTGGGCTGTCTGGGTCACTGCCGCTATTTTCAGCGCATTCCATTTCCAATTCTTTGGCTTCATCCCCAGATTGCTGTTAGGGGCTTTATTCGGGTATCTGTTCGTCTGGAGCGGTACGCTTTGGACCTCTGTCTTTGCACATGCCCTTAACAATTCAATCGTGGTCTTTTCCGGTTGGCTTATGGCGAGAGGATATATCGGAATGGGATCGGATGAATTCGGCGTATCCCAGACAGGAGTTTCTTGGTTGGGAGCCTTAAGCGTTATTGTCACTTTCCTCGTCTTCTATCTATGGCGTAATAAATGGAGTTCAAAAAAAGATTATGGCAAAGAAGGATTCCCGGGCTGAAGTGAGGTCGATAGCCTCGGCCATTCAGAAACATGACTTCGCCCCCGTCTATATTCTGATGGGGGAGGAGAATTATTACATTGACCTCATTTCCGATTTGCTTGAGCATCATGTCGTCCCGGAGGAAGAGAGAGATTTCAACAGCAATCTCTTCTATGGAAATGATGCGGATATCCAGACCGTCATGGCGGCTGCACAGCAATTTCCTGTAATGGCCGATAGGAAGTTAGTGATGCTGAAGGAAGGGCAGACGCTTTTCAAGGCTAAGGAGACCATCGACAAGCTCGCCCCGTATGTTAAGCATCCCAATCCGACTACAGTCCTTGTCATTGTATTTAAAGGGGGAGTATTGACGGCCACCTCCAAAATCATGAAGGCCGCGGCAGAGAGTCAGGCCGTGGTTCTAAACAGTCAGGCAGTAAGGGATTATCAGATGACAGCCCATATCAAGGATTTCTGCCTGTCAAATAAGATCTCCCTCGAAGAGAAGGCTATGAACCTGATGATAGATTATATCGGGTTGCCCCTCAGCAAGTTCTTCGGAGAGCTGAACAAACTGATAAGCATCAAGAAGTCGCAGAATCCCGGGGCAGCCAATATCTCTATCACTTCGGAAGATGTGGAGCAAAATATTGGAATATCCAAGGATTTCAATAATTTTGAGTTGACAAAGGCGATGGCCTATAAGGATTATCCCAAATGCGTGAAAATCATCACTTATTTTGAAAAGAATCCAAAGGCTAATCCGGGAGTTCTTGTCGGGGCGGCAATAGCCGGGTTCTTTACGCGCCTGATATTGGCCCATTATTCAGACAAGACGGATTATACCCTGCAGCAGCTTATCGGTTACCCGAATCAGAATGCTGTCATGGAATTAAAGGAGTCTATGCGAAACTACTCTGCCATGCAGGCGGTCAAAGGCCTCCATGCAGTCCGCGAATTTGACGCCAAATCCAAAGGAATTGGCAGCATGCAGAATGAATACCAATTGTTGAAAGATCTGATATTTAAAATATTTACTTGTTAACCTAAGAAATCTACCCTCAAAATGATACTTTACTTTTCCGGCACGGGCAATACCAGATATGTGGCCCAATCTCTTGCCCTCGAACTGGGCTCGGAGTCAAAAATGATACTTGATGTTCCTCCTTCCGAACTTGGAAAGGAGAACTTGAAAGACGGCTTGATATTCGTGTGCCCGGTCTATTCCTGGGGCATCCCGCCATTGATTCTCCAATATATCAAGCAGATTCCGGAACATACAATAAATGAAATCCGGAAGGGCGACAAGCCGGTCTGGCTCGTGCTCACATGTGGGGATGAAACAGGGATGGCGCCTGAAATGTTCCTGAAAGCCTTCAACGACCGAGGCATCACGCCGAGGGGTATATGGAGCATTCAGATGCCGAATAATTATGTGCTGCTTCCCGGCTTCAATATCGATACTCCGGAAGTGGAACAGGAGAAATTGACCGTAGCTCCAACCCGTATCCGCGAAATAGCTAATGCAATATCCAAAAAAGAGGAGGGAATCAACGTGGTCCGGGGAAGCAGGCCTAAATTAAAGACTACGGTGGTTTATCCTCTTTTCAAGAAATGGGGCATGATTCCCAAGAAATGGGGCTGGACAAAGGAATGTATAATGTGTGGGAAGTGCGCCAAGGTGTGTCCGGAGAGAAACATAGAGATGCGTGGGAATCATCCCCGATGGCACAACAACTGTGTTTCCTGCCTGGCATGTTACCATATATGTCCCGTTCATGCGGTTAAATATGGAAGTATGACCAATTCCAAGGGCCAGTATTTTTGTAAACTGAAACCTACGGTCGCGAACCACCCGCAAAAATAAAGATAACGCTTAGCCATGGGCTCTTTATTGGTAGATACTCCCGCTGGAAGACTCTGTCTTAGTGAGGAGAGGGGAGTGGTGACGGAGTGCCGATGGACTGAGGAGGATTGCGCTGAAACCTCCGTATCAAGTCCTGTCCTTAACCAAGCTAAATCGGAGTTGCTGAGATATTTTGCGGGTGAGTTGCAAGAATTCACTGTTCCATTCCGAATCTCAGGCAGCCCGTTCCGGCAATCAGTTTTGCAGGAACTTTGCAAAATTCCGTATGGAATGACAGCAACGTATGGAGAGATTGCGAATAAAATCGGTAAACCGGGAGCTGCGAGGGCAGTGGGCAGTGCTTGCAGAACTAATCCCTTGGCGGTGATCATTCCTTGTCATAGAGTGGTCGGGAAATATAGTCCCTTAAGTTATACCGGTCCCGCAGGAGCTAAAGAACTCATGCTAAGTCTGGAGAAAAAGTTTTTCAATGAAAATTTGGTGGATTGAAAATTTTGAACTAATTTTGCAACGTCAAAAGGGGAATGCCCTGAGACCTTGATAAGAGAATCAAGCGCGATGCCTTGTGGTGTAATGGTAGCACACCGGATTCTGGTTCCGTTTGTGAGAGTT
>CAYZQA010000022.1:0-34970 GCA_964480745.1 uncultured Sangeribacter sp. | reverse complement strand
CGGCGGCTGTGATGGCTGCCGGGGCGATAGTGACCAATGTATATGGCGCATTGGTTTCCAAGGAAGAGAAACTTGATATTTAAAAGCAAAATATATTATACAATTTTATACTATGAAAGTACTGACCATAAACGGGAGTCCGCACCTGAACGGGTGCACTGACCGGGCCCTGAAGGAAGTTGAGCAGACGTTGGAGGCTCAGGGAATCGAGGTTGAGCGTATCAACATTGGCAACAAGGATATTCGCGGTTGCATCGCGTGCAATTATTGCCGGACGCATGGGAAATGTGTGTTTAACGATGTTGTGAATGAGACGGCTCCGAAGTTTGCGGAGGCGGCGGGAATCGTCGTGGGGAGTCCGGTCTATTATGCCGGCGCGAACGGTCAGGTTTTGTCATTCCTTGACCGGCTTTTCTACAGCACGTCGGGCGTGTTTGAGAAGGCGATGAAGGTAGGAGCGGCTGTGGTTTCTTCCCGCCGAGCCGGATCGACATCGGCTTTTGACGAGATCAACAAGTATTTCACGATCACTTCGATGCCTGTAGTTTCGAGCACATATTGGAATGAAGTTCACGGCTTCACTGCCGATGATGTAGAGGCTGATGCCGAAGGACTGCAGACGATGCGCAACCTTGGTCGGAACATGGCGTTCCTGATGAAGGCGATAGAGGCGGCAGACGAAAAGGAAGGGATACCGCCACAGGAACGGACCTTCTTCACGAGCTTCCACACTGAGGGATAAACTTACATAAATAAGATAAATGGGGGTTGAATTGGCTTTGCCGATTCAACCCTGATTTGTTAATTGGAAGTAGCGGGATTTGTTATTTGGGGTTTGCGGGAGTTGTTATTTGGAACTATGGGAATGGTGGTTCTCACTGAATTTAAAGCGTTGCTTCGCTCGCTCACGGAAATTCACGGAAATAATTTGTTTTCAGCTTATTGCGGCGCCATCCGGGCGTTTTTTCATCCCACTGAACATCTGCTTGCTTCGCTCGCTATTGATGGCCACGGAAGAGGTAAAACTTGACGGCCAGGCTCATCTGCCGCAGTAGGGACGCGATAAATCGCGTCCACAGAATCATTTACAGAATGAGGATTCTCCCTCACAAGAATTGTTCAATGTACAATAAATACACCAAAGCGGTTTGTCAAGGGTAGCTCCACGTCTCTAAAAATTCCTTCACCTTCTTTATCATTCTCTTTCCTCTATTCTCAATCACCTTATTTGAGAAATCAATATACCGGACAGCTTCTTCCAAGTAGGCATCCCTTGGAAGGTCTTTTTTCCAAAAGTAGAATCCTTTGGAATGATAGGACGCGGCGAGATAGTCGGTCAGGAAAAGGCTCTGGACAAAGTTATCAAATCCTCTACCCTCTTCCCCATAATACCTATTGAGATATGCATGATTCGCGTCCATAATTTGATGAAGCGTCTCATCATAATTTGAATGGCACGTCATGACTTTTCGAACCTCAGGCAAAAAGCGATCAAAATAATCTCTCCATTGAGGGTGACATCCCCTATAGGTATTAAGGGACTTTTTCTGAACTCGTAGATTAGGGAGCACAACCATGTTTCCGATTGTGGGAAAATGATTCAGGTAAAAGTCAGCCACCTTGGCTTTCAAATCTTCAGGAGGGGCGAACCGATCTAGTCCAGGATGTAAGCTGGAGTCGTCGGGACGTCCAAACATGGTGTTATAGGTGTTCAATGTATCACCTCTGAAAATACCATTAGCGAGGGTCTCAAGCGAGAGCTCAGGAAACGCATCGCGAAACAGGGCAACATAGATATATCGCATGATCTCAGTATCATCCGGATCAAAAGTGCGTCCTGGGCAGCCAAACTTCCCTCCCTTCGTGCGGGTCAGGGGAAAGGTCGACAGGTTGTCTATGTCGCTGGCGAGGTATTTGTCAGCGAATTCGATGAGTTTTTGGGAGATTTGGGTCATTGCAGAATTAGAACTCTGTCGGGCTTACGCCGTTCTTACTGGTGTTTAGATAATAAAAAATGGCTTCACAAATCACAATCATTTAATTGAGAATTTCAACATAAATTGGCGTAAAATTTCCCTTAGCCGGTCCGCCATTTCTTTAATGGTAAAAAGATATAGCTCAATTATGTCAGCAAAGGAATCCACTGAGCGCTGCAGCGTAGAAGAAGAGATGGAGGTGTTTTTAAAATTATTGAAAACTTCTTCAACCTTGCGTGATGAAGATTCAAGGGCGTGAAGATTCGTCTCAAAAGCAGCATAGACCAACTTTGCCGATAAAATATTAAACCAAGAATTTTGATGGAGAACATAACTAATCGAATTGAGCACTTCAAAGAAAGAATCTCGAATTATAGAAATTTGAGTTTTAATGGTACATCTTGACACATTAAGTGTAAGGGCAAGGCTAGAAGCAAATTTATTTAATTTACCATTAATCTGCTTTTGCGTCAAAGTGAAATGAGAATTAATTACAAAATTAGATAATTTTGAGATTTCTAAATCATAACTATCTGAAATTTTATAAAAAGAGGCAGAAATATTAGAAATTGCATCCGCGCATTCCTTCAAAAGAACTTCCCAGTATTCTGGACTATGTTTGTCAGTTTGGTTCTCTATTTCTGGTAGCATAAAATCTGACTGATAATTGTTAAGGATAGCGGTGAATTTATCTAGAGTTAGCGAATTCAAAAGACATGACTTTTTTACACGAATTTTGTACTGCTTTTTCGCAAATAATATTTTATGTCTAGATATTAGCTCCCAAGAAATTTCCTCTGACACTGGATTGCATATCGCGATGATAACAGGCAGAGAAGAGCCTGTCCAATAATTGTAATGGGTTTTCCCAAAACGAAATATGTAGTCCCCATTTTTATCTATATCAACATTTCCCAAGCCTGTTTTTAGTTGAACTGAAAGATAACGAGCAGTGGGGTTCCCATTCACTACTTCTTCTAAGGTGAAATCAATTCCTACGTCTGAAGTAGTCACTTCTCTAGCAATCCAACCAAGGCACTTGGATATCTTAAGTCCAAAGATATTTCTTCCTATATCATTAGTGGGATTGTATCTCATAAGTCATTGGAAGTAATTAATGATTCCATAAATGCAAAAATTCTTTGAAAGACTTTATTTTATCTAATATAGAGAAAGAAATATGGTATAAAAAATAATATCATTTTCGATTAAGCGAGATGCGAAGTTGAAAAGCTAATTTTAGATAATAACGGTCTCCATCTTTGCATATCATAATATCTTTAGGGCGACTATGAGAGGGACTTTCATTATCATCTTAGCACCAAGAAGTCTTTGAACTCCTGGGTGATAGCAGAGTGGTTCGACCGCAACTCCGATATTCTTAACCACGATATATCCACCATTCACTTCTTGATGGCTATTCCATTCAGAGCCAAGACGCATCCCTGTAAAGGAACAATAAAGGAAATGTGCCACTTAATATTACTTTCAAATTATCGCCCATTTCCCGTTCTCTTAATGGACCGAATAAACCTTTCTCTTCATTTTTAATAGGTTTTTGAAATAGAGAGATGTTAATGTTAATACGGCTTCATTCCTGAATCTTTTAGAGAATAATCTTTTTCAGAGCTATATGGAAAATTTCCTTAGGAGGAAAGGGCACAAAAGTGCCATAGTTCACCAACTCTCTTACTAATGCTCTCAAACGAGGCCACACATCATATATAACTCTCTTATGCAAATCTTAAGTTAAGCTTCCTGATGGGAACCAATTATAGGCATTCCTCATTTACTAATTAGAGGCTTCTCTCCATCCCTTCTGGGAAATAGATTTGAATCGGACTTGGAGGTTAATTTTGAGAAAATAGTTTCCATCTTCCTCATATAGCCAGCCGAAAAGGAAAGGCTTCTTGGGTTTTCCTGATTTGGGATCTAGCCGAATGTGTCCGGGATTCTGACCATCTTCGCCTGTAGACGGTTGCTCCAAACAAGTGGAGTTAATTAAATATTTACGGAACCGATTAAGTTCATAAATATGATAGCAAACTATGTCCCCATCTTTCTTGACAATAATCTGGCCACCGTCGGCATCGTAGAATCCATTCCAGGGTGTTTCAGGGGTCATGCCCATAGCAACGTCCTGTAAAAAACGTGCTATTTTTATCTCATATATTGGGCAATCTCCGTTGATGCGATAATCTAAAGGATTACTGCGGTTGAGTTCCTTGATTATTTCGGGCCAAGAAGAATCGCTCAATCGATATTTAATTAATAACGCGTTTGCCAAAATGTCAGGCAATTCGCCATCAATTATTCGCAGGTTTTGTCGGAGGCAATTGGATTGAACACGGTCAAAATGAATAGATCCTCCAAGTTCTTCAATTTTTGCCAAGCGGGCTGCTATTTTTCCTGGTTTTCCGTTGTAAGTAACTGCATTAAATTTATCACAGTCCACCACAACACCGTCAGGGAAATCAACCCTATAAATAAAATTGGTGCCAGAGGCCGGATTGAACAAGGTAGATTCTTTACCAATAAAAGATTTAATACTAAAACCTAAGATTTGAGGCATTCCGTTATGATAATCCTCAATGGCAATAGTAATATCTCTTTTGTGTCCAATGTCTTTTATAGATGAGATTTTGATGTCTTCCATAAAAGATTGGATCTTAGGATAAGAAGCTGACCGGCCTCTTTGATTTTGCAGTTTATCCAGGAGTAAATCTGCGTTTCGTTTAAATTCCTCAACCGACATAGTGAATTCTTCCAAGAATCCAGATACCGCGTTTTCTACTTTTATAATGATGCGGTCATCAGCTCTCAGATACTGATTTTCACTTTCGGATTCCTTACGAAGAATGGACAGAATTTTGTAAAACTCAGTTGGGATAGAAGTAAGATTACTATCCGCAACATTCATTTTGCCTGAAGCGAGCAAACGAAAGAAAACGTAGATTTCACTCCATTCTCCAACGTTTCCGGATAATAACTTAGCACTCATAATGAGAGGATATTATTGTTTGATAAAACTGATAGTAATTGTTGAGCGGTTGCTTGGATTGCGGGGACGGCTACTGAGTTGCCGAATTGCTTGTATGCGGAAGCGTCGGCGACCGGTATTTGGAACACTGGGGAGCCGTTACCATCGCTATAGACTGGGTAGCCCTGTAGTGCGCCCCACTCGCGCGGTGTCATTCTGCGCCAACCGTCTTTGTTGTATTCGCCCTTTATACGAGTCGTTGGGGTTAGATCTTTCTGACGCTTATCAATAACGATGTTGCGCTCGCGCCCCATGCCTCCTACAACGATTGCATTTGCCACCTCGTTATCGCCGACTATTGCGTAACCAAAGCCGTTGCCCTTGCTTTCGTGGCGTGCTTTATGGCGAATAAGAGTATCCACGTAGGTCGTAGATAAGTAATATTTAGATGGTACCGGATCTTTCTCACGAATGTCGATAAAGTGCTTCGTCACTTCCTTTTGTTCGGGATATTGAAAGTCCTCTTTCTTAATTCCGAGATCTTTGCGGAAGCCCACAATGTAGATACGCTCTCGGTGTTGAGGCACCCCAAAATACATAGCGTTTACTATCTGAGGGTCGGGAACGACATAACCCACTTCATCAAGGGTATTCAAGATGGTTTTTAGAGTCTTACCTTTATCATGTATTGCGAGACCTTTTACATTCTCCAAGAAGAAAGCTTTAGGCTGTTTTCTTCTCAGAATTTCGGCTACATCGAAAAAGAGTGTTCCTCGGGTTTCCTCAAATCCTAACCGCTTACCTGCCAGCGAGAAAGCTTGGCATGGGAAGCCAGCACAAAGAATATCAAAATTATCTGGAATAAATTGCTTTGTATGTTCGGAGGTAATATCGCCAAAAGGCACTTCGCCATAATTCGCAAAGTAAGTCTTTTGGGCTTGAGCGTCCCATTCAGATGAGAAAACACATTGGCCTCCGAGGTTCTGGAACGCCATACGGAACCCGCCAATTCCAGCAAAGAGATCAATAAATGAAAATTTGGGATCATTGGGGCCAGGGAAAGGCACTTGATCCAAATCTTCAAATAAACTCCGTTCGAACGGACTCATTGGCTCACACGCATCTTTAACCTTGCTCGGTAAAGTAGAATTTAGCCATGCGTCTATGAGTGTGGTAGCCTTTTCTTGATAAATGCTCCCATGCGGAGAGTCTTTCAACATGTGCGCATGGGTAACAATTGCCAGTTGAGAAGGAAACGAGATAATCTCTCCATCATCATAACTGGTACGTTCATCAAAAATTTGAACTGGTCCGGCCTTCTTATAGCCCAAATCCATGAGCGTGAAGGTCAGTCTATCATTTTTCATTTTGAAGTTCCGTTATCTGATTTTTAGGCGTTCGGTATTAAACGGGTATAAGATACCAGTTTCAGAATCCCAAAACGCTGGACTCTCCTTTAAACATGAAGAGGGGAGAATTCCATCATCACTTCATAAATATCCTCATTCTCCTTCTCGCAAACATTGAAGCACTCCTCCATCCGTTGATTTAAGATTGCTGCCTCAGATTTGGAGAATGAGCGATTGTGGGTGTCAATGTTGATGTAATCCTCAAAGGAATCGTCCGGATGAAATACAACTTTCGCTTCTTCGTAAAGATAGCGAGCAAAAGATTTTACATCGGAAAGAGAGGTGATTTTTTTAGTGATTTCGAACATGGGTGTTATTTAGGTAATCTTCCTAGTTCTGAGTGGGGATAAAACCATTCACGATAACAAGGAAGTATGCCGAAATATTGAAATTCAGCTGGTTAGAGTTTGAATAGTGTCATTTGCTGTTTATGCTCTCAATGTGCAAAGATATGAAAAATTTTCAAGTCTAGGAACACTGGCGCAAAATTGGGCATCAAGTCTTGGAAGACTAATGCAAAATTGGGACGCAAGAATGCCACATTCCTGCGTCCCAACGTTAAAATATATTTATAGTTAGTAATTTTCTATGGCTTCTATGAACGGAAGATCAGATTCTTCGCTACTTCGGAGTGGATAACGTTCTGGAAGAGCGCGTTCATCTGTGCCATATCCGATTCCGTTGCAAAACGCGAGAGCTTCGGCTTCCGTGTCAAAACATTCCAGTTCGTCGAACAGGATAAACTCTTCGGTTTCTTTCGACTCGTCAAGATAGGCCTTGAAGCCTTCGAGATCGTTGTCTACGAGGTATTCTATAAGTGAGGGTTCGGTAATGATGTAAACTTTGATAGCCATGTCTGTGGGGAGTTTCGGAATTTGGGATGAAAAATGGTTTATTTCGGAGGCTATGGTTTTGAGGGCTGTGCGGAGAATCAGCAATTCGTCAGGAGTAAAGGAAACTGGCTTACCGTTTACAATGTTGTTGTTAAGTCGCTGAGTGAACCACGCGCGCGAGCGATTGAAGAACCGCTCCGCAATATAAGCACAATTGATAGTTTCAAACACCTGCGCACCGGCCAATTCCCGTAGCTTTATTATCTCTTTCATAACCTCTGAATGTCATTGCAAAGATAATAAACTTTTGTTAATTACGCAAGAAAATTATAAAGGATGAGAGTTGGAGGCCTTGTTGAAGGGGACGTGGCAGTAGGCGTAAAGGGGCAGCAACACTTCGTTATATGTCCAGTTGCGCATACTGATGGGGGTTGGGTAAGATTCTGTATTGTTGGGCGGTGGAGAGTGGCGGAGCAAAGATACGAAATAATTTCGAATGTTCGGGCTTAGGCAAGATTTATCTTTTTTATTGGGGAGGAGAAGGGATCCCTGCGGGTTGCAAACCCGCAGGGACTTAGAAAGTTAAAGTTGAGCCCCTCCGGGGCTGAAGGACGCGATTTATCGCGTCCCTACTGCGGCAGGTAGGGGGTTCCGGGATAACCGGGGTATGGGGTGCCGGGACGCTGTGTTAGCGCCAGGGGAATTCTTCGGGGACTGGTTTGCCTTTTACTTCCTGGCGGACCAGGGAGCAGAATTCGCGGACCATACGCTTTACTGTCCCGGAGTCGTTGCCGAGGACTTTGTAGAGCAATCCGGCGTCGTTCGGCAAAGTCGTGATGCCTGTCGCTATCTTTTTCTTCCTGTCAAGCATGACGGGAGTCTTTTCATAAATCTTGGCGGCGTGCTCGGGCGGAGTCATGACTATGACGTTGGCGAAGATTTCAAATTCTCCCATCACTCCCAACTGCCTGGGATTCATCTTATGCGGGTCAATCACGAATTTTTCGCGGAACAATTCCTCCCCGTCAGGTCGCTCTCCATGACTGCATACGGAAAGAATGTCATAATCGAACATCTCCCCATCCTTGTAATATTTCCGGCCTCCCATGAAAATTTCGGAGTAGAAGACCGTGGCCGTCGGATGGACAGAAAGACGCGTGTCGCTGATGAAACGCGTGTGGGCGCATGGAAACACGGGCTCCGGCATAAACTCCAGATATGCCCCTTCTTCAAGGACAATGTTCTGGATCATGCCGGAATAATTGTATTTCATTACGGCCAGCTTCGTTGCGGCGCCCGTTGAAACCCATGCGATGGCATCCTTCTCTACGAAGATATCCTGCTGATATCGGTCGCCATCGACATTCGGTCCTCCGGAAGAAAGAATGTAAAGACAAGGCATCTCGGGCATCTCCCGGTCGAAATAGAGTTCCTGCTGGGCGATCAGCGGTACGCGCCGGTCGATCTCGCGAAGGATACTCTTTCCGTCGGGATCAAGCTGGAAGCGGAGCTTCAGATAGCCATGCTTGCCGGGGGCGCCGACATACATCTGGTCCGGCTCGCGCAGATATGGCTGCATCTCGCGTGCCGCTGAGAAATCTACCTCCGGCACGGAGCTGGTCATTATGCGCTCGTAGTTCTCAGGAGTTTTCATTCCTTCTCAGCTTTATCGAAGAGAGCCATCTTGAAAATGAGGTCAACGAGCTCGTTGATTCCTTCCCCTGTCATCGCGTTTGTGAAAACGAAGGGTTTTCCGGGCCGCATGAGTTTGGAATCATGGTCCATCACTTCAAGGCTTGCATTAACATAGGGAGCGAGGTCGGTCTTGTTGATTACGAGAATATCGCTCTGGGAAATTCCGGGGCCATCCTTACGGGGAATCTTATCGCCGGCAGCGACGTCGATAACATAGATGAAGAAATCGACAAGCGCGGGGCTGAAAGTCAGCGTAAGGTTGTCGCCTCCGGATTCGATGAGGACAATGTCCGTATCGGGAAACTTCTCCTCCATCTCCTCGACGGCTGCAATGTTCATCGAGGGGTCCTCGCGAACGGCAGTATGAGGGCAGGCGCCGGTCTCGACGCCGATGATGCAATCTTCATGAAGGACTCCCTTGAGGGTCTTGCGAACATGTTTTGCATCCTCGGTTGTGACGATGTCGTTTGTAATGATCAAAACCTTCTGACCGAGTTCGAGAAGGCGGGGAGTGATGGCCTCAATGATGGCCGTCTTACCGGAGCCCACAGGGCCACCGATACCTATTCTGCATGTCTGTGACATAAATTAAATCTAATGTTGTTAATCAACTTCCCGGCAGCGTCGGATACGCGTATGGGAAAGAATCAGTTCATAAACATACGCATATTCCCTTTTTCGTGGAGGGAGGCGAGGATATCGAGTTCGGGGAAGAAGGCGTTCATATCCTTCAACTCCATCTGGGAAGCCTCGTCATAAAGAGCCTCTATCCGGCCGGAAAGTTTATGAAGAATAATCTGCGTGTCATAATGGGAGACTTTCACGCAACGGAGCGCTGCGGAGAGGACCATGTTAATCGCGCCATACTGATGGGCGCAAAACATCTCCTTCTCCCCTACTCCGGCAGCAGCAAAGACGATTCCCTGCCCGACGGGATATGTGCCCGGCACGACATCGGCCTTGATGTCGGCAAGCCAACGCTCCACGATCTCGCTGTCATAAAGCTTCCTTGCGAGCTCTGCGAGTTTCTTACCCATTCGCTTAAGCATCTGGCGCGCCTCCGCATTCATCTTGAAGCGAATCAGAGCACGGTCGGCGTCGGCTATCGCGTCATAATCATTCTTCAGAAACGCGCGATGGGCATGAATTGCGACCACACCATCGCTGTAAGCAGCCTGAACGGCCTGGGCCCATGTGAACGCTTCCAGAGAATCGGCGTCATTGACGAGATTCTCGAAAGAGGCTGTCTCAAGACCGTTGGAGAACGAGAATGTTCCGACAGGGAAGGTGGAATCGGTGAACTGCAGCAGACGCATCGCCGCCAACATGGGGGAAGCGGCCTGATCAGTGGGTGTGCTCATGGGCAATGCCGTTTTCGTCAAAGTGAACGTGAGTGTGCGGATGATGGTGATGCTCTGCCGACGGGTCGGAGTGGATATGGGAATGGCTTTCCTGTCCGGCTCCTCCGAAAAGGCGACGGATCTCGTGGGGGGCAAGGAACGGAATTATGTCAAGACCGGTCTGGAACTCAAACGTGACCCCTTCGAGATGATGGGTTTCCATAACGGAGAGCATCACTTTCTTATCGACCGTCAGGGGGACAAATACCTTCGTTCCCTTGACAACGGCCGGCCAATGCTGGTTTCCGATGGCATGGCCCAATTCGACGGAACGGCGAATGATTGTGTCATGGTCCTTATCGGCGAGCGCACCGAGGTCGATGACGAGCACCGGGCTGAGTTCAATCTTAAGGACAGCGGCCTTCCCGGTCGCGGGGTCATAACTGATCACATCTCCATCGACAACCTGGGTGTGGCGTTTGAGGGCCACGGGGTATTCCTCCCCGCTTGTCCCCTTGGCAAGGAAGCGGCTCTTCTGGGCCGTCCATTGGTCGAGGAATATGAAATCTATATCAGCGTCAGCGAGCTTATCCTTCCACTCCTGATCGCGGTTCATGTTTCCTAAAATTTCGCTATATACTGTCATTATAAATATCTCACTTCAAAATAAATCCCGATGGCCGCGGGGAAAAACCGCCGCCATCGGGGAAAAGACTTTTTTAGAATCCGGCAATTAGCTGAACCAGTAAAGCTGAGCCAGCGGAAGTTTGGCTGCGGGAGGCACGGTTGCCTTATAGCCATCCACGGTAACCTCGAATGTTTCGGGATTGACCTCGATGAAAGGAGTGGCGGAGTTGCGGACCATATCATGCTTCGTCAGCTGGCGGCATCCATGAACAGGATAGATGTTGCTCTGGAGGCCGAGTTTCTCCTTGATGCCATCCTCGTAAGCTGCCTGCGAAACGAAAGTGTAGCGGGTCGTCGGGAGAGCGGAGCCGTACATACCGTACATCGGACGCATGATCTTCGGCTGGGGAGTTGTGAGCGAAGAGTTGGTGTCGCCCATGTTAGCCCAGTTGATGAGACCGCCCTTGATGACGAGCTGGGGCTTCGTGCCGAAGAACTCGGGTTCCCAGAGGATGAGGTCAGCCATCTTTCCGACTTCTATAGAGCCGAGCACGTCGTTGATACCGTAGGTAATTGCGGGGTTGATCGTCATCTGGGCCAGATAGCGGAGCACGCGGAAGTTATCGTTGGAATCGGAATCCTCGGGAAGTTTTCCGCGGACAGACTTCATGTAGGAAGCCATCTGGAACGTACGCATGAAGGACTCGCCTACGCGACCCATAGCCTGGGAGTCGGAAGAAACCATCGAGATGATACCGAGATCATGGAATACGTTCTCAGCTGCCTGAGTCTCCGGACGCACGCGGCTTTCTGCGAAAGCGACGTCCGACGGGATGTTGGGGTTGAGGTTGTGGCAGACCATGATCATATCGAAGAGCTCTGCCTGGGAGTTGATACCGAAGGGGAGGGTCGGGTTGGTCGACGAAGGAAGGACATTCATCATTGAAGCGACCTTCAGAAGGTCGGGAGCGTGACCGCCGCCGGCGCCTTCGGTGTGATAAGTATGAATCGTGCGACCGTCGATTGCTGCGAGAGAATCCTCGACATATCCGGACTCATTGAGTGTGTCGGTGTGGATTGCCACCTGAACATCATAACGGTCAGCGACGGAGAGGCATGTGCGGATAACGCCAGGGGTTGCGCCCCAGTCCTCATGGATCTTGAAGCCGCATGCCCCAGCCACCATCTGGTCCTCGAGATTTTCCTTGACGGAGCAGTTACCCTTGCCGAGAAGACCGACATTGATAGGAATTCCGTCGAGACTCTGAAGGATCTTAGCAAGGTTCCACGGGCCGGCCGTAATGGTCGTACCGTTAGTTCCGTCCGTAGGGCCGATGCCGCCGCCGATGAGCGTAGTGATACCGTTGGAGAGGCAGTCGAGGGCCTGCTGGGGAGAGCACATGTGGACGTGGCCGTCGATACCGGCAGCGGTCAGGATCATGTGTTCGCCGGAGATAGCGTCCGTCGAGGGACCTGTCACAAGCGTAGGCGTGACATTTTTCATAACGTTGGGGTTGCCGGCCTTACCGATTCCGGCGATCTTGCCATCCTTCACGCCGACGTCGGCCTTCACGACGCCGAGGATCGGGTCGAGGATCGTGACGTTGGTGATGACGAGGTCGAGGCTGCCTCCTTTGGAGGTGCACTCATTAGCGAGGCCCATACCGTCGCGGAGAGTCTTGCCGCCGCCGTAGACGACTTCGTCGCCATAAACGCGGAGGTCTTTTTCTATTTCGACATAGAGGTCGGTGTTGCCCAGGCGGATCTTATCGCCCACCGTGGGTCCGAACAGCATGTTGTTTTCTTGTCTTGAAATGGTTGCCATAACTGTGTAGCTTTCTTATGGAATTTAACTTTGTAGCCTTAAGCCCGATTTTCAGCGGGGAATCAAAGAAGCTACATCAGGATTTGGGATGTTCTATTTCGGTTTGGGTATACTCGGCGTCCTCCTCATCTTCGGGCTCGTTCTTGTAGCCATATTCGGCGACGCGGCGCATGGCCTCGCGGAACTTGGGATAGAAGGTCGGCTTATCCTGCAGACCGGTGTAGCCGTTGACGAGGTCGTCGAAACCGATCACGCGGCGCTTGCCGGAGTAGGCAACGAGCTCAACCTCTCGCTCATCGCCCGGTTCGAAACGGATGGCAGTCGTAGCGGGGATGTTGAGATGATAACCGAAAGCCTTTGCGCGGTCGAACTCCATGTAGCGGTTCACTTCAAAGAAATGGAAGTGGGAACCGACCTGGACGGGGCGGTCGCCCGTGTTGCGGACTTTGATTTTGACCGTGCGACGGTCGGCGTTATACTGGATGGGCTCGGAAGCGAGGATCACGCCGCCAACGGGGACATAATCTGCGGGCTTGAAGCCGGGAGTGTTGGGATATGCGATAGGGGGTTCACCCGGGAAAATACCGTCGGGCTGGGCATAAGTTGCCTGCGGGTTGGTTGTGTTGTCAGCCATAATAGAAAAGGTATTTGGGGATTACTTGATAGGGTGATGAATAGAAACAAGGCGCGAACCGTCTGTAAAGACCGCCTCCACCTGAAGGAGCGTGATCATGTCGGCAACGCCTTCCATGACCTGGTCTTTTGTAAGGACCTGGGCAGCGGCGTGCATGGTCTCCTCCACTGTTTTACCTTCACGGGCCATCTCGAGGGCGGCGCTTGTTATATAAGCAACAGCCTCGGGATAGTTCAATTTAAGACCTTTGTTGAGACGACGCTCAGCGATCATACCGATTCCAAGCAGTAGGAGTTTGTCTTTCTCTTTAGGGGTTAAATGCATAACTCTGGTATTTTAATATGTATGCGGCGGACCCGACCTGCGTTCCCATTTTTAATAAAAACAACTGATTCAGCGTTCGCCCTCTTTTATTTAATTAACACAAATTTAACACAAATTGTTTAACCGTCCAAGTCATTGGACGGTTTATTTTCTATGTTTTTCAACATATTTTTCGCGCGAAGCGACCCGCTCGGGCATGAAGTTGGAGAAAAGGCTCCGGCCCGTGATGACCTCCCGGCGAGTGTCGACTTCCTCGCGCAGCGTCTGCTCGTCTTCTTCATGCGTGTTGAAATCGCCGGAGAAGAGATGGCCTATGCTGAGCAGGATCATTACCATCACGGCAAGGATCACGAGGACTGCAACTGTCTGAATGAGGGTAGTTATCATCTGGAACGTTGTTGGAGGTGTTGATTTGTGTTTTTCTAAGCGAGGAGAGCTGAGAGGAGAGTTGAGAGGAGAGCTGAGAGAAGAGTTGAGAGGAGAGCTGAGAGGAGAGTTGAGTACAAATGTTGGTTTGTCTGTTAAACATTAATTTAAGGATATGGGTTCGGAGACAATCAAAAAAAAATAATTGGAGATTTTAATAATAAAGAAGGAGACAAGAAAACTTTTAAGACTTTCATCAAACTTTTGACAACAATGAATGTTAATAATGATGAAAAGAAACCTTAATTGTGGGGACGCCTCCGGGCGACCCTTAATTTAATGGAAACATCAAGTTTAATAAAGAAAAGGAAAACACTATGAAAAAAACAGCTATCCTATTGGCAGGACTCCTCGCATTCGGCGGAGTTGCCATGGCTCAAAACCTGAACAAGACAGAAGCAAAGGCCCTGCAGGCCTTCCTCGCCCAGCCTTCCGCAAAAGAGGGTACAAACGGTGCCCGGCTCGGTTACACGGGGGGTGCCCTCACAACTATTGAAGGTCTGAAAATAGAAGGGGGCCACGTCACAGGCATCGATTGGAAAAACAAGGATCTGGCCGGAAGTCTCAACGTCAGCGGCTTCACACAGCTTACCGACCTGGATGTCCAGGGGAACAAATTGGCCGCAGTCACTCTGACCAACAATGCCAACCTTATGAAGGTCAACGTCGGCAAGAACCGGATCACGGAACTTACGATCACGGGCTGCCCCCAGATCCAGGAACTCCGCGCCAACCGCAACCGTCTTTCCGACATGGATCTGACGGCCGTTCCCCTTCTGAAGAAGCTCAACATTTCCGGCAACCAGTTTGAGGCGCTCGACGTATCCAACTCGGTCAATCTCGAATCGCTCAACTGCATGAGCAACCGCCTTCAGAATCTGAATGTGATCGGTTGCCAGAACCTAAAGAATCTCTACGCCGCATACAATGATCTCAGCGGTGTTGAACTGGGTGGGCTTGCAAACCTTCTGACCCTCAACCTCAACAACAACGAGATCCAGAAGCTCTACCTTCAGAACCTTCCCGCGCTGAGCACACTCCTCTGCAGCGACAACCACATGACCGCGCTGACGATCAACAACTGCGGCAACATCAACGAGGTCTGGGCTCCTTACAATGACCTGACGAGCTTCACAATCGACAAGGATCAGCAGCTTGCATTCGTCAACCTCGAATGGAATGACCTCTCCTATCTGAACCTGTCGAATCTCAGCTTCCTGCAGCGCGTGAACGTCGCCAACAACCAGCTTATCACACTCGACGTATCGTTCGACCCGATGCTCCGCACGGTGATCCTGACCAACAACAACCTGCTCAACGACTTCCGGACGATCGACACCCCGATGCTCCAGAATGTTGTCGGTTACAGCAATTGGGACACGTTCTAAAGAAACGCACTGATAATACAGAGGATGATCATATAAAAATCAATTCTGTTGTTTGATATAATTATCCGGCTCCGCAAGGGCCGGATAATTTTTTGGTCGTTATGTTGCATAAATAATGAAAGATTTATAATTTTGTGTTACATTATGACTAAAACCCCGTCTTATATACTTATAGCTGATGCCGGATCGACCAAAGTCGACTGGGCGGTCGTGAATGGCGACGGAACAGTCGCCAAGCGCTTCACGACCCCCGGCCTGAACGCGCTTATGGCTGATCCGCATGAAATAGAGCTTCATTTTCAGAATGTAAAAGACCAGATCGGGAAGGAAACGAAGCTGGGCCATATCCATTACTACGGAGCCGGCTGCGCGACTCCGGCGATATGCGACAAGATCCGCCAACCGCTTCTTAAAATACTGGAAGCGGAGGAAGCGGACGTGACGACAGACCTGCTCGGCGCGGCCCGCGCCACGCTCGGTAACAAAAAGGGAATTGCCTGCATCCTCGGGACAGGATCTAACTCCTGTTTCTATGACGGAAAAGAGATTGTGGAGAATGTGCCTTCGCTTGGCTTCATCCTCGGCGACGAGGGAAGCGGCGCCGCACTCGGAAAGCGTCTCGTCAGCGATGCATTCAAAGGCCATCTCCCCGAAAACGTCAAGGAGAAATTCCTGGAAACTTACCATATCACGCTGGCAGAGATTCTTGACCGGATCTACCGGCAGCCGGCGCCTAACCGGTTCCTGGCCTCGCTCGTCCCGTTCCTAAAGGAGAATATCTGGAATCCCTACATCTACTCGCTCGTTCTGAAAGAATTCACTCAATTCTTCAGGCGCAATGTGTCGCGATACAAGGGAGTCCATTCCCTACCCATCAGCGTAACGGGATCGCTGGCCCACAATTTCGAGAAGATTCTTCGCGAGGCAGCCGCTTCGCAGGGCTTCGCCGTCTCTACCATCGCGCCGTCCCCGCTCGAAGGACTCATAAGTTTTCATTCTGCTAACAACACTCCCTCCTGAACACAGCTGCAACCATGAACCGACTCTCCTACTCCGAGACAATGCGGAAACCATTCTTACACGGCAAGCAACTTCTGCTCGCGCTGGCAATCCTCGCCAGCCCGGCGGCAGCGATTGCTGATGACTACTGGGACCAGAAGACAAGTCTCTTTTCAATCCTTCCCGTTGGGAGGGAAGATATAGTCTTTGTCGGAAATTCTATCACAGACGGAGGGGAATTCTCGGAACTGTTCGGGAAGGAGAATATCAAGAATCGGGGGATTCGGAGCGATGTCATCACGGGGGTGGAGAAGCGCATTTCGCAGGTGACCGCTGGCCATCCTTCCAAAATATTCCTTCTGATAGGGATAAACGACATCTCGCACGGGATATCCACGGCAAAATTGGCAGAGCGATATGAACGGCTTGTGAAACGAATCAGGGAGGAATCTCCGGAAAGCCGGCTCTACATCCAGTCGGTGATGCCGATCAACAATGATTTCAAGCGGTATAAGAACCTGACCGGGAAGGAAAAGGCGATCCCGGCCTTGAATGCGGAGATCGAGAAAATCGCATCGGAGAATGGCGCGAAATACGTAGATCTCTGGCCCTATCTTGCCGGCAAAGATGGGAAACTGAACCGGGCCTACACCAATGACGGGCTACACCTCAACGGCGCGGGCTACCGGGCCTGGACCAACGGCATCCGGAGCCTTGTGGAGGAATAAGAGATCCGAAAGTTGAAGAAGAATGTGACAATGAAAGACTCAATAAAAAACAAAGCAAAAATATTGGCTGGGGCAATCCTTGTGTCGGCCGCCTGCATTATGCCGGCGCGGGCACAGGAGCGGACTCAGATTGTGATCGAGCCGCTGTTCGAATATCCGATGGCCCCCGACACGATAGCCTCGCTCGAAGACCGTTCGGACTGGCTCGTGGCCAACTTCTGGACGCCGATGGACTTCGGGGGAAAAACGACCGTGAACCAATCGGCGCTCAATGACGCGATGAACGTATTCGCCGTCCCGATGCAATGGGCCTCCGGGGACATAACGGAGAAAGCGATCGCCGACCTTATAAAGAAGGCCTCCCAGAATCCCGGGCTTTCGATCCAGCTGACGAAAGCTGCCGAAGAAACATTCTACGGCCCGCGGGCACCGTTCTGGAGCGACAAGGCCTATCTGATGTTTATCGACGGGCTACTGAAGAATAAGAAAGTGAAGGATGATCGCAAGCTTCGCTACAAACATATCGGCGAGATTCTCCGCAACACGATGATTGGCAACGAGCCGCCGAAATTCAATTATGTCACTCCCGCAGGAAAGAAATCGACATTTCATCCGAACGGGATCTACACCGTGATAGAATTCGGCGACCCGGGCTGCGACGAATGCCGTCATGCCCGGCTGAAAATGGAGACCGACCTCAAATTCAGCCAGCTTGTCGACAGGGGAATAATCAACGTCATGTTCATCATCCCGGACGCCGAGGATGGTTGGGAAAAGGAACTTGCGGGCTATTCCGACAAATGGCATCTTGGAGCCTCGGATGAAGTGTCAGACTTATATGACCTGCGGGAGAGTCCGTCGATCTATATCATAGACCAGGAAGGGAAAGTGGCGGCGAAGAACATACCCGTGGAGACGGCCATCGAACTTACAAAATCACAGCTTGCCCAATAGACAGGCGCGCCGGCTTGACTTGCGAAAGGGCTAAATACCACAAGAAAGATGTTAGACTGGATCAAACATACATTTATCAAATCGTCAGGGTATTCCTACACCCACTTGGGACGCATGTTCCTGAGAATGTTTGTCGGAATCATGCTGATGCAGATAGGCGTCAACCAGATTTATGAATTTGACATGGCGTCGGCCTACTATCCCGAAATATTCGGGATGAGCCGATCGGCCTCGTTGGTTTTCATGATCGTGATCGAGATTCTCTGTTCGTTCTGCATCATGATCGGGTTCTGCACGAGGCTCATGCTCATACCCCCCTTCATAGCCATGGTCGTGGCGGAATGTTATCTCCTTCGCCATGGGGAAGCGGAGCCATCGTATATGCTGACCTGGAGCGACCCGAGTTATGTCCCGATGCTTTTCATGGGGATTTACTTCTTCATCTTCCTTGTCGGACCGGGCAAGATTTCCTGCGACTATTTCCTTGCGCTCCACTATATCCATTCCGATAACAGGAGCGAGGCTGTGCTTGAAGAAGTATGAAGATAGCCGTTCTAATATCAGGCGGCGTTGACAGCGCCGTGACAGTCGAGCTGCTCCATCGCCAGGGACATGAGCTCCACCTCTTCTATATCCGGATCGGAAACGACAACGGGGAGGGAGACTGTTCTGCGGAGGAAGACATTGAGATGTGCACTCTCATCGCACGCAAATATGGCTTACCGTTCAAGGTCGTTTCCCTGCATGAGGAATATTGGGACAGCGTGATGGCCTATACGCTGAAGACCGTATCGGAAGGGCTTACGCCGCATCCGGATATAATGTGCAACAAGCTCATCAAGTTCGGATATTTTGAGGAGCGTTGGGGAAAGGAATTCGACAAGACTGCGACGGGGCATTACGCCTCGGTCAAGGAAAAAGACGGGAGGCTCTATCTGGCGACGGCGGCCGACCCGGTCAAGGACCAGACCGACTTCCTTGCCCAGATTTCATACGACCAGCTAAGCCATATCCTCTTCCCGCTCGGCGAACTGCCGAAAAGCGAGGTGCGCCGGATAGCGGAGGAGGTGAAGCTTCCAAACGCAGGCAGGAAAGACTCCCAGGGAATCTGCTTCCTTGGCAAGATCGACTATGCCGACTTCATCGAGCGTCATCTCGGAAAGAGGGAAGGGCCTGTGATAGAAATAGAGACAGGGAAAAAAATCGGGACCCACAACGGCTATTGGTTCTACACGATCGGCCAGCGGAAAGGTCTCGGACTGAGCGGAGGGCCATGGTTTGTTGTCCGGAAGAATGTCCGCGACAACGCTATCTATGTATCGCGGGGATATGACACGCGCCAGCAATATGGGCGTCTAATTCCGGTCGAGGAGATGCAATGGATAAGCGGCAATCCCTTCGAAGAGAACATGGGCGTTCTTGACGTCAAGGAAAACGGAGAAGGGAATATGGAGGCTGCAATAGCGTTCAAGACCCGGCACACTCCGCAGTTTTCCGACGGGAAAATCGTCCATCTCCCCCACGGAGGCTACCTTGTCGAAAGCGAAGAGGATATCCAGGGAATCGCTCCCGGGCAATATGCCATCATCTATACTCCGGATCGCCGGCTCTGTCTCGGATCAGGAATGATCACCCTCACGACGGGGAAACAGAGAAAAAACAGTTGACAAAGAAGATGAGAAATGAAGATAAATGCCGGCTTGAACTGCTTGGCATCACATACAATCAGATAGAATCCGGAATCTACGCCGTCATCCTTCAGGAAGTCGGGGGCGACCGGAGGCTGCCGATCGTGATCGGCTACCCGGAGGCCCAGTCGATCGAATGCGTCCTGCAGCAGGTGAAGCCTCAACGTCCGCTGACTCACGACATGATGATTGACACTCTTGAACGTTTCGGAATTGTCTTGCGTGAAATTGAGATTTACCGGATGGACAACGGCGTCTTTGCCGCCACGCTCATCATGGAGGGACCGGATGGGGTCAGAATGGAGATCGATTCGAGGAGTTCCGACGGAATAGCCCTGGCAATCCGCTGCGGAGCACCGATCTACACTTCCCTCTCCGTAATGGAAGAGGCCGGATTCGAACCTGAGAAAAAGGGGAAGGGAGTCTATCCTGAGCCTAAAGTCAGGGGAAAGGTCAAGAAAACTTCAGCCTCTGCCCTATCAAAGGAATCGGAATTGGAGAGCATGACCCGCGACCAACTCATCCATGAAATGGAGGCTTCGGCGGCCCGCGAGGATTACGAGCGTGCGGCCAAAATCAAGGCTGAACTTGAACGCCGAGGTCAGAATGATTGAGAAATGAGAAACGGCTCCATAATTTGCAACATAAAACTCTAAGACAATGAAAAATCGTAAAAAGAGGGTTGAGACAATGATCGATCTCATCAACCGGCACGCAATCGGAAGCCAGGAGGAACTGGCGGAGATGTTGCGCAAGAAGGGATATGATGTGACGCAGGCAACATTGTCGCGCGACCTCAAAATGTTGAAGACAACCAAAGTCCCTACCGACAGAGGATCTTATATGTACGTCATGCCAGGCCAGAACTCCTTCAAGGAGAAACTTGTCGCCAAAGCTCCAAAAGCCGGGCAAGGGGTCGGCGCGGGGCAGATTACATCGCTGACCTTCTCGGGCAACATGACCGTCATCAAGACCATCAGCGGGTATGCCCAGGCTATAGCCACAATAATAGATTCAATGAACCGGAAGGAAGTGTTGGGGACGGTTGCGGGCACGGATACGGTGTTTGTCGTAATGGAAGAGACCGTCACGCGTCCTCACGCCATCCGCCTCTTCAGCGACTTATTCTTACTTGACAGAGAAGGAAAGAAATGATAAAGGTAGCAATAGCGAATGCGGACACTCCTCAGGCGGGCGAGCTAATACGGATACTTGCCGGCCACCCGGACGTGATGTTGGAAAGCGCGCAGGCCTCCGGCCTCGAAGGGCTTCCAGTCGCGGCACATCATCATGGGCTGATCGGGGAAACATCGCTCAACTTCTCCAAGAGCATCGACCTCAGCCGGGCTGATGTCCTCTTCATTTGCGGAACTTCCCCGACAGAGGAATACGTAAAGGAGGTCCGCAAGGTGCGTCCGGAAATAAAGATCATATCCTTCAATCCTATCCGTCGCGAAGATGGGGAAAAGGAAGACCCTACGACTTCAGAAGAGGCAATCTACGCATTGCCCGAAATCAACCGGAAAGCACTTGTCCGCGGAGGCATGACGGCAGTCCTCCCCTCTCCATTCGCTTCGATGAGCCTCGTGGCGTTGTTTCCACTCGGGAAGAATCTTTTGCTGCAGGGGAATCTCAAGCTTCACATCGTTGCTCCGGCCGACATAATAGAATCGGCCGATAAAAAGAAACTTGAAAAGGAGATCGAGGAACAGCTACGCGAAATCCAGAAAGGATTCTCAGGCTCGGTCAGCGTGGAATTTGAGGAATCGGCAACGCGACGCACCGGCCTGTTAAGCATCGTCATTGACTGCCCGATCAACCTTGACCATATCCTTCAATTCTATGAAGTGTATGATGATCATAATTTCGCTTTCCCCGTGATTCATCCTGTCGGCGTCTCGGAAGTGGCGGGAACGAACAAATGCGTCATCTCGATTGAGAAGCCGGAACCGAACACACTCCGTCTCGGGGCGGCTGCCGACTGCCGCCTTCGCGGCGGGGCCGGCGAAGCGGTCCATGTGATGAACCTGATGTTCGGGTTGCATGAAAAGACCGGTCTGGCGCTAAAGGCAATCGACTTCTTCCCCATTCAATAAATAAGAAATCTACACCACGATGTCAGTCAACAAAGTCATATTGCTCGGATATGTCGGCGGGGAGCCGGAGATGCATTATCCCGACAAGGACCGGGCCATCGCATTCCTGACGCTGGCCACGAACGACAGCATCGGCAGCACGGGGACGGAAGTGACTGAATGGCATCGGCTCGTGATGGGAGGAGAGAATGCTCGGCTCGCCGAGCGTTATATCCATAAGGGGACGCGCCTCTATATCGAGGGAAAGCTCAGAAGCCGGGAATATGTCGACAGGTTCAAGATCAACCGCAGGATAACGGAAATAATTGTCGACCGGGTCGAGCTGCTCGGACGCGGGCGCGAAGGTTGAGACATTCGTCCGAAACCGAAATAAACAAAATAAAAGAAGAAATTTAAAGGATACATAAGATGAGAAAATGGCGAATTGAGGATTCCGCTGAACTCTACAACATCCCCGGTTGGGGATTGAAATATTTTTCAATCAATGACAAGGGGCATGTCCAGGTCACGCCCAAGGAAGGCTGCGTGCCGGTAGACATCAAGGAAGTTATGGACACTCTGAAGCTCCGGGACGTTGACGCCCCGCTGCTTCTGCGGTTTCCGGACATCCTCGACGACAGGATCCGGAAGATTTCTGAATGCTTCCGCAAGGCTGCGGATGAATACAAATATGACGCCAAGAACTTCATTGTCTATCCTATCAAGGTCAACCAGATGCGTCCGGTCGTGGAAGAAATCGTCAGCCACGGCAACAAATACAATATCGGTCTGGAGGCCGGTTCGAAGCCGGAGCTTCACGCAGTCTTGGCCGTCAACACGCATGAGAACTCCCTTATCGTCTGCAACGGATACAAGGATGAGGATTATGTCGAGCTTGCGCTTCTTGCGCAGAAGATGGGGCGCCGAATCTATCTCGTCGTCGAAAAGCTGAATGAGTTGAGACTTATTTCCAGCGTTGCGAAACGCCTCGGAATCCGGCCCAACATCGGAATCCGCATCAAGCTATCCTCCTCCGGCTCCGGGAAATGGGAAGAATCGGGAGGGGATGTCAGCAAATTCGGACTGAACTCCTCGGAACTCCTGACGGCCATCTCGTTTATGGAAAAGAACAAGATGACCGACTGCCTGAAGCTCATCCATTTCCATATCGGCAGCCAGATAACGAAAATCCGTCGCATCAAGAATGCACTCCGGGAGGCCATGCAATTCTATGTCCAGCTTTCAAAGATGGGCTTCGGAATCGAATTTGTCGATATAGGCGGAGGTCTGGGAGTCGATTATGACGGGACGCGTTCCTCGTCGGGCGAGAACTCGATGAACTATTCTATCCAGGAATATGTGAACGACTCGGTTTCGGCTCTCGTTGACGCCTGCACAAAAAACAATCTTCCCCATCCGAATATCATCACGGAAAGCGGCCGCTCGCTGACGGCCCATCATTCTGTCCTCATCATCCAGGTCCTGGAGACAACGCAGCTGCCGATCTGGAAAGATGACGAGACCTTGGATGAAAATGCCCACGAGCTTGCGAAGGAACTCTATAATATCTGGGACAAGATCAATCCGACGCGGCTATTTGAAGACTGGCACGATGCGCTTCAGATCCGCGAGGAGGCTCTCGAACTGTTCAGCCTCGGCCTGCTCGACCTTACGAACCGCGCCCAGATTGAGAAGCTGTTCTGGTCGGTGGCCCGCGATGTCCGCGACCTTACCCGCTCCATGAAGCACCCGCCGGAAGAACTCCGCAAGGTTTCGCGCATGCTCCCGGAGAAATATTTCTGCAACTTCTCCCTGTTCCAATCGTTGCCCGATTCATGGGCGATCGATCAGATGTTCCCCATCATGCCTATCTCAAGGCTGGATGAGAAGCCTACGCATGAATGCACGATCCAGGACGTCACTTGCGACTCTGACGGAAAGATCAATCACTTCGTATCTCCGCAGGGCAGTTCGTATTGTCTCAACGTCCATGACCTGAAACCGAATGAGCCCTATTATTTAGGAGTCTTCCTCGTCGGCGCCTATCAGGAAATATTGGGCGACCTTCACAATCTGTTCGGCGACACGAACGCGGTCCATATCGCCCTGACAAAGGATGGATATGAGATTGCTCAGGTGATCGACGGGGAGGCAGTGGCCGATGTGCTCGATTATGTCGAATACAATCCCAAGAAACTCGTGCGCAACCTTGAGACGTGGGTAACGGCGTCCATGAAGCGCGGAGTGATCACCCCCGAAGAGGGACGCCAGTTCCTGAACAACTACCGTTCCGGTCTTTACGGAAGCACATATCTGGAGAGAGATTAACTGGAGTAGGGACGCGATAAATCGCGTCCATTGACAAAACAACGTAAATTCCAAATGCGGTATTTCCTGAAACTGGCCTATTCGGGCGCGGGATTCCATGGCTGGCAAAGGCAGCCGAATGCTTCGAGCGTGCAGCAGACGATCGAAGAGGCACTTGCCACGATCCTACGCAGCGAAACTCCCATCACCGGCGCAGGAAGAACCGACACCGGCGTAAACGCCCGCATGATGTTCGCCCATTTCGACACGGAAGTGGAGATCTCCGACAAACGACGTTTCCTTCTCTCCCTCAACCGACTCTGCGGGAAAGGGATAGCCTTGCAGGATCTGATTGAGGTCGGAGAGGATGCCCATGCCCGCTTTGACGCCACTTCACGGACATATAAATATTTCGTCACCTTTGAGAAATCTCCTTTTCTGTCGGCGTTTTCATGGCATTCCCCCGGGGATCTGAACCTTAAAGCCATGAATGACGCGGCAGAAATGTTGAAGGAAACGGATGACTTCACATCCTTCGCCAAGCTGCATTCCGACTCAAAGACCAACATCTGCGACGTCAGAGAGGCGCGATGGGAGGAATGGGAGAATGAATATGGCGTCCCGGGAGCAGTCTTCACCATTTCTGCCGATCGGTTCTTGCGGAATATGGTAAGGGCCGTGGTCGGTACGCTGGTTGAGGTTGGACGCGGAAAACTCGACCGGGAGGGATTAAAAAACATCATCGGCCGGCGCGACCGATGCGCTGCCGGAACTTCGATGCCTGCGGAGGCGTTGTTCCTATGGGACATCCGGTATCCCTACCTCAAATAGTGTGGCAAGCAAAAGAAAACTCCTCAAAAATAACCCAACATGGACACAAAGCAAAGGATAGAAGAACTCCGTCGGGAACTTCACCGTCATAACCACAATTATTATATCCTGAACGCTCCGGAGATCAGCGACAAGGAATTCGACATGCTGCTCAAGGAGCTGGAGAAGCTTGAGGCGGAGCATCCGGAATATGCCGATCCCCTATCGCCGACGCAGCGTGTAGGGTCTGACCTGACGAAGGGCTTCGAGCACGTTGTCCATGCGCGACCGATGATGTCGCTGGCCAACACCTATTCGATTGAAGAGGTTGATGAATGGTTCGGCAGGGTCAAGAAGGCCCTTGAAGGGGAGAAATTCCAGATTGTCGGCGAGATGAAATTCGACGGCACATCGATATCGATCACCTACCGTAACGGACGGATGGTGCGCGCCGTGACGCGCGGCGACGGCACGCAGGGGGACGACGTGACGGCGAATGTCAAGACAATCCGCAGCATTCCCCTCGAACTCCAGCCCGGAGATTGGCCGGAAGAATTTGAGATCCGCGGGGAAATCCTTATGCCCTGGGAAGTGTTTGAGAAACTGAATGCCGAACGGGCCTACAATGAAGAGCCATTGTTTGCCAATCCGCGCAATGCGGCCTCAGGCACGCTGAAGATGCAGGATTCGCGTGAAGTCGCGAAGCGACATCTGGATGCCCGCTTCTATTATCTTCTCAGCGACAACCTTCCCTTCGACAACCATTACGACAATATGGAGGCGGCGCGCAGCTGGGGCTTCAAGGTTTCAAAGGCGATGCGCCTGATGACATCGCTGGAGGAAGTGGACAATTACATTTCCTATTGGGACGAGGAGCGAAAGAATCTTCCTGTGGCAACCGACGGCCTCGTGTTCAAGGTCAATTCGCTTCAACAGCAACTAAATTTAGGCTACACCGCCAAATCACCCCGTTGGGCCGTGGCGTTCAAATTCAATCCTGAAAGGGCGTGCACTCCGCTCCGGTTTGTCTCCTTCGAGACGGGACGGATGGGGATTGTGACTCCGGTGGCGAATCTGGAGCCCGTTCAGCTCTCGGGCACAATCGTGAAACGCGCCTCGCTCCATAATGACGACATAATTCAGGAGCTTGACATCCATGAAGGAGACTCCCTCTATGTCGAGAAAGCAGGCGAAATCATCCCCCAGATCACGGGAGTTGAGCTTTCAGCCCGAATTGAAGGCGCGCCGAAGATTGTCTTCGTCAAGGAATGCCCCGTTTGCGGCACTCCTCTCAGACGCATATTCGGGGAGGCGGCATGGTGCTGCCCGAACAAATACGGTTGCCGACCGCAGATCACCGGGCGAATAGAGCACTTCTGCGCACGCCGGATGATGGACATCGATGGAATCGGGGAAGAGACAGCCGAACTGCTTTTTGATGCCGGCCTCGTCGAGAACATCGGCGACATTTATTCGCTCACGGCAGAGAAACTTGCCGGACTTGACCGAGTCGGGGAGAAAACTGCGGCAAGGATAATGACCGGGATCGAGGACTCGAAAAAGGTTCCTTTCGGTCGCGTTCTCTATGCGCTTTCAATTCCAAATGTCGGGGAAACGACGGCGAAACGAATAGCGGCGAACGCCGTCAGCATGGAGCGTCTGAGGGAGATGAGCCTGGAGGAATTGACCGGTCTGCCGGATGTCGGGCCGATCATCGCGGGCTGTATCTACGAATTCCTGCGCGATCCTGTCAATGTCCGGAATATCGAGAAACTGACCGAAGCTGGAGTCAAGATGCAGCTTGACGAAGACCAGATGCGTCCCGCCGGGGATGCACTCAAAGACAAGGCCATTGTCATCTCCGGGACGTTCAAGCATCATAGCCGCGACGAGTATAAAGATATTATAGCAGCCCAGGGAGGGAAGAACACGGGCAGCATATCCAAGAAGACATCTTTTGTGCTGGCCGGCGACAATATGGGCCCGGCTAAGCTGGAGAAATGCCAGGCGTTGGGAATCCCCATCGTCAGCGAAGATGAATTCCTCTCGATGCTTCCCAAACAATAGCTGATGAATTCCTCTCGATGCTTCCTCAACAGTAACATAAAACAGAACAACAGAAAATAGAGAAATGAAAGTTTCACCTTCACTTCTGTCGGCCGACTTTGCGAATCTGCAGGCCGATCTTGAGATGATCAACCGTTCGGAAGCGGATTATCTGCATCTTGATGTGATGGACGGGGTGTTCGTCCCGAACATCTCGTTTGGCTTCCCCGTGATGAAGGCGGTGGCCAAGCATTGCCGGAAGCCGCTGGATGTCCATCTGATGATTGTGGAGCCACAGAAATGGATTTCACAGGTGCGCGACCTCGGCGCAGAGATAATGAATGTCCATCAGGAGGCGTGTCTGCATCTGCATAGCACAGTCCAGCAGATTCATGCTGCCGGGATGAAGGCAGGCGTGACGCTCTGTCCGGCCACTCCGGTCGCGACGCTCGTCGATATTATCGGCGATCTTGATCTTGTTTTGCTGATGTCGGTCAACCCGGGATTCGGTGGACAGCCCTTCATTCCGCATACGCTGAAGAAGGTAGCGGAGTTGCGGAAACTGATTGACGAGAGCGGATCGAAAGCCGAGATAGAGGTGGATGGCGGCGTCAATGACAAGACCGGGGCCGAGTTGGCTGCGGCCGGAGCAGACATCCTTGTTGCGGGCAGCTATGTGTTCAACGCCAAGGATCCGGAAGCTACAATTCGCGGGTTGCGGGGATTATAAGTATAAGTGAGGAGTGACAAGTGACGAGTGACGAGGTATGAGTTATTTGTCAACTTTGGGGATTGACCCAGAATAAAGCCCCGGAGGGGCTTAACCACGGTTAACAGAGGGCCCTTGCGGCCCTCTGAAAAAGTAAAACAAAATAAAAAAGAGCCCCGGAGGGGCTCTAACTTATAACACTATGTTAGACCTGATACCGTTGGCGCTATTTGATGCCAGCGAATTTTTCCAATGGTTTGTCGGCCATGCCAACTATTGGTTTGTGTTCATCTTCATGGTCATCGAGAGTTCCTTTATACCGTTTCCTTCGGAGGTGGTTGTTCCTCCGGCGGCCTACCTTGCCGTTACGAACACCGGGGCCGGTGGCGACATGAATATTTTCATGGTTACGCTCGTGGCTACCCTCGGAGCGATGGGAGGCGCGTTCATCAACTATTACCTTGCGCTCTGGGTGGGGCGGCCGGTGATTTACCGGTTTGCCGATTCGCGGCTTGGGCATGCGTGTCTGATCGACCGCGAGAAGGTGGATAAGGCTGAGGCCTATTTCGACAAGCATGGGGCAGTCTCTACGTTCGTGGGCCGATTGATCCCGGCCATCCGCCAGCTCATATCCATTCCGGCGGGAATATCGAAGATGAATGTCGGCCAGTTCGCGCTCTTTACATTCCTCGGAGCCGGGGTCTGGAACTCCGTCCTGGCGGCGCTCGGATATTGGCTGGCGCAGACTGTGGAGCCTGCGATGCTGTTTGACAAAGTTGAGGAATATAACCGCTATCTGACCTGGATCGGTTATGGGATCGGCGTTGTCGCGGTCTTGTTCATACTATGGAATGCGTTCGGGAAGAAACATAAGCCGAAAGCGTCCTAAAGGATTCCTACGGATTTGAAGAGCCGGGCGTAATGCTCGGCTTTCTTTTCGAGCTTCAGGGGATAGGCGCGGCTTGTCGAGGGCATTCGCCAGATGTGAAGGCCAGCCTCACTCACAACCTCCTCCCCCATCTTCGGCAATGGAGTGGAGGTCAGCTGGGAGATCACGGAGGCAGCCTTTTCACCCGTTGTTGCCACGGCATGGCAATCCGGCATCTGGCTGAGAAGCGATTGAAGATCCACCGGCTCCACAATCTCCAGGAATTTGTCGGAGGCGTTCCCTTTCAGTCGGCGGACACGATGACCCGTATCGTTCAACGCAATCCCTTTCTCATTGAGCAAAGCCTTGATCCTCGGCAGATCGAAATCCTTAGAACCGGGAATCAACAAGGCGTCCCTCCTGCCGAAGAAAATCAAGCCCATCATATACCAGAAATCGTTCGTCCGGTTCGGGTAATAGAAATTCATGCTCCAGCGGTGAGGACCGGGAGGAAATGTGCCCATTATCAAGACCCGGGCATTCTCCGGGATGAAGGGAGGCCAGGGATGGGTTTCGAGTGGCTGCAAATCGGATTCAGCTGCGGGATTTTCCATATTGATCCAATGTCTATCAATATTCGATCATGGCCACGGCCGACCGATATTTCGGGAGGGTTGTGGCTTTCTTAATAGCTTTCCAAGGCTTGCGGCCAATTTCCTCCTCGGCGTATTCCCAGAAGGGTTTTATCTTCGATAGCAACTGGCTATCGCCGCAGAGGGTCTCTTCATAATGGTTGAGAAGGCGACGATGGAATTTCAACATTGTTTCCAGACGTTGCTCGCGGCTCCATTCCTGGCCCTCGCTGAACTCGGCGAAGAGGGAGGGACGGCCAAGGAGTCCGCGGCCCACCATCAGTCCTGCGATTTCCGGATAACGTTCGGCGGCACACTGCATATCTTCGGGCGTCCGCAATTCGCCGTTGAAGACAACAGGCCATGGGGAAACCTTAAGCAATTCCTCGAATTGATCCATCATCAGTTCCCCTCCATATTGCTGCCGACCGATCCTGGGGTGAATAGCCACAAAGCGGAACGGCACATCCTTCAAAGCCTCGATAGCGTTCTTCCATTCCTCGGCGTCATCCATCCCGAGGCGCATCTTAAGCGAATAAGAAGCGTCCGGACGGGAGGCGAGGATTTCCGGAATGCGGGCGAGCTGCTCCTTGTTGGAAAGGAAACCGCAGCCCCTCCCCTTCCCCATCTGCAACGGGAAAGGACAGCCCATGTTTAGATTTATCTTCGTTGTCCCCTCGGCAATGAGGCGGTCGAGAAGGAGCGTAAGTTCGGCCTCATCGCGGAAAATCACCTGCGGCTCGACCGGGATACCCTCGGAGAGTTCGCCCGTGAAATCCCGGAGGTCGCGCTGGCGGAGGTCGCCATGCTCGGCGCGGATGAAGGGAGTGTAATATAGCTGGTCGCCGCCATAGACATCGTGATGAAAATGGCGCCATGCGGCGTCGGTATGCCCCTGGACGGGGGCGGCGTGAAGAGTGAGACCCTGTTTCATTTTGTCGGCATGAATGTGAAGAAAACAGCTGCCACAAGGCAGAGGAAGGCGGCCACATGATTCCAATGGAGTTTCTCGCCCTGAAACATCCAGAGGGCAATCACGGTGAAGACCACCAACGTTATCACTTCCTGAATAATCTTAAGCTGGAAGAGCGAGAAGGGTCCGCCGCTTTCGCGGAATCCTATCCGGTTGGCCGGGATCATGAAAAGATATTCGACCAAGGCGATTCCCCAGGAAAAGAGGATGACGGCATAAAGGGGCCAGTTTTTGGAGATTCCGGAGGATTGCAGTTTGAGATGGCCATACCAGGCGAAGGTCATGAACACGTTGGAGACCACGAGGAGAAGCACCGTGATAATAGCTGCTTTCATCTTTATATTTGCATAAATGGGAAAAAACTTCTTTATTTGCGCAAAATTACTAAAAAATGCGGAGTCGCGACCTACCCTGAGGAGGAAATCTCTGCCTTTGAAGGGAGCTGAGGCGCGATTCCCGCCAACCCATTTCAAAAACAAAATGAATATCAGGACAATACTGCCGGGCATACATTACACGGGAGTCAACGACAGGACAACTCAACTTTTCGAAGGCCTCTGGCCGCTTCCGAATGGAGTCAGCTATAATTCATATCTCGTCGAAGGAACAGAGAAGACGGCGATGATCGACTCCGTGGCAATTGCCGAATTCCGCGAGTTTCATAACAATCTTCTTCCTCTGACGGGAGGCCGTCAGCCGGATTATCTTGTCATAAACCATATGGAGCCTGACCATTCCGGCTCGATTCCTGAGATTGTGAAGACTTTTCCGGGAATCAAGATCGTCGGCAACACGCAGACGATCGGCATGATCAAGGGGTTCTACAAGTTGGAGGATGATGACCTTTACCTTGAAGTTAAGGATGGAGCGGAGATCGACCTTGGGGGCGTTACACTGCGCTTTCTGATGACTCCGATGGTCCATTGGCCCGAGACGATGATGGTCTATGTTCCGGAGCGTAAGCTGATTTTCTCGGGCGACGGTTTCGGGACGTTCGGCGGGCTGAACGGCGGCGTGACCGACGAGGAAATGGATACGGAGGTTTATATCCGGGAGATGTACCGCTACTACTCGAATATCGTCGGGAAGTATGGCAAGTTTGTTCAGAAGGCTTTGGCGAAATGCGCGGGGCTGGATATCGAATGGATCTGCTCGACGCATGGGCCTGTCTGGCATGAGCGGGCGAAGGAGGTGATCGGGATCACGGATCGGCTGAGCCGTTACGAGCCGGAGCGTGGCGTGACGATTATCTACGGTTCGATGTATGGCAACACGGCGGAATTGGCCGAGGAGATTGCCCGGTCGTTGGCAGAGAACGGCGTCCGGAAGATCAAGGTCCATAATGCTTCGACGGCATCGTTGAGCGACATGATCAGCGATGCGTTCCGGTATGAGGGACTGATTGTCGGTTCGGCGACTTATTCGATGACTATTTTCCCGCCGGTGGAGGCGTTGATGCGCGCTTTGGAGGTGAGGGAGATTCAGAACCGGGTGTTTGCAACGTTCGGCAGCTTTACATGGGCTAAGGGCGCCGTTGTGACGGCGCTGAACGCTTATGCAGAGCGGATGAAGATGCCTGTGTTGGCGTCGACGATCATGAAGCAGAGTGCGGATGCGGACACGCTGGCGGAGGCTCGCGAGTTAGGGAAGCGGGTTGCGGCTTTGCTGACGAAATAGGCTCGATTTTAGTCGCTGAAGGTTTGTAACCCTCAGCTATATAAATATTAACAAAACCCCTGGATGCCGGATGGCATTCGGGGGTTTTGTTGCGCCTTGCGGCGGTTGGGGGTCGGTGGATTATTTCACGAGGACTTTCTCCGTGCGGCTGCCATCCTTGCGGACATACACACCGGGGAGGAGTTTGCCGGACACCATGCGGCCGGAAAGGTCATAGTAACGAACGTTGCCCTCGGCGGGAGCTACTACTTCTTCTACGCCTACAGGAGTTGAAAGACCTAATTTCCGAACTGGGGAGGAGTACCCATAGTTGGCAATATAGAAATGGAGGTCACCTTTGGTTCCCTGCGGAATTTCTATACCATCGCCATTATCATACTTCGTGAAGCCTTCCTGAAGATTTTCATCTTCCTCATCATTTGCTCCTTCTGCGCGGAAAACGGGTTTCTCTGCCGGTACGTTCACAGGATCTTCGTAAACTCGATAATACAAATTCATCAGCTCAGGAACATCCATCGTTATGGTTACATCTTCTTTTGCGACGTCAATCATTCCTATGGGATATTCGTGAAGAACACCATTCACATAAACTGGAAGATGATAGAAAACGTTCAAACGGAGGATTGCGAGACCATCGCGATAGGTATCATCCATTGGTGAAACAGCCTCAAGCGAGTAGTAACCTGGTTCTGTCACGAACACTTCAAGCATACCATTGCCCAGATCCGTTATCGAGTATTTCTCCTTATAATCTGAATTCGCCAATTCCTCTTCTGTTGGATCAAGAGCGGGTATTCTGTAAGTAATCTCTCGTCCATGAGGATTGATGACAGCGTTTATTTTGTCAGGTTCATTCATATACAGGCTGTATACTACAGTCTCGAATGAGAGATCTGCGGGAGAAAGAGAGGATGATATAGATTCATACATCACGTAGATCTTGTCAATGCGCACATTGCCAGAAGAAACAGAAGAAGGGTAATCAAACCTTACTTCGGTAACTACCTCATCATCCTTAGTAATCCATGTTGACTTCAACGTCTCCCATCCTTCTTCATTCTTATCAGCAGTTGTAATTGCGTCTCCGGCCGGGGTGTACGTAGTTCCGTTGGCAACTGAACCCGTCAAACCTATCTTAGAAATTTTGTAACCATCTGCTACTGATACGATAAATCTTGCGCCTTTATTCATGCGTAGCTGATAAGTTCCCGAAGCGCTCCAAGAGCGATAATTGTTATCAGCTGGATCGTCATCAGACTTTGGTGGGAAAGTAATCGTCACATCTTGATTACCTGGAACTTTAATCTCATGAACTCCAGTCTCATAGGTATTGGAATTACTTGTGGAGGTCATCCCATAGGGATTTTCGGTAGTAAAATCGAAAATTACGCTGTCTGCAAACGTACCTTCTATTGGTTCAGACGGATCTTTAATAATGATTGTATAAGAGGCCTTAGCTTCTGAATAATCTTCAGTCTCCTCCATAACAGCGGTTATCACTACTTCGCCCTTAGCGTGAATATCCCCTTCATCAATTATCTCCCCTGTCTCCTCATCCCTAATAGCAGGATGGATTTGGCCGGTTTGAGCATCAATAGAAACTATTGATGGATCTGAGGAAGTATAAGTAATGGTTCCATGATTTTCCATCTCGGTAATAATCTGCACGGGTTCCCAAACTACACCGACGCCAAGTTTACCGTACACAATCTGGTCACGGAAGGCGAGGATGGGTTTGAGCTTATTAACCGAAATAGTAAACGATCCTTCTCCAGCTAAGAAGTCACCCATTTCCGGAGTAGAGAATTTAATGGTTGCAACCCCATAATTAACCGGAATAAACTTCTTATTCTCTTTGTCAACTTTGATAATTGACTCATCAGAAGAAGTAAATGTATAGGTTAATTCAGATGGGAGAATATTGGGAAATGAAAGTTCTTCATCCTTTAATATTTCATAATTCTCGCTGAACCCTTTATATTCGGGGGCTTTCACTTTGACTACCTCTTTATAAAAAAGAGGCATACAATATTTTTCGTCGCTAAGATAATTCCTAAAGTTTGTTCCCGAATTGAATTGGAACCATCTGTTAGAGACAGTCTGAGATGTGATTTTAACTGTATAGTTTACTGGATCAAAGGAAAAGGTTAATTTGTAATCATTTCCTGAGCCTAGAGTCTCTGATGTAGAAATGTTATTTTTATTTGGACCTCCCCAATACAAATTTTTGCCATGTTCATAAAGAACTTTATAGTCTTCGCCATTATCAAAAACAGAGAAAACTCCAATTTCAGAATTTTCTGCATCCACTGTTATTTCTTCGGGAACAGTAGCATACTCTGCTAATGCCACACCCTTACCAGTGGTAAGATTCTGAGCAGCGTAGACTGATGTCTTGTTAGAAACGGTAAAAGTTTTTGATGACACCAAGATAAACTTGTTATCCGGGTTGAGGATTTCAGCTTCGCTGGTGCAGAGCTGATAGGTTTTGGTTTCTGCGTTTGCCGGCATGGCCATCGGTAGCAGGCATAGCAGAGGGAGTAGAAGTTTTTTCATAATGTTATGTTTTTGGTTATTATTGGCAAATCGTTCCCCTGGCTCTGCAGGGGGCTGTTTCAGGTCGCAAATATAGTAATATTTCTGCTGAGTTTTATGGGTTTAGGGGAATTTAACAATATATTCATATTGGGTCATAAATATTCAAGCCTTTGCGGGGTGGGAAGTGTGAGATTGGGGGTTACAAACCCCCAGGGATTGAGATCGATGCGTTAGCCCGGTAGGGACGCGATAAATCGAGTCCCTGAGCCCCGGAGGGGCTCTACTACGGTTAGCCGGGGGCCCTTGCGGCCCTCGGAAAGAATACACCTTATAATAAAAATACGACCCCGGAAGGGGTCGCACCATATAGTGGAACCCCGCCGGGGTTCTGATAATTTTTGGCTTGTCCGATTCCGCGGGCCGCAAGGGCCCGCGGTTAACCATGGTTGAGCCCCTCCGGGGCTCCTAGACGCGATGTATAGCGTCCCTACTGCGGCGCCCTATAATGT
>CAYZQA010000021.1:0-35652 GCA_964480745.1 uncultured Sangeribacter sp. | reverse complement strand
TTCAGTAGCCCATAGCAGAGTCGAACTGCTCTTTAGAGAATGAAAATCTCTCGTCCTAACCGATAGACGAATGGGCCAACGTCGCAACTGCACGGGTTGGGGTGCATTTTGCGAGTGCAAAGTTAAATCATTTTTTTATAACTGCCAAAATTTTTTTTATTTTTTCTTTTTTGCGGGGTCGCAGGTCAGTCCGACGCCGAGTTTTTTGAATATTTTGTGGTCGACTTCGCCGAGCATTACGGTAGAATGGGCCTGGCAGCCGTAAAGCTGGGGGAGGCATTCGAGGGCACGTCGGCAGAGTTCGTCGGAGCGGGAGAGGACGGAGAGGGCGACGAGGACTTCATCCGTGTGGAGTCGGGGGTTGATGCTGCGGAGGTAGTGGGTTTTGGTGTGCTGGATAGGTTCGATCATGTCCTGGGGGATTAGTTTGACGGCATGGTCGATTCCGGCGAGGTGTTTGATGGCGTTGAGGATGAGGGCAGCGGAGGGTCCGAGGAGGTCGCCGGATTCGGCGGTTATGATTGTTCCGTCGGAGAGTTCGATTGCGGAGCAGGGTTTGCCGGACTCGGCGGCGCGCTGCTTGGCGGCAGTGATGGGGCGGCGGTATTCGGGCGTGATCTTGGCCTGCTGCATGTTGAGGAGGATCTTGTTGACCTCGGAATCGTTTCCGTCGCCAAGGGCGAGGCGGTTTAGGGCCGTGTAGTAGCGGCGGATTATTTCGTTGCGGGAAGCGTCGCGGCAGACCTCGTCGTCGGAGATGCAGAAGCCGACCATGTTGACGCCCATGTCGGTCGGGGACTTGTAGGGGTTTTCGCCGTAGATGCCTTCGAAGAGGGCGTTGAGGACGGGGAAGATCTCGATGTCGCGGTTGTAGTTTATTGCGGTTTTTCCGTATGCTTCGAGGTGGAAGGGGTCGATCATGTTGACATCGTTGAGGTCGGCGGTGGCGGCTTCGTAGGCGATGTTGACCGGATGTTTGAGGGGGAGGCTCCAGACGGGGAATGTTTCGAATTTGGCGTAACCTGCCTTGATTCCTCGTTGGTGTTCGTTGTAAAGCTGGCTGAGGCAGACGGCCATTTTACCGGAGCCGGGGCCTGGGGCAGTGACGATTACGAGGGGGCGGGAAGTGACGACGTAGTCGTTTTTTCCGAATCCTTGGTCGGAGTCGATTAGGGCGACGTTTGAGGGGTAGCCTTCGATTGTGTAGTGGTAGTAGGTGGTGATTCCGAGGCGTTCGAGGCGTCGGCGGAATGCGTCGGCGGAGTGTTGGCCGTCGTAGTGGGTGATAACGACAGAGGAGACGAGGAAACCGCGTTTCATGAACTCTCCGCGGAGGCGGAGGACGTCTTCGTCGTAGGTAATACCGAGGTCGTTGCGGACTTTGTTTTTCTCGATGTCGCGGGCGGAGATCACGATGACGATTTCGGCTTGGTCGGCGAGCTGGGAGAGCATTCGGAGTTTGCTGTCGGGCTGGAAGCCGGGGAGGACGCGGGAGGCGTGGTGATCGTCGAAGAGTTTTCCTCCTAATTCGAGGTAAAGTTTGTTGCCGAACTCAGCTATGCGCTCTTTGATGTGTTCGGACTGCGTCTTGAGATATTTCTCGTTGTCAAAACCGTATTTCATAACGGACTGCAAAGTTAGTTATAAAATGCGGGAAATGGAAATTTTTAACAATTGGGGGGATGGGGGCAAACGCGCAAGGGCTGGGGTTGGACTTCGGGCTTGCGCCCTCAGCACAGTGTTGACGCGGGGCGGCGCCGCGGCACCAGCGGGGATGGTTGAGCCCGGCAGGGGCTCTGAGTCCGGACTTTGTCCGGACCACAATCGGGCTGCGGGGGGCCGCAGCCCGGGGGCCAGCGGAAACGGGTTTGAGGCCCTAAGGGCCTCGCACAGTGGACGCGATTTATCGCGTCCCTACTGCGGCAGATGATCAATTATTTGGACTACTGCGGCAGATAATCAATTTTTGGACGCGATTTATCGCGTCCCTACTGCGGCAGGTTAGCGATTTATTGCGGGGCCGGTTATTTTGGGCGCGGCGGGTCCGGGTTATTTTTTGGGGGCGCGGCGGGGACGGGCGGGGGCGGCGTCTTGCTTTTCCATTAGGGCGCGGACTTCGTCGGCGGTTAGCGTTTCGGGGTCCGTTCCTTTGGGGATTTTGTAGTTGACGGCTTTTTTGGCGCCTTCTTTTTTGTAGGCGATGTAGGGCCCGAAGCGGCCACGCAGGATTTCTACGCCGGGGAGCTCGTCGAATTTGCGAATCAACCGGTTGGCGGCTTCTTCACGCTTTTTCTCTATCAATGCGATGGCTTCTTCGAGAGTTATTGTCTGCGGAGCCAAATCCTTGGGGATGGAGACGAAGACTTTGTTGTGAAGGATGTAGGGGCCGAAGCGGCCGATGGCGGAGGTTACGGGGAGGTCTTCGTACGTGCCGACCGTGCGAGGGAGATCAAAGAGTTTGAGGGCTTCTTCCAGGGTTATGTCGGCCATGGAGACGCCGTCGTTGAGGGAGGCGAAGAGGGGTTTTTCTTCGTCGGAGGCTTCTCCGATCTGGACGACGGGGCCGAAGCGGCCGATCTTGACCGATACGGGACGGCCTGTCTTGGGATCGACACCGAGGACGCGCTCGCCGACCTTGCGTTCGAGGCGCATGGAGTTGACCTGGTCGATGAAGGGATGGAAGGAGTCGTAGAACTCTTTCATTTCGTTCTGCCAGGGGAGGGAGCCGGCGGCAATCTCGTCGAACTTCTCTTCGACGCGGGCCGTGAAGTTATAGTCGAGGATGTCGGGGAAATACTCGGTGAGGAAGTCGTTGACGACCATGCCGACGTCGGTGGGGACGAGTTTGCCCTTGTCGGAGCCGGTGTTTTCGGTCAGGGTTTCTTCCTCTATTTCATTTCCTTTGAGGGTTATTTTCTCGTAATCGCGGGGCGTTCCTTCATGGGAGCCATGGACGACGTAGTCGCGCTGCTGGATAGTGGAGATGGTGGGGGCGTATGTGGCGGGACGGCCGATGCCAATTTCTTCCATCTTCTTGATTAGGGAGGCTTCGGAGAAGCGAGCCGGGGGGAGCGTGAAGCGCTGGGTTGCAGTTATTTCCTCGCGGGAGAGGTCCATGCCTTTGGAGAGCGGGGGGAGCATGGAGGCGTCTTGAAGGTGGAGCTTGTGGAGCTCGGCGGCTTCATCCTCGGGTTCGGCGTCGAAGCCGTAGACTTTCATGAAGCCTTCAAACTTGAGGGTTTCGCCCTCGGTGTGGAAAGTTTCCTTACTATCAGAGAGGGAGATGTCGACATTTGTTTTTTCGAGGAGGGCGTCGCTCATCTGGGAGGCCATAGCGCGGCGCCAGATGAGGGCGTAGAGGCGTTGTTCGCGGGCATCGCCGGAGACTTGCTGGCGGTCGATGTATGTGGGGCGGATGGCCTCGTGGGCTTCCTGTGCACCTTTGGAGTGGGTGTGGTAGCGGCGGGTGGAGAGATATTGGTCGCCGTAAAGGGATTTGATTTCGCCGGCGATGTCGCGGAGGGCGAGTTCGGAGAGGTTAGTGGAGTCGGTACGCATATAAGTTATATGTCCCGCTTCGTAAAGGGCCTGGGCGACTCGCATGGTGGTGGCGACGGAGAAGCCGAGTTTTCGGCCGGCTTCCTGCTGGAGGGTGGAGGTTGTGAAAGGAGGGGCGGGCTTGCGGGTCACGGGTTTGACGGAGATGTCGGAGACCGTGAAGGAGGCGTCGCGGCAGGCGCCCAGGAAGGCGAGGGCATCTTCGCGGGAACTGAACCGGCGGGGGCATTCGGCTTTGAAGCGGCCGCCTGAGGGGGTGGAGAAGATGGCCGTGACGCGCCAGAAGGGGGAAGGGGTGAAGGCCTTGATTTCCTTTTCGCGTTCGCAGATCAGGCGGACGGCAACGCTTTGGACGCGGCCGGCGGAGAGAGCGGGCTTGATTTTCTTCCAGAGGACGGGACTGAGTTCGAATCCGACGAGGCGGTCGAGGACACGGCGTGCCTGCTGGGCGTTGACGAGGTTGATATCGACGTCGCGTGGGTTCTGGATGGCGTTGAGGATGGCGGGCTTTGTGATTTCATGAAAAACGATACGGCGGGTGTTCTCGGGTTTTAGGCCGAGGACTTCGTAGAGGTGCCAAGCGATTGCTTCCCCTTCACGGTCTTCATCGGAAGCGAGCCAGACAACATCGGCGTCTTTGGCAGCGGCCTTGAGTTTTTTGACAAGGTCTTTTTTCTCGGCGGGGATTTCATATTCGGGGAGGAAGCCGTTGTCGATGTCGATCGACATACCGCGCGACTTAAGGTCGCGGATATGGCCGAAGCTGGACATGACGGTGAAGTCAGGGCCGAGGATTTTTTCGATTGTCTTGGCTTTAGAGGGGGACTCAACTATGACGAGGTTTTTCATATACTTGCAAAGTGGGGGTTTTCCTTTATAACCCGTTAGGGGGAAAATTTGTGCAAAAATATGAAAAAAATTATATAGTTGGGGAAGTTGAGCCCCTCCGGGGCTCTTTTTTTATTTAGAGTTATTTTCCGCGGGCCGCAAGGGCCCGCGGTTAACCATGGTTGAGCCCCTCCGGGGCTCTCTGGACGCGATTTATCGCGTTCCTACTGCGGATGGTTATTCCTACTGCGGCTGGTTATCCCTACTGCGGCTGGTAATTCCTTATTGGGGGTTATTGAAAAGATTTATTATTTTTGCTTTTCGTTTTATTGATTGTTATTATGGATATGAAGAATAAGAGATTTTTGGGCGTTTTGGCGCTGATAGTGGCTTGCCTGCTGGTTTTGCCGGCAGTGGCGGAGGCCAAGAAGAAGGGTAAGGCTGAGATCCGGTTCACGGAGACGAGCTATAATTTCGGCACAATCGCTGAGAAGGGCGGGAAGGTGACGCATGAGTTCGAGTTCGTGAATGCCGGTGAGGCGCCGCTTGTGATTATTGACGCTACGGCGGAGTGCGGGTGCACGCGGCCGGAGTTTCCTACGAAGCCGATCGAGCCGGGGAAGAAGGGCGTGATCAAGGTTACGTTCAATCCGCTGGGAAGGCCCGGGGGGTTTACTAAGGCTGTGACTGTGAAGAGCAATGGGAAGCCGTCTAAGAGTCGGATTAAGATCAACGGGGTTGTTAATCCCAATAAATAATTTTTCGGGATTAAGCGGGATTTATCAGGATTTATCGAGAATTTTCTTGATTTAGCGGGATTTATCTTGATTTAGCTTGATTAATCTTGATTTATCGAGATTTGGGTTGATTAATTTGAATTAATATGAGGAAGATTGGGATATTGTTGGCGGGGCTTCTTTTTGGGAGTTCGGCTTGGGGACAGATAGAGTGGCTTGAGAAGGATTATGAGTTCGGGCTGATGAAGGAGTTGGCCGGGCCGAAGACCGGGGTTTCGCGGTTTGTGAACCGTGGGAAGGCTCCGGTGACGATCACCTATGCGCGGCCTTCCTGCGGGTGCACGTCGGTGGAGTATACCGAGACGCCGATCGAGCAGGGGGATACGGCCACTATCCGCTTCACTTACGATCCGACGGGACGCCCGGGGCGGTTTGAGAAATCGATCAAGCTGACTTTCAATGATGAATGGAAGGATCTGATCCGGATATCGGGGAATGTGTTAGGGACGCCGGAGTCGCTGGCCGTGTTCTATCCGGTTGAGGTCGGGCCTCTTCGGCTTACGGAGGATGGCATCAATGCGGGGACGATCACGATGGGTGGCTTACCGACGAAATTTATCAATGGCTATAATCAGACCGGGGACACGATCCGGCCTGTGGCGAGGAGCGGCGCTCCGGCTTTGAAGGTGACGACCTCAACGGAGGCCGCGGGGCCGGGGGATATCGTGACGTTCGGGATTTATTTCGACTCTCGTGCGCATGGCGTGGCGGGGCCGGTGGAGATTCCGATAGAGATATTGAGCAATGGGGAGGGAAGCGAGAGCCATGAGGTTCTGTTCCGGACGGAGGTTCTGCCTGACCGACGGCCGGGGATAGAGAGAAATCCGGGGAAGAACGGGGTCTGCTTCATAGCGCCGACGACTGTGGATTTGGGAATAATCCCGGCGGGGAACAAGCGGGAGTTCAGTTTCCGGATAATGAATCAGGGGCGCGGGGCGCTGCAGGTGAGCCGCGTTTATGGGGATAGCGAAGCGATCAGTCTGCGTGAGGCGCCGAAGCGGCTTAAGGGTGGCAAGAGCGGGGAAGCGGAGCTTACGCTTGATGCGGGGCTACTGCCTGCGGGGCCTTTCCGGATGATTGTGACGGTTATTACTTCGGACGGGAATTTGCCTGTGCAGAAGGTCGCGGTTTGCGGGGTTGTTGAATAAGGGCTTGGGGGTTACAAACCCCCAAGGACTAAAAAAATTGAGGACGCGATATATCGCGTCCCTACTGCAGCAGATAGAAGAAAACTTGGGGGTTACAAACCCCCAAGGACTAAAGCAGATTATAAGAACTATTACCAAAGACACTATACCATGGAACATCCTGAGAATGATGAGAGTTATAAGGGGCTTGCGGTGAATGAGGGGGTTGGAAGCCAGCCCAGCGTGAATCCTTACCGGCGGCCACGGTCTTCGCGGCCACGGCAGCTGACGGCCGGGGAGTATGTCGAAGGGATCCTGAAGGGGGATGTGAGCATCCTCGGGCGGGCTGTGACGCTTGTGGAGAGCACTGCGGAGGCACATCAGGCTCTGGCGCAGGAGGTGATTGAGAAATGCCTTCCTTATAGCGGGAACTCGCGGCGGATCGGTATCACGGGCGTGCCCGGGGCCGGGAAATCGACGTCGATTGATGTGTTCGGTCTGCATGTTCTGAAACAAGGGGGGAAATTGGCCGTGTTGGCGATCGACCCGAGCAGCGAGCGGACCCGCGGGAGCATCCTTGGCGACAAGACGCGCATGGAGAAGCTGTCGACCCATCCGGATGCGTTTATCCGTCCTTCCCCGTCGGCAGGTTCGTTGGGGGGCGTTGCGCGGAAGACGCGCGAGACGATCGCCCTCTGCGAGGCTGCGGGGTATAACAATATATTTGTGGAGACGGTAGGGGTCGGGCAGAGCGAGACGGCTGTGCATTCGATGGTTGACTTCTTCCTGCTGATCCAGCTTGCTGGGACCGGAGATGAACTCCAGGGGATCAAGCGCGGGATCATGGAGATGGCCGATGGGATCGCGATCAACAAGGCTGACGGCGACAATGTGGCGCGGGCAGACTTGGCTGCGGCCCAGTTCCGGAATGCGCTCCACCTGTTTCCGCCGACGCCGAGCCGATGGCGGCCGGAGGTTGTGACCTACAGCGGGTATTTCGAGTTGAATATCGACAAGGTGTGGGATATGATCGACCGTTATTTCGAGTATGTGAAATCGACGGGCTATTTCGAGCAGAAGCGGAATGAGCAGGCGAAATACTGGATGCTTGAGACAATCAACGAGCAGCTGCGGCATGATTTTTACCGGCGGCCGGAGATCCAGGCGCTGCTGGAGCAGAAGGAGCTTCGGGTCCTGAACAATGAGCAGTCGTCGTTTACGGCGGCGCATGAGGTCCTGGACCGCTACTTCAAGCTAATTCGCGAATAGGGCTTGACGGGCTTCGCGGGCATCGTGGACGCCGCCTTGGGCGGCGATTTCGCGGAGGAGATCGGGCGTCAGGTAGGCGTTGCGGTCGCGGAGCAGGTCAGGAAACATTTCCAAGGATTCGGAAAGGAAGAATGCGGCTGAGGGATTTCCCTTGACGGCTGCGCGATAGAAATAGTCGATGGCACCCCGGTAGTCGTACGGGGTGCCTTTTCCATTTGCCTTTGCGTAGGCGATGATGGCTTCGGCGCGTGCGGCGAGTGAATCGGGGAGGTCCTGGGAGTCGGCAATTTCCGAGAGTTTGACGGCGGAGGCGAAGAGGTTGCGGCCTCCGAGGTCGAGGGCCATCGTGAGGGCGGTGTCGGCGGGGAGGTCTTCCCATTCGGGGCGGAGGAGGGAGAGCCAGTCGTATTCGGCTTCGGGCATACCGTTTTCGGCGGCTCGGCGGTAGAGTTCGCGGGCGGCGAGCGAGTCCTGGGGGAGGCCTCGGAGGCCGTATAGGGAGAGGTCAGCGAGGATTGAGCATGCGGAGGGGACTCCGGCGTCGGCGGCGAATCGGAGATAGCGCATGGCGACGGAATCGCGTGCGGGGTCGGGATCAGCGCTGTCGTGGAGGATTAGGACGCCAATGTTGTTGGCTGTGCGCGGGAGGAGGCCGAGGGAGTCAATTTCGGCTACGAGCTGGTTGATTAGGGCCGAGTCGAGGGTTGTCAGGGAGAGGTCGGCTCGGACGGTTGTGGGGGGTGTGGACGCGATGTATCGCGTCCCTACTGCGGCTGATTGTAAGGAGAGGGCGAGGGTGACGGCTACAAGGAGGGGGAGGAGGGATTTCATTTTTTGGGGGTTAGGGTTACCAATGGGACGAGCATTTCCTGGAGGGAGATTCCGCCGTGTTGGAATGTGCCGGTGTAGTATTGGACGTAGTAATTATAGTTGTTAGGGTAGGAGAAGAAATCTTCGTTCATAGCGAAGATGAAGCTGGAGGAGAGGTTGGGGGCGGGGAGGCCGAAGCGGGCCGGTTTGTGGATTTCGTAGACCTGCTTGGGGTTATAGTTTAGGTTTTTGCCGACTTTGTAGCGGAGGTTGGTGTTTGTGTTTCTGTCGCCGACGACCTTGATTGGGTTTTCGACGCGGATTGTGCCGTGGTCGGTGGTTAGGACCACGGTGTAGTCGAGTTCGGCGAGGCGGCGGAAGATGTCGACAACGGCCGAGTGGCGGAACCAGGACTCAGTGATAGAGCGGTAGGCGGCATCGGAGTTTGCGAGTTCGCGGATCATCTTGGATTCCGTTCGGGCGTGGGAGAGCATGTCGATGAAGTTGAGGACAACGACCTGAAGGGGAATGTCGGCGTTGGCCTTGAGGGAGGCGACAAACTTCTCGGCCATGGCGGAATCGTTCAGTTTGGTGTAAGCAAACTTCTCCTTGCGGCGGAAGCGTTCGAGCTGAGTTCCGACGAGTTCGGCTTCATGGACGTTGAGGCCCTCATCCTCGTCTTCCTCGACCCAGAGGGAGGGATACATGTGGGCAATGTCGGCAGGCATGAGTCCGGCGAAGATTGCGTTGCGGGCGTATTGGGTGGAGGTGGGGAGGATTGTGGAATAGAGGTCCTCGCTGACGTTGAAGAACTCGGAGAGGAGGGGCTGGACGACTTTCCACTGGTCGAGGCGGAAATTATCGATGAGGAAGAAGCAGACCTTGCGGCCCTCGTCGAGGAGAGGGAAAACGCGGTTTCGGAAGATTTCGTGGCTCATCAGGGGATGGTCGGGGGTTGTGACCCAGTCCTCGTAGTTACGCTTGACGAACTTGCAGAAATTGGAATTAGCGTCGCGTTTCTGCATGAGGAGCATCTCTTCCATGGGGCTTGCGGACTCGGAGAGCTTTAATTCCCAACGGACGAGGTTACGATAGACATCCATCCAGTCGTCAATCGTGGAGGCACGGTTGATGAGGGAGGAAATTTCCTGGAACTCCTGGCGGTAGTCGGTGGAGGTCTGGACGGAGACAATCTCGCGGCTGTGAAGGTTTTTCTTTATGGAGAGGAGGATCTGGTTGGGGTTAACGGGCTTGATGAGGTAATCGGCGATGGAGTTACCGATAGCCTGGTCCATAATGTTTTCTTCCTCAGACTTTGTGATCATAATGACGGGGACGTCGGGGTGGTCACGGTTGATGAGGTCGAGGGTTTCGAGGCCGGAGATACCGGGCATGTTTTCATCGAGGAGGACGAGGGAAAAAGGCTCGCGGGCGAGATAGTCGAGGGCGTCACGGCCGTTAGAGACGGTAGTGACGTCGTAGCCTTTGGCTTTGAGGAAAAGGATGTGGGGCTTGAGGAGGTCTATTTCGTCGTCAGCCCAGAGGATTCTGTCCATTTCAGGGGGGAGTTATTGGGAAAGTTGAGCCCCTCCGGGGCTCTATTTTTCTTTAAAATCATTTTTTCTCCGCGGGCCGCAAGGGCCCGCGGCTAACCGTAGTGGAGCCCCTCCGGGGCTCAGGACGCGATATATCGCGTCCCTACTCGGGGTCGGAGGGGTCTTCTTCGGGGGGGACGCGATTTATCGCGTCCCTACTTTCGGAGTCTTCGTCTTCTTCTTCGGCTTCGTCGTTGGGGTCGGATTCTACTTCGGCGTCGAGGAGTTGCTGTTCGGTTTGGGCGACGGCGTCGTCCTCTTCGAAGCGGAAGTATTCTTCAAATGAACGCCCTTCGCGGAGGAGAAGTTCGAAGTTGTTTTTGCTTATCATGATCGGGCGGACACCTTCGGGGAGGGTGAAGCCGTTATCGGCCATGACGGCGCGATAGTGTTCCAGCTGGCGGAGGTTGTCGAATCCTTTGATGATCAGCAGGCCGACGTTTCCGAAGCTCATCGGCTCCAGGTCAAAGTCCTTGACGACGAAAGAGGAGAAATTGAAGCGGGCGACGTCATAGAGCAATGCGTTGGCGGAGACGGAGTCGCGGGGGAAGGCGAGGACAAGGTATTGCGGGGCGTCGGGGTTTCGCTCGAAATTGGCCGGCTGGCCGTCGGCGGCAAGGGGCACGGAGTCGTTTCCAAGCCTCATTGTCCATATCATTCCCCTGGAATTGGAGATACCGGCGTGGGGCTTGCGTCCGGCCTGGAGGCCGCGCATGATGCTTCCGGCCATGTCGGTCATATCCGTGTCGGGCCATTTCTGGAGGAGCAACTGGATTTGCTCCTTGAACTTGTCGGGGTCATCCTCCGTGAGGTAGGAGAGGGCGTCGATGAAGACAAACTTGGGGAGGATCTTGGAGAGGGGGTAATCCTGCTGCATCTCGGCCGTGAGGCGGTGGACGGCGGCGTTGTCGTCGTTGAGATAGGCGTTGTAGGCGCGGTCGTAGAGCTCTTCCTGGACCTCGTTCATGCGTCGGAGGTTGTCGAAATAGTTGGGGTCGAGCATGGCCTGGCCGTATGGGGAATCCGGGAAATCGGAGATAATGAGGTCGCGCCACTTTTCGGCGAGCGCCTTGTTGTCGGTCCGGACCGCCATGAGATACATATTGTAATAGACATCGAGGCGGTAGATATTGTCGGGATAACGATCAAGGAGACGGTCGAACTCGCGGCGCGCGGCCGGGAAATCCTCGAGTTTATCCTTGAGGATGATGCCCATGTTGTAGAGGCCTTCCTGAATGACATCGTTGGCATTCTGAATTTCCTCGGGCGTGCGGGGAATCTGGGCATAATAATAAGCTGCCTTGTGGGGATCCTGGGCGTCGGCCAGCTGTTCGGCGTCGGGGCCGTCGCCAGCCTGGGGGATGGAATCGCCGGGGAGGTCGTCATCCTCGTCGTCTCCCTCGGGGAGTTCGAGGGAGAATGTGGTCTTATTGCGGCGTCGCCAGTCGTCTTCAAGTTTGCGGGCACCCCAACGGCGCTGGAACTCGGTCTTTCCCTGGTTTTTGGTCATCGTATTATAGAAATACCACGACTTGTCGGAATTGTTGACGAAACCGGCGGGGGCCTGGTCGTTACGCTTGATACCATCCTGCCCCTTTGCCTCCATTTCGGCGAGATAGGCCTCACGTTCGGCCTCCTTGGCCTCGCGTTTCTCCTTCTCGACGAGTTCGCGGGCGAGGCGTTCGCAGACCTTCATCTGCTCCTCCTCGGAGAGGGCGGAGAGCGCGAGGAGGGAATCCTGCAGCTGGACGTTGCCGGCGTAGAGGGCGAGCTCATCGAGAACATCGCTACGGCGGCGGAGGGTCTTCACGTCGGGGTAATTGTCGGGGAGCTGGGGGACGGCCTCGGCGTAACAGGGCTGGGCCTTGACATACTCGCTCTGGGCGAAATAGATATTTCCGAGGGCAAGCTGGGCCATGGCCTTGTCGATACCGTTTCGGGTCGACTTCTCGACGGCCGTGCGGTAAGACTCAAGGGCTTGGGTCGTATCCTTGCGGGAGAGATAGAGATTACCTATGGCGTAATAGATCTGGTCGAGATACTCTGAATTGCGGGCATAACGGGCCATGTTCCTCAAGGCGCGGACCTCCCCCTTAATATTGCCACCCTCGAAGACCTCGGACTGCTTGATGCGGGCGTTGAACTTTGTGCGGTAATCTGTGGCGACGCCGGCGCCGGCCTTCTTGAAAGCCTGGTAGGCGTTCTTCTTCTCGCCGAGGTTGGAATATACCTGGCCGAGGAGGAACCATAGACGGTTCTTCTGGGAGCCGGAAGCGGCCTTGGCAGCCTTTATGAGATAGGGGACAGCCTCACGGTAATGGTCGGTCCGGACATTATAATCGGCGTGGGCGAGGTTGTAGAGATTGCGGAGGGTAGAATTTGTCAGATCCTTCTCCTTAACGAGGCGGAGGGCACTCTCGGCCTCATAATCCCAATCGAGCGCACAATAGGAGAGGACCATCCAGAGACGGGCCTGGGTGACGACGTCGGGGAGCCACTTGAAATGTTTCGAGATATAGAAGAAAGTAGAGGCCGCTCCGAGGAAATCGCCGCCGAGATACTGGGCGCGGCCCATCGTGAGCCATGCGTTGTGGAGGAAAGGGTTGAACTCCTCGCGGGCGCGGAACTCCTTCTCCTTGGCTGAGGAGCCTTTCTTCTGGGGTTTCTTCTTGATGGAATGGAGCTGGATTGCCTTCTGCATCTTCTCGATGGTCCGCGTGAAATCGCCTGAGGGCTGTGGGAGCTTGGCGTCGGCGCGGGCCTCGGCGGGGTGGATGAGGACGGTTCTGGTATAGTCGTCCTCATACTTGCGTTCCATCTCCTTGAGCTGCTCGTCGAAATGGGTTTTGCCGTTATAATAGACGTTATAGCGGGTCGTGAAGGCCTGCCAATTGCGGGACGCGGGGGTGTTCTTCTTCGTGCCGCAGGCGGCGAGAAGAAGTAAGGCTGCGCAAAAGAGGGCAAAGAGGGAGAACCGACGATTCATATTGAAGTTAACGCCCGAAAGGGAGTCATTATTTTTTTAAAGAAAGGATTTAATGAAAGGAAATGATTATATTTGTGGAAAATATCCGCAGGGCCGTGAGTGGCCAAAGGGACCATGAATGCTCGAACGAAAGATGAGAAAAGAGACAATAATGACAATGGCAGCGGGGCTGCTATTGGGGACAGCCGTCGCTGCCTACGGCTATACGAAGGATGGAGTCATCGTGAACGCGCTGACCTGCGACAACAACGGCTTTTTGTCGGGACTGTCAGACAATGGACGCTGGGCGCTGCAGCGGTCGGCCGATTACGGGGCGATCGACGGAAATCCTCGGCGTTATGACCTTCTGACAGGGAAAAGCGAGGTGTTGCCTCTGACGGACCCGGCTCAGCAGGAAAGCTGGAATCGTGCGTACGCGATAGACATCACGGACGATGGGGAGATAATCGTCGGCAAATTCAACGAATATCCGGCCTATTACAAGGATGGGGTCTGGACTTACCTGCCAATGGATGACCGGAAATTGCGGGGATATATGGGAGGAGTGTCCGATGTGACGCCCGACGGAAGATGGATGACGGCCTGGGTCTCGAAATCGTTCACGAAATTTGTTCCGCTGCTGTGGAAGGATGGGGAGAGCGTCGAATTGGGGGAACTGCCCAACTATGACGAGATGTATGAGCGGGGAATCATCGACAAGGGGACCCTGGAGGAGCATAAGGCCAAGGGAGAAACGCCGAATGTGGCGTTCTTCCATATCTCTGCGGATGGGAAATATATCCTGGCGGGGGTAGACCATAACTATCCCGGCTGGGGCTGCAGCTATATAATCTACGAAACGGAAACGAAGACTTACCGTTGGATTGCGGACGAGGAACGCGGGCTGAAATATGTGAGCGGGGCATCGATGTGTCCGAGCGGGGAATGGGTCGGCTGCAGCCGCGTCCGCGTTCAGGATAATCCGGACGGGACGTGGGAGGATGTGTATCATAACGCGCTGTATCATGTCCCGACGGGGAAGATGCATTACGACCGCGGCGGGGGCGGGGAAGTGATGGACAATGAGGGGAACGCCTACCACGGGAGCATCCCGACGGCAGGAGGGAGCGTGAGCATACCGCGCCTGCTTCGCCAGAAATATGGGATAGACTTCAAGGAAGCGACGGGCTATGAATCGACAAGCTTCTTCATGGCGATCTCGGGCGACGGGAAGACGATAACGGGGCAATCGGCACCGCGCGTGCAGGGTTGGTCGGTGACGCTTCCGGAGCCATTCATCGAAGCGGCCAAGGATGTCAACCTGCTCGACACGATCATGGGCACTCCGGCCACGGGGAACACGATTTCCTGGCTTGCAGAAATCGGGCTGACGCTGACTCAGCGGGCAATGGTCGATCCGGAAAAGCAAATCATAATGAAGAAAGATGGGGAACTTTACCGGGAGGCCACCGAGCTGAAATCCGGAGGCGGCAGCCGCTATATCGCCATGTTTGACGCCACGGAGGCCGAAGAGGGGAGCAAATATGAGATTGTGATTCCGGAGGGGACGTTCTATATCGCGGGGACAGCGAGCCGCAACAACGAGAGCGTCATCACCTACACGGGACGCGGACCGCGCCCGGCAACGGCGGAGAACTTTGTGCCGTCGGAGGGGAGCGGACTGATGGAGCTGTCGAACTACAGCATCGTCATGGCTGAATTCGACTGCGAGATCGTCATCCCCGACACGAAAAAGGGGGCTTACCTCTACGAGCTTGAAGACCGGAGCGGAGAGAAAGTCAGGGGAGAGACGGCGCTCTGCCCATTAGCTGTCGTCGCTTCGGGGAAATGGTTGGGGATGTATCCGACCACCTCGCGCTATCTGCCGAAAGAGAAAGAATATGAGATTGTGATCCCGGCGGGACTCGTCACGGACATCACTGGCCACTTCGCCAACGAGGAGACGACGGTCCGCTACAAGGGGGCGTTCGAGGTGAAGACTCCCGAGCAGATCGGGAATATCCTCTTCTCGGAAGACTTCAGCAATCCGAATGTGGCATTGGGAAGATTCCTTCAGTTCGAGGGAGACAACAACATGCCGACGCCGGAGATGGAGAACTGGGGCTTCGACCGGAGCAACACTCCCTGGAACTTCTCGGTCAGGGATGACGATGAGTATGATTATTGCGCGGCGTCGACGTCGATGACCCTCGACACTGGAAGGGAGAGCGAGGACTGGCTCATGCTTCCGGCGCTGAAGATGGAGAGCGCGGAGAATGTCCTGAGTTTCAAATCGCAAAGCTACCTGAACGGGAAGCAGGACCGTCTGCGGGTCTATGTCTGGAAAGATGAGAACCAATACGGGTCGATAGACCGGGAGATGGCTGACCGCATATTGAAGGAAGGAGACCTAATCTATGATGAGCGGGAGAGCCCCGGGGCGTTTGAGGAGGTCCTTGCCGGAGACTGGAAAGAGACTGAGCTGAGCCTGGCAAAATATGCCGGGGAAACTATCCATATCGCCTTCCTGAACCGGAATCTTAACCAGAGCGCGATCTTTGTCGATGACATCAAGGTCGAATACAAGGGCAACTACAGCGTGACGACGGAAGTTCCGGCTACGGTTGTCGCTCTCGACAAGGTTGAGGTCGGCGTTCGGGTTGCGCTGACGGGTCAGAAAGGATATGACCGGGTGGCGGCTACGCTTCTGGATGGGGATGGAAAGGCTGTCAGCGAATACGCTGCGAGCGGGCTTAACCTCCAGCCCGGGGAGACCTACCGCTTCACGTTCAAGACCCCGCTTCCGCTTCATAAAGGGGAGGAGAATGAGGGGCGCGTAATCATACGGCTCAATGACGAGGAGAAACGGATTGACTTCCGGGTGAAGGATCTGACGGCGGCGACGCGGAAGGAAGTGCTGCTTGAAGAGAGCACGGGAAGCTGGTGCGGCTGGTGCCCGTTAGGAATGTTGGCCTTGGAGAATATCGAGGAAGAATATGGGGATCTGGTGAATATCGTGGCCGTTCATAATGACGACCGTGTGAGCTACGCGGCCTATGACCAGTTCCTGTCGCCGGGGGCCTATCCGGCGGCTCGGATCAACCGAGGGGTTGTGGCGCAGCCGACATGGAGCGACCCGCTGACGGGCTTGGCGGGATTCACGTCGCCGGAAGGGGGCGTGACGTTCGCGGACTATGTGCGTGAGGAGTTAGTGCGTCCGGCAGAGGCAGACCTTGAGCTGACGGAGGGCGTGACCGACGGGAAGACGATACGCGTCCGGGGGATTGTGAAGCCGGCGCTGAACCGCCGGGGGAGCTATCTGAATGTGCTGACGGTCGTGACGGAGGATGGACTTCCCGGCTCGCAGACTAACAATCTGTCGGGGGGAATGGACCCGCTGTTCGGCGACTGGAGCCAGGCCGGCAGTCCTGCGGAGACGATGTATAACCATGTTGCACGCGGAATCGGTGGGTCGTCATTCTACGGTGAGCCGGGGCTGTTGCCGGAGGATCTGACTGCCGGGGAAAGCTACCGGATTGAGACGCGGATCCAGATGCCATCGAGCGTGAAGGATCCCGATGGGCTGCATGTTGTGGCTGTGCTCATAGAGGGCTCCACGGGGAGCGTTATCAACTCGCGGCGGATCAAAGTCACGGAGGGGGACCCCGAGGGCGTGATGGAGATTGCCGGGGAAACGGCGGCAGGACTGTTCACGAAAGTTGGGGGGCGTATCCTTTATGATGGGGATACGGCCGGCGTGGAGGTCTGGAGCATGACGGGGCAGCGGCTACGGAACGAATCGCTTCCCGGAGGGATTTATATTGTGACTGTGACTGGGCGCGGTGAGCTTTTGGGGAATAGGGGGATATGTATTAAATTTGCGGAATAAACTAACCCCGGCGCTAAAGCTTGGGGCTTGATCAAAAAGGTTGGGCCCTGTTGGGCCCAAGGACGCGATTTATCGCGTCCCTACTACGCGATTTAATAAGGATTATGGAAGCTCGGAGATATTTGATTGCTGGGATTGTTGGGCTGTTCGGGGCTTTGTCGCTGACAGCCTGCGGGGGTCGGAGCCAGGCTTCGGCGGCTTCCTCAGCTGAAGCCGATGCCGGCTCTTCGGGGGTCGGGACGGCGGCGGTCAGCTTTTCGGCGGATTCGGCTTACAGCTATGTTGCGCGTCAGGTCGGGTTCGGGCCACGGATTCCAGGGAGCGCAGCCCATCGGGCCACGGCGGATTGGCTTGCTGCGGAGCTTCGGCGTCACGGCGCGGCCGTGACGGAGCAACGCGCGACAGTGAATGCTTTCGACGGCACGTCGCTGCCGATGCGCAATATCTTCGGTCAATTCAATCCGGAAGCCACCGACCGGACACTCCTATTAGCGCATTACGACACACGCCCCTGGGCCGATAAGGATGAGAATCCGGATAACCACGGGAAGCCGATCGACGGGGCCAACGACGGGGCCAGCGGCGTCGGCGTGCTGCTTGAGATCGCGCGGCAGTTGGGCGCGGCCAATCCCGGCAAGGGAATCGACATACTCTTCACGGACTGCGAAGATTACGGTTCGGAGGGGGATGAGGACTCCTGGGCGTTAGGGACGGAATATTTCGCGAAGAATCCGATCAAGCCGGGCTACGCTCCGGCGCGGGGGATATTGCTCGATATGGTCGGGGGGAAGGATGCCGTCTTTCCGGCGGAATATTTCTCGCGGCAGGCGGCGGCAGATCTTGACGATGCGCTCCGCTTAGCAGCCGAACAAGTGGGCGAGGGGGAATATTTCCCACGCGTCTACGGCGGGGCAGTCACGGACGACCACCTTAAACTGATCGAGCAGGGAATCCCGGCGATCGACATCATCGACTACCGTCCGAACGGGTTCAACCCGACATGGCACACGATGGATGACCGGATGGAGATTATTGACCCGGCGACGTTAGGGAGAGTGGGGCGGACAGTTATGCAGCTGCTGAAGACCCTTTGACTTCCCTGAACTCATAAACTAACAGGAAAACAACAGACTTAAGATATGGATTTTATAGAAGAACTTACGTGGCGCGGGATGGTGCATAGCATGATGCCCGGCACTGAGGAACAATTGAAGAAAGAGATGACGACGGCCTACTTGGGTATTGACCCTACGGCCGACTCGCTGCATATCGGCCACCTTTGCGGGGTGATGATGCTACGTCACTTCCAGCGTTGCGGTCACAAGCCGTTGGCCCTTGTCGGGGGCGCAACGGGGATGATCGGCGACCCGTCGGGGAAATCGGCCGAGCGAAACCTGCTTGACGAGGAGACGCTGCGCCATAACCAGAACGCGATCAAGGCGCAGTTGGCGAAATTCCTTGATTTTGAAAGCGATGCGCCTAACAGGGCTGAGTTGGTGAACAACTATGACTGGACGAAGGATGTGACCTTCCTGGACTTTGCGCGCGAAATCGGGAAGCATATCACGGTCAACTACATGATGGCGAAGGACAGCGTGAAGAAGCGCCTGAACGGGGAGGCCCGCGACGGCTTGAGCTTCACGGAGTTCACTTACCAGCTGCTTCAGGGCTTCGACTACTTGACGCTATATAAGGATAAGGGCTGCCGCCTGCAGTTGGGGGGTTCGGACCAGTGGGGTAATATCACCACCGGCACCGAGCTTATCCGCCGCAAGCTCGGCGGGGAGGCATACGCGCTTACCTGCCCGCTGATCACGAAGGCAGACGGGGGCAAATTCGGCAAGACGGAGAGCGGGAACGTATGGCTCGACCCGAAGCGGACGAGTCCTTATAAATTCTATCAGTTCTGGCTGAATGTGAGCGATCAGGATGCTGAGAAATATCTCAAGATCTTCACGTTCCTGACGAAGGAGGAGATCGAGGAATTGGCAGCCGAACATGCGGCCAACCCCGGGGGACGTCCGATGCAGAAGCGCCTGGCGAAGGAGCTGACGGAGATGGTCCATAGCAAGGAGGATTACGAGGCAGCGGTAGCGGCGTCGGAGATACTTTTCAGCAACAAGGCTGCGGATGCGCTTCGGCAGCTTGACGAGGCCACGTTGCTTGATGTGTTCGAGGGAGTTCCACGGTTCACGATCAGCCGTGAGGAGCTTCAGGCGGGGATTCCTGTGCTGGAGCTGTTGGCGGTGAAGACCGGCGTGTTCCCTTCGAAGGCAGAGGCCCGGAAGATGATCCAGGGTGGCGGACTTAGCGTGAACAAGGAGAAGCTTGGGGATCCGGCGGCAACGATTGACGCCGGGGCGCTGCTCGGGGATAAGTATATCCACATCCAGAAGGGAAAGAAGAATCATTATCTGCTTGTTGCAGAATAAAAATTAATTTTTATTTAACTGAGTTTCTTATAGTTGCAAAAGAATTATGTTTTAGAACATAATATTATGAACCATTTTTCATAACTTCGCGTTCTATTTGGAAAGATTTCACGCTCCCTGCGGGGAGGATCTATATCTGAGAAGGCTCTCAGGCAGCCGAGAGAGGCGCCGGGAGGGCAATGTTTAATAGGGAGGGCTCCGTCGGGGGCCTGAACGTAAAACATTTGAGTTATGAAAGCAATTATTAAGAGACTTGTACGCTCGTATTTTGAGCATTGTGCAGAGTATTATGAAGATTAATGGAAATAGCCGCGAGAATTCGCGGCTATTTTTTTAGAATTCGGTGAAGGCTAAGGGGAGGAGGGAGGAGACGGAGGGGAGGATTAGGGTGCGGTCTTCGCCGTAGAGGATTACTTCTATGGGGCCGTGGAGATGTTCGTATTCGAGGAGGGCCTGGCGGCAGGCGCCGCATGGGCTTATGGGAGATTTCTGGAATTCTAAGAAGTCAGATTTTAGTTGATTTTCTTCGGAGGACTCTCCACTTCGGGCTTGCGCCCTCAGCACAGTGTTGTCGCTGAGAGCCGGGACTACGGTTGCGGCGGCTATTGCTATTTTGCGGATCGGGACTCCGGGGTGAAGGGCGGAGGCTTGGTAGCAGGCGGTGCGCTCGGCGCATGTGCCGGAGGGGTATGCGGCGTTTTCCTGGTTGCTTCCCCGGACGATCTCGCCGTTGTCCATGAGGATGGCGGCGCCTACGTGGAAGCGCGAGTAGGGGGCGTAGCTATTGCGGGTCATTTCTTTGGCGACGTCAACGAGCCGGCGGTCGGCCGGGGATAACTCGGAGTAGTCGCATTCGGTCATTTCTACCGTTAATTTCTTGTTTTTCATACGGATTTTTCGGTTTAGATTGCCCTCCACCGTGGGAGATAAGGGCAAAATTAGTCAAATTATTGATTAAGGAGGAGAGATAGGGGGAGATTAATTGCTAAATTTGCAGTTGCTTTCAATTGCTGAAGGCGGAGTTGCTTTAGTTAGAACAATGAAAAGATTAATCGGGATTTTTATATTTTTGGGGATAATAGGAGTTCTGGGCGCGTCGGGGAATGATGCTTACCGGGACTATATCAACCAGTATGCACAGATGGCGATCGAGCAGCAGGAGGCTTACCGGATACCGGCTTCGATCACGCTGGCCCAGGGACTTCTGGAAAGCGCGGCGGGGCGGTCGACGCTCGCAACGCGGGGAAATAACCATTTCGGGATCAAATGCCATAAGGAATGGGAGGGGGACACGCTGTTGCGGAGCGATGACGCTCCGAATGAGTGTTTCCGTGCTTACCGGACGGCGGGAGAGAGCTTTCATGACCATTCGCGGTTTCTTAGCCGTAAACGCTACGCGAAGCTGTTTGAGCTTGATGAGACGGACTATGAGGGCTGGGCACGGGGGCTCCGGGAGTGCGGCTACGCGACGGATCCGAATTATGCGCAGCGACTTATCACGATTATCGAGCGCTATGGGCTCTATCTTTACGACACGGCCGGGGGACGACTGGCGGAGGAGAATGCGGAATTTATCCGGAATATGCTTACGACGACCCATAAAGTCAGGAGGAGCCGTGGGCTGCATTATGTGATTGCGGCTCCGGGGGACAAATATTCGGACATTGCGAAGGAATTCAATCTGGATGTGAAGAAGCTGCTTGCCTATAACGACGCGAAGAAGGACGGGAGGATCAAGGATTGGGAGGAGGTTTACTTGGAGGACAAACTGGAGGCACCGGCTGATGGGATCAGCCGGGCAACTGTGGGGGAGGGGGAGAGCTTCCACTCGCTGGCTCAGCGGTTCGGGATAAAGCTGAGCGTGATCAAGGCGCTGAATCCGGGGGTAAAGGATCGGGCCGGGAGCGAGGTTCGGCTCCGCTAAGGAGGAATATCAAAAAAAAATCCTTATATTTGCAGGATAACCCAAAAGGAGGAATCAAACTGACTAAAAGCAGGAGAAAATGCGGATCAGCAGGCTCAAAAGGATCAGAAATCTCTACGACCCGAAGGTGGTTTATGAGGATTATTTCGAGGCATATTTCATCAGGCCGTTCATCCACCATTATTCGGACTTCAGCGGGCGGGAGCCTGCGGGAGGGCTGTGGCGGTCGCTTGTGTGCTGGGGGATTGTTACGCTGGGGGTAGCCGGTGTGCTGACGGGTCTTGTGGGGCTTCTTGGGCCTGAGACGGGGATTCCGCTGCTTTGGATTGTGGGGGGATTCTGGATATTGGCTTCGCTTCTTCCTTTGGCGGCTTTGATTTCGCGGGGGAGCAGGACGCATACCCCCGGCGCTGAAGCTGAGGGGCGGCCCCGGTTTTTGGGGATTGACGCGCTTTTGGCGGGAATTTGCATCCTTTTCTTTGTTTTTGGCGTTTTGATGATGGTGACGACTCTTCGGAGCGAGACTCTGAATCCTAATGACAATTATGATCCGGAAGCGGAGATAGAGGTTCAGGAGGAGGAGAGCGTGCGTGAGGAGCCGATATTCACTTATCAGGATGAGGGCCCGGCGATGACGGTCGAAGAGCCGATAGAGCCGGAGGAGCCTACGGAAGAGGAGGGGGAGGAGCTGGAAGACAGTTTCGACCCGACGCTTGAGACGGAGGCTACTGTCATTGCGGACTCGTTGATGAATTTATAGGTTACCCCGGCGCTTAAGCTTGGGGCTCGATCAAAAAGGTTGAGCCCGTGGGCTCAAGGACGCGATTTATCGCGTCCCTACTGAAGCTGGGGGGATTAAGAGTTAATAATTAAACACTAATATATATGAGGAAGATTTACAAGATATTGGGGTCATTGGCGCTTGGATTTGCGGCATTGACGGGGCTTGGCTCCTGCGGGAACACGATATGGTGGGACACGCCGGGCAACAGCTATAATTATACTGATCCGCGGCTGGAGGGGATTTGGACGCTTGTGCAGATCAACACGCAGCCTGTGGCGGCGCGGAATGCGAATTATCTGGAGTTTTTCCGGAACGGATCGGGATATTATTACTATTATGACAATTACCGGGAGTATCGGGAGGAATTGCGCTACTGGTGCCAGCAGGGTTATCAGGGGGCTTATAATTCGATCGATATCCAGTACCGCGGGGGCGGGGGAATGGACGGGACCTATTGGTTCACGAACAATAACCATACGCTTTGCCTGCAGTGGGTTACGGATGGGGGGCGTGTGGAGACTTATGTCTATGATTGGACGCCTTATCGGCCTTGGTAAACCCCCAAGGATTGAGGCCCAGGGGCCTCGCGCAATGGACGCGATTTATCGCGTCCCTACTGAATAGAGCCTCGCGGCTCTCAACACAGTGTTGACGCACGGACTGAAGATAATAAATAAAAAAAGAAAGATAAAGATAAAAAGGAGATGTCGCTTAAATGTGGAATCGTCGGGTTGCCAAATGTTGGGAAGTCGACGCTGTTCAATTGCCTTAGCAATGCGAAGGCACAGTCGGCCAATTTTCCGTTCTGCACGATTGAGCCCAATGTGGGGGTGATATCCGTGCCTGATGAGCGTCTGACGCGGCTTGTGGAGATGTGCAATCCGCGGTCGACGGTGCCGGCGACGGTTGAGATTGTAGATATTGCGGGGCTTGTGAAGGGGGCTTCCAAAGGTGAGGGGCTCGGGAATAAGTTTCTGGCCAATATCCGGGAGACTGATGCGATCCTGCATGTGCTCCGCTGTTTTGATGATGACAATATCACGCATGTGGACACGACGGTCGATCCTGTGCGGGATATGGAGGTGATCAATTATGAGCTTCAGCTGAAGGATCTGGAGACCGTGGAGAATCGCCTGGCGAAGACGGAGAAGGCCGCGAAGGCAGGCGGAGACAAGACGGCTAAGATGCAGCTGGAGGTTCTTAGGAAATATAAGGAGGCTCTGGAGCAGGGGAAGCCTGCGCGGAGCGTCGTGATAGAGGGGAAGGAGGAGGAGAAATTCGCACGCGAGCTTTTCCTTCTGACGAATAAGCCTGTCTTGTATGTCTGCAATGTTGATGACGGGGCGGCTGTTGAGGGGAATGCCTATGTGGAGGCTGTCCGGAAGGCGATAGCATCCGAGGGGGCCGACCTGATGATAGTTGCGGCCAAGACTGAGAGCGAGATTGCTGAGCTTGACACGTACGAGGAGCGTCAGGAGTTCCTGGAGGAGCTTGGGCTTGAGGAATCGGGCGTGTCGCGGCTAATACGTGCGGCCTACGCGCTGCTTGATTTGCAGACTTATTTCACGGCTGGGCCGGATGAGGTCCGGGCGTGGACGTTTATCCGGGGCACGAAGGCTCCGCAGGCTGCGGGAATCATCCATACGGACTTCGAGAAGGGATTTATCCGTGCGGAGGTGATCAAGTATGATGATTACGTGACGTTGGGGTCGGAGGCAGCCGTGAAGGAGGCCGGGAAGATGGGCGTCGAGGGGAAGGAGTATGTTGTCCAGGATGGGGACATCATGCATTTCCGGTTTAATGTTTGAAAATTTCGGGCTTGCGCCCTCAACACTGTGTTGACGCAGGGAATATAAAAAAGAGCCCCATCGAGGGGCTCTTTTTTTTAATTTTTTTTGATTTTCATCCGCGGGCCGCGAGGGCCCGCGGTTAACCGTGGTTGAGCCCCTCCGGGGCTCTGAGGACGCGATATATCGCGTCCCTACTTGCTGGCAATCATTTATTTGGACGCGATATATCGCGTCCCTACTCCAGGGCTTTTTGGGGCGATTTATTGCGTCCCTACTGGATTATTTGGCGTTGTAGAAGATTGCTTCTTTTTGGTAGCGGGCCATTAGGACGTGGTCGGCCCAGTCGGTGCATGGGGCTACGGCTATGCCGAGGGCTTCGGCGAGGATGTAGTCGGTTATTGGTGCGCCGGCGTATATGGAGCATATTACGCCGCCTCCGAGGCGGGTGACGACTTCGAGGAGGAGGAAGCGGTCTTTGTCAAGGTCGTGGAGGAATTGGATCGTGACGGGGCCTCGGAAGGAGAAGGAGTCGATGACTTTGCGGGTCATTTCCATGAGGGCCGGGATGCGGCATGTGACGGTCCGGGTCGATTCGCCACCCATTATTTCCAGGCGTTCGCGGGGGACGCTGACGAGGAGCTCGCCGGAGAGGGAGACGTAGCAGTCGACGGTGTATTCGCGCGTGTGGCCGAGGTATTCCTGGATGATGTAGTCGTCGAGGTTTTCAAGATGCATCAAATCATCGACTTCGTTGAATATGCGTATGCCGCGCGAGCGGCCGCCTCGGCGGGGCTTTGCGATGGCAGGCATGTCGTTGTCGATGATGGAGTATGTGCGGGGGATAGGGATTCCGGCTTCCTTGAAGAGGCGGGCGGCCTCGACTTTGTCGAATAGTTTCTGGGAGAGTTCGTAGTCGGAGACGGGGACGAAGACTTCGGGGAGCCGCTTTTTGCAGAGGGCCGCGATCTCCATGGCTCCGTTTACGAAGGGGAGGATGATGTTGACGTTATATTCGCGGACGACTCGCTCGATGTCCTCGACGACGTCGGGGTCAGACCATTTGAGGCCCTTTATGACTTTACCGATGAGGGCGATTGGGACGCGGTCGTCGAGTTCGTAGGCAAGTATCTTGACGTCATAGCCGATCCGGCGTCCGGAGCGCTGGAAGAGTTCGGCGAGGGAGACACGCCGGGAGCCTCCGAGCATGAGAATAGTGAGAGGGGAATGAGAGGAGCGGGGAGAGGGGGAATCTTTTTCCATCGGTGAGGGGTGTGTGAGGTTTATTTGGTTGGTGAAAATGTGAGGATATGTCGTTGCTTCTTTTCTTCGAGGATTTCCTCGATGCTGAGGAGGATGCCGGTTTCCTCGACGTTACCGAATTCGTCGTTGATTGCGGTTCCGAAGACGCGCATTGTTGGGGAGAGAGACATGTAGGCGTTGACGAGGGGAGGGATGTTGAGTCCGTTAGCGCGGACGAGGTTGTTGAGAATGCGATAATCCTCGCGATAGTCGGCGCCGTTGAAAAAATTCTGAATCTCGGGGGAGTCAGCATTTGTGGGGAGAGGGGAGCGAGGGGTGACGAGGTTGTCGGGGTCGGGGAAATGCTTGTGCATGAAGCCGAGGATGTGGTCGCGGCAGACGGCATCGAAGGAGGGGTACATGGTGACTTTCCCGAAGAGGTATTTGATTTCGGGGTGGAGGACCGTGATAGCTCCGAGTCCGTCCCAGAGGTTGTCGAGGGCGTAGATTGTCTTGGCGCGTCCTCCTGTGATCTGGTAGCCGGGGACGACGAAGGATCGGCCGAGTTCAAGGGTGTATGGCAGATAGTCGCGTAGGAACTGCGGGGAGAAATCGAACATGTGGGATGTGGCGATTCGTGGGCGGCCGTTTTCGGATAGGATGTCGGAGCCGAGTATGAACCTGTATCCGCCGATTATTTCCTTGTCGTCAGGGTTCCAGACGATCATCTGGCGGCAAGGGGGCTGCATTGTGTCGAAGGCGTCGATGTCGCAGTCGAGGCCAGTGCCGCCGCCGGCTTCGCGGAAGGAAATTTCGCGGAGGCGACCAATTTCCCTCATTGTGTTAGGGGCGTTGAAGGCGTCTACGACATATATTTCGTTTCCACCTTTGTTGGTTTTGCGGAGGAAACGTTCAGGGGTCAGTTCAGCTACAATCAGATCGGGGTCAACTTTGTCTATGATATTCTGCATAGTCACTACGGGAATTGAAACCGTCGGGGAATCCACAGGCTTAAGGCCGGAATTCGGAACATTAGCGCAAAATTACTAAAAATTTTTGAGTTATTATAGAGTTGGGAGCCCTAGTTATGAGCCCTGAGGGCTCCGCACAATCGGAGAACTCGGAGGAATCGGAGAACTCGGGGGGCTCGGAATGGTTAGGGCAAAAAAAAGAGGGGGCTGCTAATCTCTACGATCTGCAGCCTCCGGCGAGTAAATTAAAATTAGGTTGCATCAGGGAAAGCCTTCGGGGACAACAGGAATCCACGGTGGGCTATCCCGGAAGTCAATATCCGCAATATTCAATCAATCGTAACTTATCCATCAAAAAACTACTACCTTCCGACGGTGCGGGAGGGATTGAGGTGCGGAAATGACAAAATATTAAAGAAACAACAACTAATCAAAATTTAATCTATCATCTAAATCTTAACCTAAAAATATATGAAATTGACAATCTATTTCGGGGTTTTGAGGCCCTATGGGCCTCGCACAATGGACGCGATATATCGCGTCCCCCGCAGGCCGCAAGGGCCTGCGGCTAACCGTGGTGAAGCCCCTCCGGGGCTCTGAGGACGCGATGTATCGCGTCCCTACTCCGGCTATGGGAGGTCCCTGGTGGGGAGGAGAGATGGAGCAAAATTAAGAAAAATAAATTTAAAACAAAACAAATTGTTAGAGAAATTTGAAAAAAAGTTTAATTTTTGACATATTTCTATAATTTTGGGCTGGGACATGGGAAATAGTGGGGATGGGGATGGCAAAATGACAGGAAATTGGGGGTTGGGAGCCCGGAGGGCTCCGCACAATCGGAGAACTCAGAGGACTCGGAGGGCTTGCGGGTTGCAAAACCGCAAGGGCTGAACAAGGGCCTGGGGGTTACAAACCCCCAGGGACTAAAAGTGGACGCGATATATCGCGTCCCTACTGGGGCTGTGGGAGGGAAACGCCCGGGGAGTAATAAAAAAATATAAAAATTGGGGGATTGGGGGGATGGATTTGGGATTTTGGGGGATTTTTGATATTTTTGACGGAATTAATTTTAACTCAAAAGGGACAATTATTAAAAAGAATAGATAATGGACAAGAGAATTGGATATCTTGGGCTTGTTGCGCTGATCGGGCTTACGGGCTGTTCGAAGAAGTTGGGTCAGTTCAAGAGCGATTATTTTACTGCGGTGCCTACACCGCTTGAGACGGTCGGAGCCACGGTTCCGGGCACCGTTAAGGGAAATATCCCTGCGAAATTCATGCTTAAGAATGCTAAGGTAACGGCGACGCCGGTGCTTAGCTGGACGAATGCTTCCGGCGTTGAGAGCGAGGCTATGGCGCAGCCAGTGGTGTTCCAGGGCGTGGATGTTCGCGCTAACGGGCAGGTTGTGAGCTATGAGAATGGAGGGGATGTGAATATTCCTTTCACGATTGCTTATAATCCGGCGATGGCCCATTCGGACCTTTATCTTGACTTCAATGTCGACCAGAACGGGAAGACCTACCGTCTGCCGCGCGTGAAGGTGGGTTATGGAGTTGTTGCGACTTCCACGCTGGCGTCGGCCAAGACGGCGAGCCCGGCAGTGGCGAAGGATGACTACCAGAGAATCATCACGGAGAAATATAGCGCGGACATCCACTTCCTGATCAATCAGGCGAATGTTCGGAGTTCGCAGACAGACAAGGCAGATTATATCGACCTTAACCGTCAGCTTCTTGAGGCCAACGCAGCGCCTAACAAGGAGATCGCGGGCATTTCTGTCAGCTCGTATGCTTCTCCGGAGGGCACGCTGGCATTCAACACGGAACTTGCAGAGAAGCGCGAGAAGAACACGACCGGCCTCGTGGAGAATCAGCTGAAGAAGGACAAGATCACGGAATTCGGTGAGCTGACCTCCTCGTTCACGCCTGAGGACTGGGCCGGATTCGAGGAACTTGTGGAGAAGAGCAACATCCAGGACAAGGACTTGATCATCAGCGTCCTTAAGATGTATCCGGATCCGGAGCAGAGGGAGCGTGAGATCCGCAACCTTTCGAGCGTGTTCAATGAGTTGGCCGACCAGATTCTTCCGCAGCTGCGTTATTCACGCGTGATGGCGACGATCAACGTGATCGGCAAGAGCGACCGGGAGCTTATCGACCTTTTCAACACGGACCCGACGAAGCTGACCGAGGAGGAGATTCTCTACATCGCTACGCTGACGGACGACAATATGAAGAAGATGGAGGTCTACAACACGGCAGCCTCTGTCAACTCGAAGGATTACCGGACGTTCAACAACCTGGCTGTGACGCAGTTCAAGGTTGGGGACTATGCCGGAGCAAAGGCAAACTGGGAGCACGCGTTGCGTCTGAATCCGGCAGCCAAGGAGCCTGCGATGAACTTGGGTCTTATCTCGATGCTGAACAACGACTATGCGCGCGCCAATGAGCTTATCGGATCGGCGACGGGTGTGCCCGAGAGCGCTGACGCATTGGGCGTCTATTACCTGACGCAGGGTGACCTCCAGAAAGCGATCACTTCTTTCGGCGACACGAAGACGAACAACTCGGCGCTTGCGCGCATCCTTTCGAAGGATTATTCGGGGGCACGCGACATCCTGAAGGAGATCAAGACTCCGGACGCGACGACTTATTACCTGCAGGCAGTGGTCGGTGCACGCACGGGGGATCAGAACAGTGTCCTGAGCAATCTTCGCCAGGCGATCAAGCTTGACAAGACGATGGAGAACCGGGCCCGCAATGACCTTGAGTTTGCTAAAATCAATCTTAGCTATCTTTAAGGCTTAAACCCCCGGCGCTGAAGCTTGGGGCTTTTACCTTTTTATTCCCCTGCGCTAAAGCTTGGGGCATTTACAAAAAGGCTACGCATTTTTAATTCAAATTTTGAAGCCCCTGGCGCTGACGCTGGGGGCTTTTTAGAAAGACTATCATGAAGACAGAAAGACTGTTTCTATTGGATGCCTACGCGCTGATATTCCGCGCCTATTATGCGCTTATACGGATGCCCCGGATCACGCAGGGGGGGTTCAACACCTCGGCCATCTTCGGGTTTGTGAACACGCTTGAGGAGCTTCTGCGCAAGGAGCGGCCAACGCATCTGGCGGTCTGTTTCGATCCGCCGGGCCCGACGTTCCGCAATGAGGAATTCGAGGGCTACAAAGCGGAGCGCGAGGCAACTCCGGAGGATATCAAGCAGTCGATCCCAATCATCAAGGAGATAGTCAAGGCTTACCGCATCCCTATCATTGAGGTGGAGGGCTTTGAGGCGGACGATGTCATCGGCACGCTGGCCAAGAAAGCGGAGAAAGAGGGAATGACGACGTTCATGATGACGCCGGACAAGGATTACGGTCAGCTTGTCAGTCCGGAGATTCTGCAATACAAGCCATCCTACCGCGGGCAGGACTTTGAACTGCGCGGGGAGAAGGAGGTATGTGCGCGCTACGGAATCGAGCGGACGGAGCAGGTGATCGACCTGCTGGCGTTGATGGGGGATAAAATCGACAATATCCCCGGCTGCCCCGGAATCGGGGAGAAGACGGCCGTGAAGCTTATTCAGGAATATGGGAGCGTTGAGAACCTGTTGGAGCATACCGACCAGCTGAAAGGGGCTCAGAAAAAGAAGATCGAGGAGAATGCGGAGCAGATTCGCTTCTCGAAGCATCTGGCGACGATCCGGACGGATGTGCCGGTGGAGCTTGACAAGAAGAAATTGGAGGTGGAGCGGCCCGACCGGGAGAAACTGTTTGCCATATTTAAGGAGCTTGAATTCCGGACGCTGACGGAGAGGGTGGCGCGGCGACTTGACTCGGAAGAGCGTGGGGCGGCGCGGCCGGAAGAGCGCAAGGGCGCGGCTGGGGTTCAGCCTTCTTTGTTTGATTTTGCTGATGGGGGAGTCGGAAATGAGGACGCGATATATCGCGTCCCTACTGGGTCGGCGGCGCCGGACGCGATGTATCGCGTCCCTACTACCAATTATCAGTTGGCTCGGGATGCGGAGCGGCTGAATGAGGTCCGGCGGCGGCTTGACGGAAAGGAGCGAATCGGTCTCTATCTTCATGCGGAGGGAGAGAACGACATGGGGGCGACGCTTATCGGCGCGGCGATAGCCACAGCGCCGGGAGAGGCGTTCTGGATACCGGCCGACTCTGAGGCGGGGATGGCGCTCGTGCTTGACCTGATGGCGATGGGTTCGCTGGAGAAGGTTTCAGCGAATGCGAAGCGGGATTATGTATTGGGGCAACGTGCGCGCAATGACTCGGCCCAAGCGCTGGAGAATTATTATGACACCGGGCTGGCGCATTATGTCTTGCAGCCGGAGATGCGCCATAACATAGAGAACCTTGCGGCAACCTTTCTCAATTATCAGACCCTGCCCTATCCTGCGCCTAAAGGGACGGGGAAAAACCGCAAGGCCCCGACTGCGGAGGAACTTCTCGGCTGGGGCTGCGAGCAGGCGGACATTGCGTTGCAGCTCCGGGAGCCATTGAGCGAAGCCGTGAAACGAGGGGGGATGGAGAAGCTGCTGCGCGACATCGAGCTTCCTCTTGTCAGGGTCTTGGCGGAAATGGAGTTAGCAGGCGTCACCTTGGATGTAAAGGCGCTCGACGAGGCGGCCGTAACCCTCAACGAGCGTCTCCAGACGCTTGAAAAGGAAATCTATGAACTTGCAGGAGAAGAATTCAACGTAGGCTCGCCGGCACGCGTCGGGGAAATACTGTTTGACAAACTCCAGCTCGACCCTAAAGCGAAAAAGACAAAGACGGGCCAATATTCGACAAGCGAGGATATACTGGAGAAATTGGTGGCGAAAAATCCGATTGTCGGTAAGATATTGGAATACAGGGCACTGAAAAAGCTGCTCAACACATATCTGACGGCCCTTCCGGCCGCCATCAATCCGGAGACGGGGAAGATCCACACGAACTATAACCAGACGGTAACGGCTACGGGGCGCATCTCCTCGTCGGCGCCGAACCTTCAGAACATCCCTGTCAGGGATGAGGAGGGGCGTGAAATCCGGCGCGCCTTTATGGCGGATCCGGGTTGTCTTTTCCTATCGGCTGACTACTCACAGATAGAGCTGCGGCTGATGGCGGACTTCTCGCACGACGAGATCATGCTGGATGCGTTCCGGCATGACAAGGATATCCATGCGATCACAGCGGGTAAGATCTTCCATAAGCCGACGGAGGAAGTGAGCGCGAATGAACGGCGGGCGGCTAAGACGGCCAACTTCGGAATAATCTACGGCATCTCGGCCTTCGGCCTTGCGAGCCGCCTGGGGATCCCCAGGGGGGAAGCTAAGGAGATAATCGACAATTACTTCGCGACGTTCCCGACTGTGAAGAAATATCTGTCGGACTCGGTTGAGCATGCGCGCGAGAAGGGGTATGTGGAGACGCGGATGGGGCGTCGGCGAATGCTGCCGGACATCAACAGCAAGAATCCAGTTGTCAGGGGGTATGCGGAGCGGAATGCGATGAACGCGCCCTTGCAGGGGACAGCGGCGGATGTGATCAAGATCGCCATGATCCGGATATTCGACGAGATGAAGAAGCGGGGGATGCGGTCGCAGATGATCATGCAGATCCATGACGAATTGAACTTCAATGTCATTCCGGAGGAGCTTCCGGCGCTTCAGGAGATTGTGGAGCGCGAGATGGAGGGGGCCTATTCCGGGGACGTCACGCTTGAGGCGAGCTGCGGGGTCGGGGCTAATTGGCTGGAGGCGCATTGAGTTACCCCTGCGCTGAAGCTTGGGGCTTTTACAAAAAGGTTGAGCCCCAAGGGGCTCAAGGACGCGATTTATCGCGTCCCTACTGGGAGAGGGAGGTTTTTTCACCTTCGACAAACCTGCTCCGCGATTTAGGGACGGGGAGAGTTATGAGTTAGAGTTGGGGGAGAAGGAAAAAAATAGTAATTTTGCACTTTCTTTAACTCAACACATATGGGAGGATTTTTCGGCACGGTGGCCAAAGGGCCCTGTGTTACAGACCTGTTCTACGGAACGGACTACAACTCGCACCTCGGTACGCGCCGGGGAGGGATGGCGACCTACAACAGCCAGGAGATGCGCTTCGCGCGTTCTATCCATAATCTGGAGAGCACATATTTCCGGACGAAGTTTGAAAGCGACTTAGGTAAATTCACGGGGGAGGCCGGAATCGGTATCATCAGCGACACAGACGCCCAACCCATCATCGTGAATTCCCACCTTGGTCGCTTCGCCATTGTGACGGTAGCGAAGATCGGCAATCTCGACGAGCTTGAGAAGGAAATGCTCGATGAGGGACGGCATTTTTCGGAGCTGAGTTCCGGGAATACCAACCAGACGGAGCTTGTGGCGCTTCTTATCAATGAGGGGAAGACGTTCAAGGAGGGCATCGAGAATGTCTACCGGAAGGTGAAGGGCTCCTGCTCAATGCTGATCCTTACCGACAAGGGGACCATCATCGCGGCGCGCGACTTCCGCGGGCGCACGCCTATCATCCTGGGACGCAAGGAGGGGGCGATGGCGGCGACGAGCGAGACAAGCGCTTTCCCCAACCTGGATTATGAGATTGTGAAAGACTTAGGGCCGGGAGAGATTGTCAGCATCACGGCCGACGGGTATGAGATACTGAAAGAGCCGGAGAAGAAGATGCAGATCTGCTCGTTCCTCTGGGTCTATTACGGGTTCCCCACTTCGGATTATGAAGGGAAGAATGTGGAGGACACTCGGTTCAAATTCGGCGAGGCCATGGGCCGGGAAGACAAGTCGGAGGTGGATTGCTGCTGCGGCATTCCTGACTCGGGAGTCGGGATGGCGTTAGGCTACGCCTGCGGGAAGGGGATTCCTTACAAGCGGGCTATATCGAAATACACTCCGACGTGGCCACGGAGCTTCACGCCTTCGCGACAGGAGCTGAGGAATCTTGTGGCGAAGATGAAGCTTATTCCTAACCGTGAGATGCTGAAGGGGCAGCGGGTGCTGCTGTGTGATGACTCCATTGTGCGCGGGACCCAGTTGCGGGACAATACCAAGGTGCTCTATGAGTATGGGGCGAAGGAGGTGCATATCCGGATAGCGTGCCCGCCGCTGATATATTCTTGCCCGTTTGTGGGGTTCAGCGCATCGAAGAGCGATCTGGAGCTGATCACGCGGCGTATCATCAATGACCTTGAGGGGGATCCTAACAAGAACTTGGAGCGCTATGCGACCTCGGGGACGCCGGAGTATGACCGGATGGTCGACATCATCCGGGAAAACTTCGGGCTGACGTCTTTGAAGTTCAACACGCTTGAGGGGCTTGTGAAGGCGATCGGGCTTCCGAAATGCGAGATCTGCACGCATTGCTTTGACGGGAGTTCATATTATTGAGGCGGATTGAGGGCCTTGCGGCCCTCAACACAGTGTTGACGCACTAACAAAGGCTTGGGGGTTACAAACCCCAAAAGACTGAAAGTTGAGCCCCTCCGGGGCTCTTTTTTATATAAAGGGCTTTTCTACCTCGGGCCGCAAGGGCCCGAGGTTAACCATGGTTGAGCCCCTCCGGGGCTCGTGGACGCGATTTATCGCGTCCCTACTGCGGCAGGGGAGCTTTTTTGGACGCTATTTATCGCGTCCCTACTGCGGCAGGGAATCGTTTTTATGAACGCGATTGGGTTGTTGATAAGTTGTCGATAAGTGGGGGATTTCTGTTGATAAGGGTGTTGATAAGGGGTTGATATGTTTTTGATAAGTTTTTGGGGTAAGGGTTGGATTGTCAAGGATTTTGGTTATGCCGGAGGGGGCGGGAAATTGCAAGCTTATCCTTCCACAAGTTATTTGAAACTTTTCGACAGGAAAATCTACAGTTTCTGACAGGGTTTTCTACAGGCCGGAGCCCTCCGAAAGGAAAGAAATTATTAACTTTGCAGTTATCAACAGCGTGTAGACAAAAGCTGAATCCTGCTCATTATCAACGGCGGAATTTAATCCGGGTTGTTGATAACCGGAAGCAGAATTTCAATAACTCAGAAATCCAAGTTTTTGGGGAGAAAGTTATTGGGAGTTATCGACAGGCTTTATTGTTGTTGTTGTTGTTTTATTATTATTTTATTAAAGATTTTAAAATTTAAAACTACATAAGAAAAATAACGATGGAGGAGACTAATCGTCAGGAAGCCGAGAATCGTCAGGAGGAGCTGAAGGAGGAGATCGCGCGGCTGAAGAAAGAGAAGAACGCAGTCGTGATGGCGCATTATTATCAGCGGAAGGAGATCCAGGATGTGGCGGACTTTATCGGAGACTCGCTGGCGCTGGCGCAGCAGGCGGCGAAGACCGATGCGCGGATGATAGTAATGTGCGGGGTTCATTTCATGGGGGAGACGGCGAAGATCTTGTGTCCGGACCGGAAGGTGATTGTGCCGGATATGGAGGCGGGATGTTCGCTGGCTGACAGTTGCGATGCGGAGGCGCTTGCGGAGCTCAAGGCGGCGCATCCGGGGCATACCGTGATAAGCTATGTGAACACGACGGCGGCAGTGAAGGCGCTGACGGATATAGTGGTGACGTCGGGGAATGCGCGGAAGATTGTGGACTCGCTGCCGGAGGATGAGAAGATCATATTCGGGCCCGATAAGAACTTGGGGGGATATCTGAATGATGTGACGGGGCGACAGATGGTGCTTTGGCCGGGGGCGTGCCATGTGCATGACCGGTTTTCGCTGGAGGGGATTGCGGAGCTTCGGCGTGAGCATCCGGGGGCGAAGGTGCTGGTTCATCCGGAGTGCCGGAAGCCGTTGCAGCTGATAGCGGATAAGGTTGGCTCGACGGCGGCGTTGTTGGCTTATGCGCGGGAATCGGAGGCGGAAGAATTCATTGTAGTAACGGAGAGCGGGATATTGCATGAGATGCGGAAGGCTTGTCCGGAGAAACGGTTCCTGGCGGCACCGGCTGAGGGGGCGGAGTGCCAATGCAACGAGTGCGAGTATATGAAGTTGAATACGCTGGAGAAGGTGGCTCGGGCTATGCGTGAGGAGGCTCCGGAGGTGGAGGTTTCCGCGGATGTTGCGGAGGCTGCTATGCGGCCTATTTTGCGGATGCTGGAGTTGAGCTGAAATGAGGGAGAAGAAGAGTATTGTTGAGTTGACGCGGTTTGGGGCGGAGGAGTATCTGCGGCGGGAGAAGCTGCCGTTGCGGCTGCTTGTGGATAATGTGCGGTCGCTGCATAATGTGGGGTCTTTGTTCCGGACTTCGGATGCTTTCAATGTAGAGGAGATTATATTGGCGGGGATCACGGGACGCCCGCCTCATCCGGAGCTTGCGAAGGCGGCTTTGGGTGCGGAGGAGTCTGTGAGATGGCGGCATGTGGATTCGGCAGAGGAGGAGGCACGCCGGCTTCAGGGGGATGGCTGGGAGATAGTGTGCCTGGAGCAGGCGCATGACAGCATCGATTTGGCCGATTACCGGCTTCCGGCTTCGGGGCGGGTTGTGCTGGTTGTGGGGAATGAGGTCGAGGGTGTTTCGCAGCGGATTGTGGATATGGCTGATCAGGTTGTGGAGATCCGGCAGTGCGGGGTTAAGCATTCGCTGAATGTGGCGGCGAGCGGGGCTATTGCGCTTTGGCGGGTGTTTGAGCTGATGAGTCGTTAGGAATTATGGTTGAGCCCCTCCGGGGCTCTTTTTT